>JBNJHA010000042.1:0-20437 GCA_051748085.1 Thermodesulfobacteriota bacterium
CATCCATCTGGACCTGGTTCATATCCAGGGAGAAAGCATTGAACGTGATCTGACCCGGCGCGATTTTACCATAAACGCCATGGCCCGGCCCCTGGGGGCGGAAAAGGACACCGAAATAATCGACCCCTTCGGCGGGAGGGAGGATTTAAGACAGGGGATAATCCGGGCCACAAGGCCGGAAAACATTGCCCAAGATCCGCTCAGGATAATGCGCGCTTTTCGCCTGAGCGCCCAGCTAAACTTCAGCATTGAACCGGGCACCCGGGAGACAATCCGGAAAAACGCCAGGCGGGTTATCGAAAGCGCCCCGGAAAGAATAATAAATGAATTGCGGGCCATGCTCTTTTTCAGCCGGGCCTGCGCCTGTCTGCGGGAAATGGACGCTCTCGGGGTTCTATCGGCTCTGTTGCCGGAGATCGACCCCATGCGCGGCTGCACCCAGAACGCCTTTCATCACCTGGATGTCTTGCAGCACAGCTTTCAGGCCTGCGCATCCTGCGAGGAAATCATCGCGGCTCCGGAAAAAACTTTCCCCGGGCACGGGAAGGAAATAAACGCTGTTCTTGCTGGAGGTTATCGCCTGCCCTGGCTGAAACTGGCCGCGCTCATGCATGACATGGGCAAGCCGTCCTGCCGCGAAACCCAGCCGTCCGGAAAAATTACCTTTTACGGGCATGAAAAAACCGGGACCGGGATGGCCGAAGACATCGCCCAAAGACTAAAATTTTCAAGGCGGGAGCGGGAATATCTGAATCTGCTTGTCGGCGAACACATGCATATATTCGCTCTGTCCCGCCCGGAAGTCAAAAAAAGTACGCTCATGCGCTTTTTGCGCCGGGTCGGGGACGACCTGATTCCCATAGTCATTCTCGGACTGGCCGACAGCCGGGCCACCCAAGGGCCGAAACGCCCCGAGCATGAGGCCGCCCGTTTCGAAAGCCGGGCCGGGGAAATGATCCGCTTCTACTTTGAGGAATTTAAAACCCGGACAGAGGAAAAAAGGCTTTTGACCGGTGATGACCTCTTGAACCTGGGTCTGCCCGAAGGACCGCGCATAGGCCGCCTGCTCGAAAAAGCCCGCCTGGCCCAGGACGACGGATTCATAACCGACAGAAACCAGGCCCTGGCCTGGGCCCGGGAAAGGCTCGAACCCGAGTCTTGACCCCCGCCTGCTTTCCCCGCTTTCATCCCCCTTGACAGACGCGGCTTAAGACCTATTTTAATAGGTTGTCATGCAGCTATTAATATCAAGTACCAGGATTTTGCTTGCGCTGTTTTCTGGATTACCCGTTCCTGTCCCCGAACAGGAACGGGTAATGACGGCTGAGAGAAGGCCCATTATGTGGGGACTGGATTAGTTTGTTTGCAACTTTTTCCCCGTCAGGCCAGTCGCGGATTAACGTCCGGATGACGAAGCAGAGATCCAGTTAAAAACAGATATTTTAATATGCTGAACAATCACTTTTCGAGCAAAAACCATTAAAGGAGAAAATTACCGATGAACGCAAAAAACGCTGAACAACACGAATTTCAGGCTGAAATCAAAAAGCTGCTGGATATCATCATCCATTCCCTGTACACGAACAAGGAAATTTTTCTGCGCGAGCTGATTTCCAATTCCTCGGACGCTCTGGACAAGATCCGTTTCGAGCAAAGCCGTTCCGCGGACATAAAAAATCCGGATGCCGACTTGGACATAAGAATCAAAACGGACAAGGACAATTCAAAAATCAGCATTACCGACACCGGAATCGGCATGAGCAGACAGGAAGTCCTGGAGAACATCGGAACCATAGCCCACTCCGGTTCCGAGGATTTCATGCGCCAGCTCTCCGAATCCAAGGAAAAGCCGGAAAACATCATCGGCCAGTTCGGCGTAGGCTTTTATTCAGTATTCATGGTCGCCAACGAAGTCACGCTCAAGACCCGGTCTTTTGATCCCGAAGCAAAGCCGGTCCGCTGGCATTCGGACGGCCTGGGCAGTTACACGGTGGAGGAAGTGGACGAGGACCTGCCGCGCGGAACCAGCATAGAAATAAGCCTGCGCGAGGACGACTCGGAATACGCCGATCCCGAAAGGCTGAAAAGCATAATTAAAAAGCACTCCAACTTTATTTCCTTCCCCATTTACGTTGACGATGAAAAGGTCAACACCATCCCCGCCCTGTGGAAGGAACCCAAATTCCAGATCAAAAAGGAACAATACAAGGAATTCTACCAGTTTCTGACCTACGACAACGACGAGCCGTTCGAAACCCTGCATGTATCCGTGGACGCGCCAGTACAGTTCAACGCGCTCGTGTTCATCCCCAAGAAAAGCCCGTTCTTCCTCGATCTGCAGAACATGGAATACGGCCTGGACCTGTATGTGAACCGTGTGCTGATCGAGCGTGAAAACAAGGATTTGCTCCCGCAATACCTGGGATTCTGCAAGGGTGTGGTGGACACCGAGGACCTGCCCCTGAACATCGCCAGGGAAGGTATTCAGCAAAACGCCCTTATCCGCAAGATTTCAAACAATCTAACCGGGCAGATCCTTTCCCGGCTGAAAAAAATAGCCGAAAAAGAACCGGAAAGGTACACCGAATTCTGGAAAGAGCACAGCAAGGTATTCAAACTGGCCTATTCCGACTTCACCCGCCAGGACAAAATCAAGCCCCTGGTCCGCTTCAATTCCTCGCATCTGGACAGCGCGGACAAACTTACGTCACTCGAGGAGTACAAAAGCAGGATGTTCGAGGGTCAGGACAAAATATACTACATTTCGGGACAAAGCCGCGAAGCCATCGAAACCAGCCCGCACATGGAACTTCTGCGTAAGAAGGGAATCGAGGTCTTGTATCTGTACGAACCAATCGACGAATTCCTGCTCGACAGTCTCAAGGACTACGAGGGACTTCCGTTTACCGCAGCCGAGCATATCGATCCGGCCGATCTGGACAATCTGGATAAAAAGGACGAGGAGAAAGATTCCGAAGAGAAAAAGGACGAAAAACAGGACACCCCCGAATTGTCCGGGCTGCTTGAAAAAATGAAGACGGTCCTCGGAGACAGGGTGACCGAGGTTCGTGCATCGCGCCGCCTGGACACCAGTCCGGCCTGCCTGGTCAACCCGGACGGAGCCATGAGTTCCCAGATGCACAAAATCATGCAGCAGATAAACCGGGACACATCGGTTCCGAAAAAAATCCTGGAAATCAATCCTGATCACGAGCTTACCCGCAATCTGATCCGGGTGCACAAGAGCGAGCCTGATGCCGGCTTCATCGCCGAGGCGACCGAACAGCTCTTTGAATCGGCCCTGCTGCTCGAGGGTTATCTGAACGATCCGCACGCCCTGGTCAACAGGACTTTCGACCTGCTTACCAAATCCAGCGCCTGGTACACGGCCCGCAACAACGAGGCATAACAGGCTTTGAGGGGTGCTGCCGCCGTTTTTTCGGCAGCGTCCCTATCCGATTCTTATCCGGAAATTGAACAATTTCCGGATAAGAAACTATCCAACCCAGGCCGGAAGATAGCCGGCCGCAAGCCTCAACCCCTTTTCCATTTCCCGGTAATCCGGTCTGAAGCGGGCGACCATGTCCCAGAAACGTACGGAATGATCCGGCACGGCAAGATGGCAAAGTTCGTGCACCAGCAATTGATCCACCAATTCCGGAGGCAGAAACAAGAGCTTGGCGTTTAGATTGATATTCCCTTTTTCCGAGCAGCTCCCCCACCTGGTTTTCTGCATCCTAACCCGGACATTTGCCGGATAAAGTCCCAGCCCCCGGCTGATCCGGGCAATCCAGGGCGAAAGAACCGCTTGAGCCTTTTTACGGACATAGTAGCGCAACATCTCTCGAATATCACTGTTGGACAATTCGGAAACAGTATCAACGACCAGCTTCCCTTTTTCTTCCCGGACAAAATTGCGTTCCCCGCCTATATCGCGGTACTCAACCGGAAATTTCTCTCCCGTTGCCAAAAGCTCCATTTCCCCGGGCAGTTCCAATTTGGACCCGGCCGGATCAAAGCCTTCCATCTCCATTTTTTTGCGCGTCTTTTGAATCCAAAAACGCTTTTCTTCAAGTATGAACGGGAGCCGTTCCGGATCAAAACCAACCGGGATTGTAATTTTAAGTCCGGCCCCGGGAACAAAACGGATAAGCACCCTCTTGGCCCGGTGATGCTCCCGGACGAGGACCGGCAGGCCTTCAAATTTATTAATCAGCTTGGTCTTGCTGGTCATTCTCATTTTCCGAATAAATATGGCGTGAAAAAGCCGTTTTTGACTGTTCGCCGGCAGTAACTATTCAGCATACGAAAAAATCACCGGAATTTTTGCACCAGCACAGTTATTGTCCCTCAACCTTCTCGACCTCTTTCTTTTTCCCGGACATATCAATGGTCTGGACAACAAGCCTCTTTTTTTTAAGATAGCGCATTATGGCCTCAACGCCCTGTAAAACCACCCGTTTCCCCCGATTCTCGTCGACAATCAGTATGGGCACGCCCTTATAGCCCCGGCTGGTAAAAAATTCCTTGGCCTTTTTCACTCCCTGTATCACTTCTTCCGGAGGCCTGCCCGGCTCGATTTCCTCATCCTTCTTATTCTCAATCTCCAAAACGGCCAGAAACGCGTTCTTCTCGATTTCTTTAGATCCGAATATGGCTTTAATCCGGGACAGATCCTTTTTGCTGTCATTCAGCGGGATAAGATGCCAGGTGAACGGATCGCGGTTGTTCACGGCCAGATTGGCCAGAACTTTACTGCAATGAGCACAATGCAGGCCGAAAAAGAAATAAAACCTTGGCCATTTGCGATCTTTTTCACCTTTGCGGGTAATGACCTCTATTTTATCCAGACTGGCCGGGCTTATTTTATATTCCAGAATACCGTTAGCGGCAAAACCGCCAAGCCAAACAGCCCCAGCCAGAATAAAAATATACGCCTTCTTTCGGTTCCAGGACAAAAGCGCGGCAAAAGCAAAAAGAAACAGAGCCACTCCGATGCACAAAAGACATCTTTCCTTGACGGTTACAAATTGAAAGCCCAGAAGGGCCCCGTCAAATGCCATGGCTCCAAGCAATAAGACTTTGATCGTCTTCCACAGCCAGGGTGCTTCATATCTCCCGGCAAAAAAAGACATAAGCCACAGAGTCCAGAAAAAAACGGCCCCGGCAACAATCAGCAGAGTCTCACCGAAATGCACGTATTCGCCGACCACCTGACAGCTCTCGGTCATGCACAAGCTTTGGGAATTGGTAATCTGCAGCCAGACATCAACGCTCAAAGTTACCGCCGCCGCCAGAAGCATAAATTGCAAAAAACGCAATCTGAATTTTTTCATCGCAAAAAACCATTAAACCTGAGTTATAACTGTTCAGAACATGAAAAAAAGTTCACCGGATTTAGACAATTAAATCCAATAATCCTGCAGCTGTTCACCATGTTTGTAAAGCGGACAACGCCCACTTCTTAAATGTAATTTTTATGAACCGCCCGCTTCGCCCAAGGCGCAAAGGTCGCCAAGGAAAACCAGCAATATTTCGCCTTCTGAACTTTGCGTCTTTGCGGTTCAACAACTTTTTGGACATCTTTTTTAAAACAACTATCTGCTTGGATAGCAAAAGCTTTAACTCATTTTCGAATTGGAAACCTGCTATTTCTAAATCCGGAATTTTTGAGTTTCCGGATGGAAACTGATTCAACCTAAAATGCCCTTAACACATTTATGAACACTGCCGACCTGCTCGGGCGCATATTGCCCGCCAACCCGGGCCAGTCAAAAGAAATCTTCCGACAGGCATAACGATAATCATTGACAAGCAACGGACAAAAACAGATAATAAAAAGCAGGAAAAGAGACAACCGTTTTCAAGGAGGATAAAATGCCCAACTACGATAGTGTACCTTCCACCTCAACCCGCTCTGAAGCTTTAAACGCCTTCATGCGCGGCGTATACATGTGGATGGGCGCGGGACTGGGGCTTACCGCGATTACCGCATATACAGTAGCTTCCACCCCGACGCTCGCCCAGGCCATCTTCAGCAACCAGCTTTTATTCTGGGGGCTGATCATAGGTGAACTTTTGCTTGTCGTGGCCATAAGCGGAGGAATATCCAAGATGTCCGCCCAGACCGCCACCGGCCTTTTTCTTTTGTACAGCGGACTAAACGGAGTTACCCTTTCCGCGATACTTTTACTGTACACTGCGACCTCGATCGCTTCGACCTTCGTGGTCTGTGCCGGCATGTTCGGGGCCATGAGCATCTACGGGATGACCACCAAAAAGGATCTCACCTCCTGGGGAAGTTTCCTGTTCATGGGACTTGTAGGTGTCATTCTGGCCTCGGTGGTCAATATTTTCCTGCGCAGCCCGGCGCTTAATTTCGCTATCAGCGGAATCGGCGTCCTGGTGTTTGTCGGACTCACTGCCTACGACACCCAGAAACTGAAAAGCATGGGTGAAAGCGCTCCCATGGATGACTCCACGGCTATCCGCAGGGGCACGATACTCGGCGCGCTCACTCTCTACCTTGATTTTATCAACCTGTTTCTCATGCTTCTGCGCTTTTTCGGTCAGATGCGCGAGTAAAAGCATACATACCCGGCCGGAGTAATGATTTCCGGCCGGGATATCCGGCATGCCCCCAACCATTCGAAACCTACAAGAGACGTTATACCCCCTGCTCTGGCTTCCCGGCCGTATTTATTCCCGGTTAATGCGTGCGCGTGGTCTGTATTATCGCCTGTCCGCCGTAAAATCCCCCGAAAAATTATGCGTATCCGTGGGCAATATAGCCTGGGGAGGAAGAGGCAAATCCCCTTTTTGCGCCTACCTGGCCGGGCAATATCTGAAAAAAGGACTTACTCCGGCAATACTAACCCGTGGATACGGGGCAAAGCCACCGGCCTGTCCGCACCCGGTGCGGCTGGATGATCCCGTTTCCGCGTGCGGGGATGAACCTCTGGATCTCATGTCCCGGCTCGCGGATGTGCAAATAATCATTGATCCGGACAGGAAAAGAGCCGCCGAGTGGGCGCGGTCACGAATAAATCCCGATCTTTTTATTCTTGATGACGGTTTTCAGCACATGCGCATGCCGAGACACGTGGACATAGTCCTTTTATCCGCGTATGACCTGGGTAAAGGATGGAACAGGGTCATCCCTTCCGGAGAATGGCGCGAAGGGCAAAACGCCTTGCGCCGCGCGGATTTGTTCGCGGTCCATCTGAACAGCGATCCCGACAGGACCCGGGCGGCGGCCGCCAAAAGACTACACGGGTTCGGCAAGCCGATTGTTTATTTCCAGACAAAGGCTGACGGGCTGCGCAAGGTAGCGGATAATAGCCGCGTAACCGGTCTGAATTCCCCGTACCTTGCACTCGCCGGAATTTCAAACCCCGGACGCTTTATACACAGCGCGCAAACTTTCTTGCAAAAACCTGCGGGAGGCACCCTGTTTTTTCCCGACCATCATATTTTTACGACTCGGGACTGGGAGAAAATAAATCGAACCGCCCGCGATAAAGGCTGTAAACATATTCTGTGCACCAGCAAGGACGCGGTAAAACTGAAAAACATGGCTGACGACAAGCTTTTGTGCCTGGATATCGGGATTCAACTTTCAGACACGGATCAAGCGCGATTATGGAAAATACTGGACAGCGGCCGCAATAGATTGAAATTGCGGTGAACAGATATCAAACATTTAGAATTTCATGCTGGATAAATCAGCCCTGATACCCGCGGTAAGCCAGAAACTGGAAAAAATACCCATCGGCAGCTGTATTGAGTTGAGGACATACAAACGCAATCGGTCCGTGCTCATCATCAAGACCACCCGGGAAATATACAATTTTATCGAAAACGGATTTGAAAAGACCAGCTTCGAAGTCAAAGCCTCGAAGCTTAAAAGCGCCCTGAAGAAAATACTCAAGCGCGAATTTCCGCGCAGCAACAAGATACGCGTTTACGATCTGGGTAAATATGACCCGCAGCTCGTAAACCGCGATCTAAAAACATTGTGAGGCACAAATGGCTTCTAAAAAAATAAATAAGAATGAAATAATAAAAATTTTCAAGCAAAGCGAAAAGCCGCTGACCCCCAAGGACATCTACCAGGAACTGGCCGGGGGCAAAAAATCCCGCGGGCATGTAAAAAGGCTTCTGGATCAGCTTATCCAGGACGGCCGGCTCATCCGTTCCGGAAAGGCTTTGTGTCTGGTGGACATGCTGCCCATGCTCAAGGGCAAACTGGAAATACAAAGGGCCGGAATGGGCTTTGTCCTCCCGGAAGACAAAAGAAGGCGCGATATTTTTATCCATCCGTCCAAACTGGAGGACGCGCGGCACGGCGATACCGTGCTTGTGGCGGTAATGCCCGGCAAAAGAGGAAAAAATCAGGAAGGCAGGATAGTTCGCATTCTGAAAAGAGCCGTGGACACGGTTACCGCCAAGATAGCCAAAAATATCGGTTCGGACAGCGTTCTGGCCCGGCCGACCGATCCAAGACACCAATTTTCCGTAATCTTGAACAATATCAAGCCGGATCAGGTTGAAGCCGGACACGTGGTCATCGTCAAACCGCAGGAAATGCTCGAACCCGGACTGTGGACAGCCAAGCTGATAAGAGACATGGGCAGCGAGGACAACTTTGAGGTCCAGGAAATGCTGGTCAAATACAATCACAATATTCCGACCGAATTTCCGCAGGATGTAATCGATACGGCGGCCCGCCTTCCGTCCTCTCCGGATGATTCCGACCTCGAAGACCGCCGGGATATGACCGAAACCCAATTCGTGACCATTGACGGGGCCAAGGCCCGCGATTTTGATGACGCAATTTATGTGCAAAAGACTAAAAACGGGTACAAGCTCATGGTCGCCATCGCCGATGTTTCCTATTACGTGCAGCCCGGATCCGAACTGGACAGGGAGGCAAAAACCCGCGGCAATTCCTGTTATTTTCCCATGTCGGTCGAGCCCATGTTTCCGGAGGAACTTTCCAACGGGCTGTGCAGTCTCAAGCCTGATGAGCCCCGTCTGGCCATGGTCGCGGAAATGGATTTCGATGCCGGCGGACAATGCGTCGCGAACCGTTTTTTTCGCGCAGTGATCAAAAGCCACAAACGGCTCACATATTCCCGGGTACACGCGGCGATTGATCAAAAAGAAAAAAAGGAAAGGAAGGAACTTGCGGATATTATCCCCATGCTGGACACAGCCGGCGATCTTGCCCGGATACTGATGCGCAAAAGGAGGGAGCGGGGCGGATTGGACTTCGACCTTCCGGAACCCGAGGTGGTTATCAGCCAGTTTGCCGAGGATCTTGAAGTACGTGAAAAGAAAAGGCATTTCGCGCATCAACTGATAGAAGAATTCATGATCGCCGCCAATGAGGCCGTCGCCTCCTTCCTGGAAGAAAAAGGCATCCTGTTTCTTTTCCGCGTCCACCCGGAACCGGATGAAGAAAAGCTGGATTCGCTCTTTTCTCTGCTTGCCAACACGGCTCTTGCCGACAGTCTTCCGAACAACCCCAGCACCAAGGGACTGCAGCGTCTTCTGGCCGCGGCCGAAGGAACCCGGCTCGAATTCCTGGTCAATCGTCTGCTTTTGCGCTGCATGATGCAGGCCTATTATTCACCGCAGAATGTCGGACATTTCGGATTGTCTTCCGAATCATACTGTCATTTTACATCCCCGATACGCCGCTACGCCGACTTGACCGTGCACCGGGCCTTAAAGGCCGTGCTCTCCGCCGGAGCGCCCGAATATAAAAAGGTTCCTGCGCTCAAGGAACTGGGTGACGAGTTGAGCAGTATTGAACGCAAGGCAATGGAGGCGGAAAGGGAAATCCTCAAGCGGGCGTCCATCATCGCCCTGAAGGACCGTGTCGGGGAGACGTTTTCCGGGGTTATCTGTTCCCTGGCCGACCACGGTTTCTGGGTTGAACTGCATGAGGTCATGGCCGAAGGCATGGTCAGGCTTTCCAGCCTGAATGACGATTATTACACTTTCTGGCCGGATAAACAGCAGATTGTAGGCCGAAGGACGGCTCGAACCTTCAAATTGGGACAGGAGCTGCAAGTCCGGCTGACCCGGACCGATTTGGACCGTCTCCAGGTCGATTTGGAGGTTATTATATAGAGGCTTCCTGGCTGTTCACCAAAATCAGAAAAACACTCGAATAAAATCGGAACGCAACTTCGAGGAACCCGAATTTTCCGGGACGGAGACGCTAGAGCATTTTCTCCAGAAGCCTGGCATATTCGCCCGGAATTTCAAATTTACGGCCGACAAAAAATTTACGGCCAACCGCATTCATCCATTCCCTGGACGTTGTCACCTCCTGGAAGGAAATAAAACTTTTGTTTTGGTCGTGTTCAATGGCATAATTGCGGAATTCCGCTTTTATCGGTGCGGTCTCGCCGTTTAAAAGGACCTCCAGATCAACGTTCTTATCCTGAGTGTTCACATTAAAACGTACAACCTGCCCAAAATCGCGCAAATAATGCCGGGCCACGTGTTCGCCGCCCTTTGAAATCCCGTAGTCCTTGAATCTGGATGCCTTCTCGCCGAGCGAAACCAGCGTATCTTTGAAAGCCATATGTCCTCCCGAATGCGTCCATATTTAATATTTATTCAGAGCAAGCCCAAGGCGCGCAAGTCGCCAAGGAAAATCCTTGCTTCGCCTTCTGAACTTTGCGTCTTTGCGGTTCAACATACTTTTATATGACATTTTTTCCCCGCAACTCACTGAAAGAATACAAGCCGGGCAGCATAAAGATTTTGACCGTTTTGCCGATAAAGTGATAAGGAATAATAGACTGAATGACAACCTGCACAGGTTCGGAGTAAACAATGAGCCTTTCCCCATATTTCCAAACTTTTCTATATGACTACTCCTCACAGCTTTTACGCAATGATCTCCTGACCAATTCCGTATTTTACGGATCCGGCGTCGGTCAAAGCCTGCGGGACATGGTCCTGGACACAAACAATATCCGTCCGCTGACCAATCCTTTTGAACAGGCCATAACCGGAAAATTACGTTCGGATGCCGCGAGTGTGCGCCAGAACTCGGACAATGTCAGCGAGGCGGCCAGCATGGTCGGCATCGGCAGGGAAGCCGTCGGACAGATAAAGGGCGCCCTGGAGGATATGGAGGAAATAATCGACAAGATAAACAGCGGCGAGTTGGACGGGGACAGTGACATAGTCCAGGAAGACTACGACAATTTGCGCGAAAAAATTATCGGCCTGGTCGAAAGCACGGACTACAACGGCATACACATGCTGGACAAAAGCCAGTGGGGCACGGAGCAGATTGATTCCGACGGCAGCGTCTACATTCAGGCCTTCAAGGACGGCGGCTTTGACGTTAATTTTTACCCCCTGGACACGGCCAACAGCGACTTCGACTGGAACAACCTGCAGGGAAGCAATCTTGCGAATGAAGTGAGCAGATCGACGCAGCTATCATATGTTGAAAGCTATCTAAGCGATGTAAACGCGATTTATGACATGTATGAAAGCAAGGAAGGCTCGCTTGAATCGCACGCGGCCAGTCTGAACAACCAGGCCGACATACTTGATCAGGCCGTACAATCCAGGATGTCCAGCAGCCTTTCAGTGGAACAGATACTTTTAAATCTTATCCTCAGCGATTCCGGAGGGATTATAGACGAAAGCACCTAGATTTTTTCGCTCCTTCCGCTTAGAGAATATCTCGTTCGGAAAAGCCGTTTTTCCCGCGTACCGCGCCGCCTCTATCAGCAGAATAAACCAGACACAAAAATCCATGTCCTTCGTCGAAGAACCTGAAATTGGTCCGTTCATGATTAAAAACTGGAAATTTATCCTGTTGTAAGCTATAGGCAAAAAAAATAGGTAAACAAATACCTTACCCAAACCAAAAATCGGAGGGAGTATGGGCGGGGAAAAATGCAAAGACGCAAACCGGCAAGGGCGGACTTTATGCGAATTGTTCGATTCCACCAAATGGGGCATGCATTTTGACAGAAATGAGATAAAGACGATCTCCAAATACCTGAGCCTGCATAATTATTCCAGCGGACAGCACATATTCAGACAGGGTGACAGACAGGATTACATGGCGTTTATCATTTCCGGGAAAGTCGATATCCTCAAGGAAAGTACGGACAGCCTGGAAAAAGTAGTTGTAACCCTTTCAGCCGGGACTCATTTCGGGGAAATGGCCTTTATCGATGACGAGCCCCGCTCGGCCTCGGCCGTGGCCAAGACCGCGACCGAACTCCTGGTTATATCCCGTTCCAATTTCCAGAAAATTATCGAACATCACCCGCAGATCGCGATCAAAATGCTGCAGGAGACCGCGCGCATGATCAGCCGCAGACTGCGCATGACAACAGGACAACTGGTATACCTGCGCAATTGACACCTGTGCGGCGGTGCGTGCCGCCTGTGAATACATCGTATTCACAGTGCCAGGAAAACCAGTTTTTTAAAAAAAATTTGCCCGGCCCGTTAAAGTCCGCCCTGCTCACCCTCCCTCCTGCCTTCAGGATTGCACCGGCCTATCAATCCCATTTCCTCCTTTAAAAAGGAAGCCAGTCTCTGCACATTTTCTTCCGGTTGTTCTTTTTCGGTATGCAAGGCGATCTGCACATTCGGAAGCGGAGGGAAGCCATCGTTTTCGCCCAGGATACGCATATCGGCAGACAAAGTATGCCTGCCGACGACAGTCACGGCCAAACCGGCGGAAACAGCCGCCCTTATTCCGGCCAGACTCCGGCTGGTGCAGACAATTCTCCATGCCCTGCCGGATTCGGACAAAGCCTTCAGCGCCTGCTCCCGGAAAACACAGTAACCGGGGGGAAATAATGCCAGAGGCAGGGGGGTCTGGTCGTGAACGGATCCCCCTTTTGCCCCTGCCCACACCAGGGGCTCGGAACAGACAAGCTCTCCCCCGGCGCTGTTCTTCTGGCGGGTAACCAGGGCAAGATCAATTTTTCCCTTATTCAGATTTATCATCTGATCCACGCTCAATTCACAGCAAATATCGAGTTCGATGCCGGGATATATGGATCCGAACCGCCTGAGTACGCGGGGCAGAAAATACGAAGCATAATCATCCGGAATACCCAGCCGCACCTTGCCCTGAACCCTGGGACGGCCCATCTCTTCCAGGGCCTTGTCGTGCAGCTTCAGGATCTGAACCGCGTAATCCATAAAGACTTCCCCGGATTCAGTCAGAATAACCCTTCGGCTGTCACGTTCAAAAAGCCTGTGCCCCAAAAGTTCTTCAAGACGCCTTATCTGCGCGCTGACCGCCGACTGAGTGAGACTCAAACTCTGGGCCGCGCCGGTAAAATTGCGGCATTTGGCCACCGCCTCAAAAGTACGGAGCAAATCAATATCCAGATCACGCATGCGCATTATATGTTGTTATCCTTAAGATGAAGAAAAATCATTGGCACTATTCCGGTTTATCAGTTTATATACTTTTTGCGTTCATTCGCACAACCCGAAAATCTATACTGACCCGGGATAACTGTCCAGACATAACAACCCGGATCGGACGGGACAAACTTTTTTTAAATAACAAAAACCATAAAGGAGTTTTTTATGCGTAAGATTTTAAGTATTCTGGGAATTTTGACATTGTTTATCACCTTGAGTTTTCCGGTTTATGCCGGCCAGAAGGATGTTGAACTGGCCTATGTCGAATGGGCGGAAACCGTGGCCAGTACCAATGTTATCAAGGCTGTTCTGGAAGATATGGGCTATGATGTGGACATCATTTCGGTCAGCGCCGCGGCCATGTGGAAGGGAACAGCCGCCGGGGATGTGGACGGGTTTACCGGTGCCTGGCTTCCGGTAACCCACAGCGACTACAAAGAACAACTGCAGGATCAAGTGGACTTGCTGGGAAAAAATCTGACCGGAGCGCGCATTGGTCTGGCAGTTCCCACTTACGTGGATATCGATTCCATTGCCGAACTTCCGGCCAACGCTGAAAAATTTGACAGTCAAATAGTAGGCATTGACCCCGGTGCCGGGATAATGGGCAAAACGGAAAAAGCAGTAGAGGAATACAATCTGGACGACTTTGAGATCATCGGCAGCAGCGGTGCAATGATGACCGCCACCCTCAAGGACAGGATTGACAACAATAAGCCGGTTGTGGTTACCGCATGGACTCCGCATTGGATGTTCAGCCGCTGGGATCTGAAATACTTGAAGGATCCGAAAAAAGTATACGGCGAGGCCGAATACATCGCGACCGTGGCCCGCAAAGGGCTTAAAGAGGACAAGCCGGAAGTCTATAATCTGCTCAAGAATTTCAATTGGACTCTTGACAACTGCCAGCAGGTAATGCTCTGGAGCCAGGAATCCACACCGGAGGAAGCGGCCAAACGCTGGATAAAGGAAAATCCGGACAAGGTCGCCGCCTGGAAGAAATAAAAATGGTTCCTCGACGTTGAGTGTGGATTTTATTCGAGTGATCCTTTCTGATGTTCCTGACGAAAGGTTCGCATATTTTCTTGCCCCCGCCAAAAGGGGGGAAAACGGACCGCGGGACGGAACACAAAAACAGGTTCTCAAACCGATTGGCATTGCCGATAACAAAAACTGCCTTCCCCTGGAACCAGCGAGGCCGAAGGGGGCGGGCATCCCCCTTTGGCGGGGCTTAGAAAATACAGAACCGAAAGCACGAGAAGCAAAAAGTTTGCTGAACAGATACAAAATTTGTTTCACATTGGTGGAAACATAAATTTCCACCCTTGCGAAACATTGAACCCCTTAAGCCCGGATTCGACCGCACCAGTCGAGTCCGGGCTTTTTTTAATAACTGCCGTAAACATCCTCAAACCTGAAAAAGGACAACAGCTTTTCCCTTTCTATTCGCAGAAAGCATCCGACGCATTCCGGGCATAGATGCTCACCGGCCGCACTTCTGACAATGCCTGTAACTTCATCAAGGCATTTCGGCTCATGATAGGGCCGTTTACTGCAAAGAGCGTGGAAGACATCAGCCACCGCTATAACCCTGGCCCAGACATGTATCTTGTCCCCCTTGAGGCCAAAAGGATACCCTGCGCCGTCCATTCTCTCATGATGCTGTTCCACCGCCGGAATCAATTCAGCCATGCTCGGCACCGGCCTGAGTATCTCCGCGCCCTTTGCCGGATGCTCCTGTATCAGCGCAAATTCCTCTTGCGTCAGCCTGCCGGGCTTGAACAAAACATCATCGCGGATTCCAATCTTGCCGATATCATGCAGCTTGCCGGCCAGGGCCAGCTTTTCGCAGTCGGTATCCAAAAATCCCATCCGCCTGCCGATTTCCTCCGAAACTTTGGACACGACTTCCGAATGCCCTCGAGTATAGACGTCCCTGGCCTCCAAAGCCTGAACCAGGCTGGATATGCTGTTAAAAAGCATATCTCTTTCCAGATCCAAACGCTTCTTTTCCTGCAAAACCAGTTGAACGTGGTCGGAAAGCAATTTTTCAATATTAATAATCAATTGCTCAATATTAAAGGGCTTTACAATATATCCGGCCGCTCCCTGCTGAATTGCCTCGCGCATAATCCTGCGGTCATCTTCGGTACTCATGATTACAATCGGGACAAAATCTATTCGGGGGTCCTGCCGAATCCGTCTGCACAAAGCCATCCCATTTAAACCGGGCATGTTGATGTCGGTAACAATCAAATCCGGCTTGCATTCGGAAAGCATTTCCAGGGCATGTTGACCGTTCTTGGCTTCAACCACTTTGAATCCGGCCCGGGACAACCCGGTGCATACCGTTTTCCGGACAAACGAAGAATCATCGACAACAAGAATCAAACGCTCGCGCACAAAGCTGAATTTTTCCAAGATATTGATTATACATGGGATCAAATCATTACAGGCCTTGCTCTTGGGTACATAGGCTGCCGCTCCTGCTCCGAAGCCTTTCTCAATACATTGTTCGGAGTCCTGACTGCTGAGCATGATTACCGGAACGGACCGCGTATCCGGATTCTGTTTAAGCCGGGTGCATAACTCAAAACCATCCGCTTCCGGCATGTCGATATCCGTAATTATCAAATCATATGAATCGGCCAATGCCGTATCATAACCCATGAGTCCATTCACGGCCTCGGAGACCGTGGCATCAAGCCTGTTGACAAGCTGTTCGGCCAAAGCTTTGCGTATGGTCTTGCTGTCGTCCACAATCAAAATTTTCGGAGGAATCACCTTACTGGTCAACATTATTTATCTTGAATTCGTCCTGCGGCGGTTAAAAATCGCTGCGCTATAGACATGCGCCTCTTGACAAGAGAACTGCAAATTACGCAAGGTTCCGCAAAAAAGCGGACTGACATTGCCAATGGATTTGAGAATATTGCATTCGCGAACGTTTGCAAACGAAAAATTTCCGGATTTAAAAATATCAGATTTCCATCCGAAAATGAGATTTTTCAGTTTAACAAGGAAACATAACACTTCAGCCCACGCAAAAAGAGCACCGGATTATTTTGCTGAAATTTACTGAACGGATACATGTATACGAGAGTAAACCGATAAAAACAGATAGCCACGCGGAGTTTAGAATGCAAGCTTCGGCTTTCAACAAATTATTACTTCTACTTTATTTCCTGTCGAGTGCTGTTCCGGCCTTTGCTGCGGAAGAAATGAATATGTCCGGCGCGGTTGAACGCGGCCTGAAAGCCAATCCCGGCCTTCAAGCCGTAAAAGAGGAACTTCAGGGTTCGGATTACGGGGTCAAAGCCGCCAAATCGGCTTTCGCTCCGCAATTTAGTTCCGGCTACGGATACACAAAATTGGACAGGCCGCCCAGCCCCCTGGATAAAAACAGGGACAGATGGAGATTTCATTTCAATATCCATCAACCGATTTGCACCGGTTTTCAATTGCTTGCCGCGCATGAAAAAGCCAAGCTTATCAGGGCGAATAAAGAGGCCAAGCTGAAAAAAGCTCGGCTGGAGCTAATTGCCCGCATACGGCAAACTTTTCTGAGTCTTTTGGCATTTCGGGAAGAAGAACGAAGCGCCCAGCAGGCCCTGGAGAGACTGCAGGCCCATCTCAGGGTCAGCCGCGCGTTTTACGAATCGGGAGTAAAGACAAAGCTGGACGTACTGCAGGCCCAGTCGGATGTGGCCGAGGCCCGGCAACAATTGCTGACGGCCCGGATGGGAAGCGGAACACAAAAGGCCAGACTTGATTCCCTGCTGGCCGTCGATTCCCAATCAGAAGAAATCAACTATCATGGCCGTTTAAATTTCGTTCCGGTCAAAATATCCTTGCCCGAGTGCCTGCGTGAAGCAAAATTAAAGCGCCCGGATGTGAAAATGGCGCAAAAAAGTGCTTTGATTGCTTCCGAAGATGCCCGAATCGTGGCCAGCGATTTTTATCCCGAACTGGGAGCCGACTTTGACTATTACCGATACGGCGATGGACCCGAGGTAGATGGAAGCGAATTCCAGGATCCCAGCGAATGGCAGATGGGAGTCAGCCTGCAATGGAAATTTTTCGAATGGGGTAAGACATATTTTGAATATAAACAGGCCCGCAAAGGACAGACGCGCATAGAGGCGGAATTGGAAGACCTGCTTTTAAATGTGCAATTTGAGGTAAAGGCCTCTTATCTGGATATTCAGACTTCAAAACAAAAAATAAAAGTCGCGCGGGCCGGACTGAGGGAAGCCAAAGAAGGATACCGCATGGCCAAGGCCCGCTATCAATCTCAGGTCGGTACCAGCACCGAGGTCCTGGACGCCCAGACCCGGCTTGCCGAAAGCGAGGCCAACCTCACCGCGGCGTTAAAAGAATATTTAAGCGCGACAGTGGACTTGCTCAGTGCAATAGGCCGGGAAAAATACAACATTATGAATGCCCCGGCAATTTATTGATACAAGACGGAAACTATGTACTGCATTAAAAAGTTTGCCCGATTTTTTGCATAAATTTATTAAACAGATACCGAGGCCGTCCTTAACCCACCGCCTGGATAACCGAATAAATCAGCGGCCCTTCCTGCCTACAAGAATCATTCTCTTTGCCGAGTACTCAAAGGGCCTTAAATTTTCGTCATAGGCCGCTTCCAGCTTCAGCCCGGCCAGCCGAAAAAACAGCCTGAACTGGGCCAGGGAATACAAATAGGCTCCGACTATAACAGTGGAATCTTTGCCTGATCCGATTTTCATGGGAATATACATCTTTTCGCTCAATTCATCCCAGTATTTTTGAAGTTCGCTGCCGTCTTCACCCGTTTTGGCCCGGGTATTGACCAAGGCATTGGCCCGGTTGGGAGCTTCAAGGACGAGGATGCCCCCGGGAACAAGAGCGCCCGCCATGCGTTTAAGGATGTCGAAATCGGTTTCGATGTCGAAATAGCCGATGCTGTTAAACCAGTTCAGGACCACATCGAATTGCGGGGACATGTTTATCTCCCGCATGTCCAGGACCCGGAAGTCTCCGGAAAGCCCGGCCTGGCGGAAACGCTCCCCTGCTTTTTCAATAAAATTGGAATTTAAATCGATTCCCGTGACCCTGTAGCCTGTTTTGGCCAGGTGGACACTGACTCCGGCGCTCCCACAGGGGCAATCAAACAGCTCCACCCCCCGGGAATGCTTCTCTATGATCTTGAGGACAATCATGGCGTCGGCTGCTGCCTCTTCGTCGGATTTCAGCCATTGCTCATCCGGGATCTTTTTGAACCAGTCCTTGTCCGAACGCATTTCGCGGGAGGAGAGGGCGACCAGCAGGTTCTGGGCGTCTTCCTCCATTGCCCGGATGATATTCAAATCTTCCGCAAGAACCTCCGGATTTTCATGGCAGAGAAAAATGGTCCCCGGGGCGGACAAAAGGTCAACCGTCCTCTTGAGGGTATCGGCTCCGAGGCAGGTAAGCAGATTGCCGCTTCTGACCGAGGGCAGGGAGGCCAGGAGCGAGACCCCGGGCACGGATTCAATATCGCCCTCGCGGGAGGAAATGAGGATTTTAATGAAAAAATGCTTACGCAAAAGGTACGGCTTATTCATCCTCGCTTTAAAAGTTTCCGGCTCGAGATAAGACTCCAGACTGAGTTCGAGTTGGGTATAGCCCAGGCTTTCCCGGAGCAGCTCCTGGGGATATCCGGCACCCATGGGCCGTGCTCCGCATTCTATGAGTACCGGGCCGTCCTCCGTGAGCATGACCTCCATATGCGCCGGCCCCTGCTTTATATTCAGGGCATCCAGCACATCAAAGGCATAATCAAGTGTTCGCCCGGTAATCCCGCCGAAATCCCGGACAAGTTCCGATCCGTCATATACGGATCTGCCGTCGCCGGTTATGATTTTTTTGTAGCGCCACAAATCGCTGACTACATGCTTCCTCTCGCAGGAAACGGTATTTACGACCACTTCCTCGCCCGAGGCGAATTCCTGGGCCAGAACCTTGCTGATTACTTCTCCCAGTATATTCCGTGAACCGAAAAGCGCATCAAAGGCCGCCTTTACTTCTTCGGTACTCCGGCAAATATGTACTCCGTCGGCCCCGGAACTGTTGTGCGGCTTCAGGACCACCGGCAGGCCGATGTCTTCAACCCATTTCAAAAGCGCCTCGACATCATCTCCAAGCCAGCTTTTAAGCCCTTTTATGCCCGCTTTATCAAGCGCCTGATGCATGAGATATTTGTCCCGCGAAGCCTTGCCGGATTCCGGATCATTGCCGGGCAATCCGAATTTGGCTGCAAGTGCGTCCGCAAGCTCAACTCCGGTTTCACAGCCGGGCAAAACCGCCACCGGGTTGTATTCCTCCAGCTCGCGGATGAGCACGTCCATATCCTTGCATCCGTCGACAAGGGCCGCGTAACGCTGGCCCGTCTCCGCAATGGCCCCATCGGCCATATCGGATATTTCCACATTTTCCATCTTTGGAAAGGATCTGACATGCACGGCGGGGATCTTTCTTTCTTCAAGAAGATCTATATAAAATTTACCGGTTGAATACCCGTCCACGATTATTACGTGGCCTTCGATTTTTTCCATAACCATCCCCTTTCTTTTTACTTGGAAAACTATTCTTCAACTGTTTGTCTTTTTTATGAACAAAACAAATAAATTATACTTTATTGTCAAATTACCTTTGCCTTATTAAAAAGTAAAGACGGATTCGGTAAAAATCAACTTTTAGCATAAGAGCCGAATTTTTTCCCTTCCTGTAACCTGAGGGAAATTTTCCCGTAATCATTTTAGCCTATCTTGCCGCCAATCTATAAATTCAGATTATTTGGTTCCTCGACGTTGGGTGTGGATTTTATTCGAGTGATCCTTTCTGATGTTCCTGACGAAAGGTTCGCATATTTTCCTGCCCCCGCCAAAAGGGGGAAAACGGACCGCGGGACGGAACACAAAAACAGGTTCTCAAACCGATTGGCATTGCCGATAACAAAAACTGCCTTCCTTTG
>JBNJHA010000043.1:0-20351 GCA_051748085.1 Thermodesulfobacteriota bacterium
CCTACCTGCAAGTTAAAATTTCCGAGGACAAAATGACGGCTGTTGTTTCTGATTTTGTTTCGGCCAAAGGCCAGGGACGTGATATTACAGCCGAGGATCTGGTTCTGAAATTAAAGGAGTCCGGAGTGCAATTGGATCCATCGGCAGAGACCATTGCCGGGATAGTGGAAAAGATGCATATGGGCGAGGATGTACTTAATATGGTTGTTGTCCGGGGAACCGAGCCTCGACCCGCCCGGGATGCCTTTGTCGAGCCCATGGGTGACTGGAATTTTCCTGTCTTTCCAAGAGATGTAATCGGCCGGTATGTGCCACCGGAGCCAGCAAAAGACGGAGTTCTGGTTACCGGGGAAAAAAAGCCGGCGGACAAGAATGACAAGCCTGCAGATATTATTTTTATTCAAGATGGAGGATGCCGACTGGAGTCTGATTCTTCTCAGGTAGTAGCCGAGCAATATGGCCTGGTGGTTCTGGATGACCGCAAAATAAGGGTTAACCCTCTAGTGTGGGTGACCGAGAGCAAAATGGGAGTTAGAGCTACTGTGTATCCGCACACAGCCAATGGTGATCCGCTGACCCCGGATCTTTTCCAGGATGTTCTTAAGCGTATGCAGGTTGTGGCAAAACTTCGTGAACAGACTTTGCTTAAGGCCATAAATAAGGCAGAACAAGAACAAGCTCCGGTCGAAGGGGTAAGGATTTGTCAAAGACTGAAGCCGAAAAATGGAGCGGACGGCCATTTTGAGCTTGCCGTGAAATCAGTTTCCGATTCGGAGTCTGTGGTATCCGAGGATTCAAACGGCAGTGTTGATTATCGGGCCAGAGATATAATCCGTTCTGTTCAGCCCGATGATTTTCTGGGCCGGTTGCTTCCTCCTAAGCCGGGTGTTTCCAGTCAGGATGTGTTTGGGTATGTTGTACCGGCCAAAGACGGTCAGCCGGCCAGGATCCAGGCCGGGGAAAATGTCCGGGTCTCCGAGGACGGAAGTGAATTTTACGCCACTGCCGAGGGCATGGTGGTTTTCCTGGATAACACCTTAAAGGTTACTGAAGTCTTTGAGGTTAATGGAGATGTAAACTTGGCCGTGGGTAACATCAAGCTGGAACGGGGGTCGGTATACATCTCCGGTTCGGTTCTGGGCGGGTTGAAGGTGGAAGCTCCGGGAAACGTGATTGTCGGAGAAGTGGTGGAAGACGCGGTTATTGTTGCTGGCGGAGATGTGCAGGTGGGCCGGGGCATCATCATGAATCACGAGGGTCGGGTGCAGGCCGGGGGCGGGATTTCCGCCATGTATGCCCAGAATGCGACATTGAGCGCCGGAACAGACGTGGATATTGCCCACGAAGTCAAGAATTGCTCAGTTTTTGCCGGCAAAAGCGTGAATGCCTCCAAGGGACGGGGCAAGATTATCGGCGGAGACCTGCATTGCGGAGAGGGAGTTCTGGCCAGGGAAGTCGGCTCTCCTCTTGGGGTGGAGACCTTTGTCTATGTCGGAGTGGACAGCCAGACCGAGGAGGGGCTGGCCAGAAAAAAGAAGCTGGAAGAAAATTTGCAGAAAATATACAACTCTCTCGGATCCGGAGATGTCCGGACAATTCTGGAAAAGGCTCCGCCGAGCAAGCGTCAGATAGTGGCCAAAGTCCTTCGGGCCCGGGTGGAGAACGAAAAGGAACTCAAAGAACTAAAAGAACGCATCAAGCAGGAGCGGGAAGCACGCCAGTGCTGTGACAGAGTCCGGGTCAAGGCTTTGCAGACCATACATCCGGATGTCATTATCTATTGTTCAAATTCGCAGTACAGAGTGGACAGCCCTCTGTCCGCCCCGACTATTGTATTTGATTCCCGGGAGAAAAAGCTGGTTCTGGCCTGAACAGTTTTTGCAACCGGTTGCTCAAAATCAATCCTGTTCTTCTTCGGCGGGCTTTTCTCTGTCCATAAGTTCGCGCAGTCTGTACCTGCGTTTTTTTATTGACTGACCGTGACGCATTATGCCCTTCCAGGGATCTTTTCTGTTCTTCAGGCGTCCGGGAATGCTTTTAATTGTCCAATCCCGGGGTGAGGCCTCGTTTTTTAGTTCTTCCCATTCAACAGGAGTGGCCACTGTGGCCTGGGGACGGGCGCGTACGGCATAGGGCGCTACAGCGGTCGCTCCGTAGCTGTTGCGCATTATGTCCATAAATATACGTCCCTTTCGTTTGCTCTTGCGGTATTCAAGGGTGTAGGCGTTTGGTTTCCTGCGGACCAAGGTTTTGGCAGTCTTGCGGGCGAAGTTGCGAACCTCCTCGAATCCGGATTTGCCGTCCAGAGGTACTAGCACATGAAAGCCCTTTGATCCGGTTGTCTGTACCCAGGTCTTCAGACCCAACTCGTGCATGAAATTCTTGATGTCCAGGGCCGCCCGGCGCACTGCGGTGAAATACAGGCTGTTTTCCGGCGGATCCAGATCAAAGATCATTTTGTCCGGGCGATTCAGATTTTTGGCCGGGGCAAGATAGAGATGGGGCGTGATCATGGCCTGATCGGCCAAATAGATGAGTACAGCCTCCTTGTCGATCAACGGGGCGCTGAAATTGCCGTTTTCACGTTTGGGAAAATTGACTGTTTTAATCCAGGAGGGGAAATAGTCCGGAGTATCTTTGCAGTAGAAGCCCGGACCGTTCAGGCCGTCGGGGAAGCGCTGCATGCTCGCGGCGTAACGCCGTGTATGCGGGAGGATTTTTTGGGCCACATGTCGATAGTAGTCGATCAGATCTCCCTTGGTCAGCCCGGCCTTGGGGAAAAATATTTTTTCCTTATGGGAGATTTCTATCTTGTGCCTGCCTACGCGCATGCCCCTGAACCGCCTACTCTTTTGATTTTTCTCGTATCTCATCCAGAGTGAGCCCGGATTTGACCGACTCCGGATCTGTGGAAACCGGATTGCGCCGGGCATCAGCCTGTTCATCATCCATCTTGATCAAAAGCCAGCGCTTGTCTCCGGTGCGGATAAGGGCGTACCCGCCGGAGATCTTTTTGCCCTTGAGTCGTATTGTTACCTGACCGTCCTTAATCTGTTTGCTGACACTCTTTTCTTCTCCCTTATCCTTATTTAGGTTTTCATATTCTCCCCGGTCCCAGACTAAAACTGTTCCCGCGCCGTATTCACCTTCAGGGATAATCCCTTCGAAATCGGCGTATGCCAGCGGGTGGTCTTCCGTGGGTATGGCCAATCGTTTTTGTTTCGGATCGGTGGAAGGACCCTTGGGTACAGCCCATGACTTAAGCACTCCTTGGTCCTGGATGCGAAAATCAAAGTGCAGGGTAGAGGCATCGTGCTGTTGGATTACGAAAATTGGTCGCTTACCCGTCCCAGTCAAGGAAGAATCTTCGGGCATCGGTTCCGAGGTCCTGTGTGCATTTCTTTTTTGCCTGTAATTTTTAAGACTTTTTTTATTTTTGGGCATAATGCCTTTCCAAGGGAACCTGTATTCACCGGATACGCTAATCCAAGGTGAAACAGTTTTTCCTGCTGCCGATAAAACAAAAGGGATTAATTTCCGGGGAAAAAACGGCGCACGATGAATTTTTCCGCCTCCACCAGGATAAATACCGAAAATCCGACCAGGCCGATATGCATCCAGGAGGCGACATCAATGGCCACGCTGCCGAACAGGGTCTGCAAAGGCGGGAAATAGGTAAAGGCCATCTGCAAGGAAATTACTCCCAGGGCGGCGGCCAGGGCATAGCCGTTTCCGAATATCCCTTTGAAATTTATGACTGAATCGCGCAAGAGCCTGGTATTGAACAGGTAGAATATTTCAAAGGCCACCAAAGCGTTGACCGCGATGGTCCGGGCGGACTGCAGGGATGCTCCGTTTGATCGTTCCAGGATAAACAGGCTGAAGGTGCCGAGTACTATTATCAGGGAAACAAACCCGATGCGCCAGAGCATGTATCGGGTGAGGAGCGGTTCCTCCGGATCGCGGGGAGGACGCCTCATTACCGCCCCTTCCGGAGGCTCGAAAGTAAGGGCCAGGGCCAGGGTGACTGCTGTGACCATGTTCACCCATAGGATCTGTACCGGGGTTATGGGCAGCATGCGTCCCAGGAGGATAGCCCCGATAATGATGCCGGCTTCCCCGCCGTTGGTGGGCAGGATAAAGGTGATAGACTTTTTGATGTTATCGTAAACGGTCCGGCCTTCCTCCACGGCATGCGAGATGGAAGCGAAATTGTCATCTGCCAGGACCATTTCCGAGGCATCCTTGCTGGTTTCCGTCCCTTTGCCGCCCATGGCTATGCCCACATCGGCATGCTTTAAGGCCGGAGCGTCGTTGACCCCGTCTCCGGTCATGGCAACGACTTCCCCGTTTTTCTGCAGGGCCTGAACCAGGCGGAGTTTGTTTTCCGGGCTGACCCGGGCGAACACCTCCACCTTTTGAACCAGTTCCTGCAGGCGTTCGTCGGACAAAGTATCTATTTCTTCTCCGCTAAGGGCGGTCACTCCGTCCCCGATGCTCATTTGCGCGCCTATGGCCAGGGCGGTCTGGGCATGATCACCGGTGATCATCTTGACCGTGATGCCCGCGCCGCGACATTTTTTTACCGCGCTGATTGCCTGTCCGCGAGGTGGGTCAATGATCCCCACCACACCAAGAAGGACAAGTCCTTCCCGGACATCCTCAAAGTGCAGTGAATCCTTACCCGGAGAAGCCTGTTTATAGGCCAGAGCCAGAGTTCGCTGGCCTTGACGTGCTATTTGCTGCACACGCTTCTCCCAGAATTCGATATGCAATGGAGCTGTTTTGTCTCCATTTTGTTGCCGGTCGCACATTTGAAATAATTTCTCCGGGGCACCCTTGACATAGATTCGGCCGGACCTCCGGTCTTCAGTGCTGTGCAGCGTGGCCATGTATCTATGTTCGGAGTTGAAGGGGATGGAGTCAATGCGCGGCATACGGGCGATTTCTTCTTCTGTGTCCAGTCCGGATTTCCGGGCCAGAACCAGAAGGGCACCTTCCGTGGGATTGCCCTGCACCTGCCAGCTGTCCCCGGTCTTGTCCAAATAGGCGTCATTGCACAGCAGGCCGGCCCGAGTCAGCATGATAAGGTCCGGGTAGTGGTCGCACTGGATTTTGCCTTCTTCGAAAAGGAGGCAGGAAAATTCCCGTTGATCACTGACAAAAGTTCCCTGTGGATCATATCCTTGCCCGGTAATTTCGAATTGATTGGAGGCCATGGTAACATTGCGTACTGTCATTTCATTGCGGGTCAGAGTGCCGGTTTTGTCCGAGCAGATAACAGTTACCGAGCCCAGGGTCTCCACGGAGGGCAATCTGCGGATAATTGCGTTTCTGGATGCCATACGCTGTACGCCCACAGCCAGGGTGATAGTCAAAATGGCGGGCAGACCTTCGGGGATGGCGGCTACTGCCAGGCCCACGGCAGCCATGAACATTTCAATCAGGCTGTAGGATTGGACCAGAATGCCAAAGGTCAGAGTGATCAGGGCAAGAATGCCTATGGTTAGTGTGAGCCAGCGGCTGAATTCGGCCATTTTAACCATGAGGCGGGTGGCAGTCGGCGGAGACGCGGCAATCATGGTGCTGATCCGTCCGAGTTCGGTATTGTTTCCGGTGGCGACCACCAATCCGCGTCCCTGACCGCTGGAAACCAATGTTCCGGAAAAGGCGAGGCCGACCCGGTCTCCCAGCGGAGTTTGCTTTTTTACTTCTTCCTTGCTCTTTTTGGCCGGAAGTGATTCTCCGGTGAGAGTGGACTCGTCTATACGCAATTCCTTGGCCTGGAAAAGACGTATGTCGGCTGGAACTTTGTCTCCGGGCTGAAGAAGGACCACGTCTCCGGGGACCAGATTTTCCGCATCTATGGTCAGTTGTTTGTTATCGCGCAGGACCGTGGCATGAGGGGAAAGCAGGTTGCGGATGGAATCCAAGGCTTTTTCGGCCTTGCCTTCCTGAATGAACCCGATAAGGGCGTTTAAGATGACCACCCCGAAAATGACGGCCGCGTCTATGTAATGTCCGATAAGTAAGGTGACCGCCGCAGCCCCTAATAACACATAAATGAGGACATTTTTAAACTGGGCCAGAAGAAGTGCCCAATTGCTTCTGCGTTTCTCCTGGCGCAGGCGGTTGGGGCCGTATTGTTCCAGGCGCTGCCTGGCCGTTTCTGAGTTCAGTCCTTTTGCGGAGCTTTCGAGGCGGGCGAAAATATTTTCAATATCCAGGGCGTGCCAGGCCTGCTCATTTTCAGGAGCAGGGGAATGATCTTTTGAATTGGACATGATTATCTGCTTCGGTATCCCATTTTTTGTGTGCTGAACAGTCCTTATTCGAAATTAAAAATATATGAATTTTTTTTTGATCCCTTGTCAATATTCATTTTTTAGTTCGTCTCAAGAATCTGTGCAACCCATTTCATATTGTTGGGATTTTTTTCTTCGGAATCGAAATCGCTATCGGGATTGGAATCGACTACATAAGCCGAAGATGCCTCCCGCAGCGAATTACATATTCTTTCGATTTCGATAGCGATCCCGATTTCGATTTGGATTATCTCAACGGTTAGGCAAATCAACAATTTTTAATAAAAACATTTAATTTCAGCGTATTAATTCTTACTTGCAGGTTTCTGGTAACAAAATTTTGTACAGAATTATGTGAGGAGCCCATTTTTTTCTCTGCGACACAAGCCATGTATTTTCCGAAACAGGCGGTCAGAAAATTTAATCAATCCGTTAGATGTGTTTTCTGAGCAGGATTTTCCTTTTTGGCGGGGGCAGGAAAAGCGGGCGGCTTATTTCTGCGGGGGGAATTATTCACTATATTAAAAAGGGGTCCTCGACGTTGGGTGTGGATTTTATTCGAGTGAGCCTTTCTGATGTTCCTGACGAAAGGTTCGCATATTTTCTTGCCCCCGCCAAAAGGGGGAAAACGGACCGCGGGACGGAACACAAAAACAGGTCCTCAAACCGATTGGCATTGCCGATAACAAAAACTGCCTTCCTTTGGAACCAGCGAGGCCGAAGGGGGCGGACATCCTCCTTTGGCGGGGCTTAGAAAATACAGAGCCGAAAGTGCGGCATCAAAAGGATCAGGAGAATAACTCGCAAAAATCCATGCATTCCGTCGAAGAGCCTTAAAAAGTTCACCGGATTTTTTTGTGAAAATTGCTGCAGGCCGAAAGCTCGAGCAGCAAAAAATTTGGTGAACAGATACCAAATTATTTATAAAGAGAGAAGATTCCGAGCACGATATTTCACCAGGCGGCGAAGGCGCTTGCGTGCGTATAATCGTCAATCCCTGCGAACAAGAGAATCAATGTCCGTCTCCCCGGTATTCTGGCCAATGACCACCAGGTATCTTTCATCTTTAATTTCTCGCGGGGCCGGTTCTACGGAGTAGGTGCCGGGGGAATACTGGAAAACAACCGGGCCGGACTCCTCGTCCAGTTCGACAACCCCTTTTACCCGCAGAATATGTGCCTGCATTTTTGTAATTTTTTGAAGCAGTTCACTGGTATTCAGCGGAGTGAGCGGAAGCAGAAGTCGGTTGTCCACATGGTCGTGAATATGATTTGTATGCCTGTTCTCATGTTCAGCAACACTTTGGGCACGGGAGGCTTTTTTGTGCATATTTATCCCGTACAAAAGTCCGGGATGGATATTGCCGTGCGTTGTTCTATATACTGTAGCCAGTACATTCAACTCGTGTATTTTTTCTTCCACTTGTTTTAAATGATCCTCATCGGCCAGGTCACTTTTGTTCAAAAGGACAGCGTCGGCCAGACGGACTTGACTGCGGGCTATCTCGAATTCCTGCATGGCTCGCTTTCCGTCGACCGCGTCGACAACGCAGGTAATGGAGCCGAATTCCAGAATGTCATCCAAATCGTATATTTCCTGCAGGATATTGGCCGGATTGGCCAGGCCGGTGGTTTCCAGGACAATAAAGTCCGGAGCATGTTCACGCATGATTTCTTCCGCAGCCGCGCGCAGATTTCCGGACAGGGTGCAGCAAACACAGCCCTCGTCGATTTCCGTGACCGCGTAGTTTTGCTCCAAAAGTTTGCCATCCAGGCCCTTTTCACCGATTTCGTTCTGAATGACAGCCACAAAAGCGTTGTAATCGATCTGCTTTTCAATAAATTTATCCAGAAAACTGGTTTTCCCCGATCCCAGAAAACCAGTAAGGACGATGAGTTTGGGCTTGTTTTCTTCGATCTTTCGCCTGGTTATGCTGTTCGCCTTTTCCGGGGTAGAAATTCCCCACCACGGTTCCTGGACGAATTTTGGCGGTATGTCTTCCGGATTTTTCCAGATGGTTTTAATGCATTGCTCGTTTTTCGGATTATCTTCCGGCGTGATGTCTTGGGCGTTAATTCCCAATGTGAGCGATTTTAGCTTATTTTTCGCACTTGGTTTTTTTTTCAGTTCGCCGTTTCCGCTGTATAGCCAGATATAATCCGGTTTTTCCCTCTCTATTAAAAGGTCTGCTTCCTTGTTTTGAGTATAACAAAAGGAGGCGGCAAGAACGCGAAAAAAATGCATGGCGATTTCATTGGCCGCAGTATCCTGGTCTTTTTCTCCGGGTTTAACCGCCTGGACGGTTCCCTGAGCGGTGTCTACACGCACTCCATCCTCGGCCAGAATGGTTATTGTATCCGGTGCCTCCAGAGTAAGTAACTGGCTGTTGGACATAAGTTCGAAATCAATATTTATCGAACCGATTTTAAAGAGTATGCACAGATCATTATGGCTGCAGAATTCCCGGACGCGGTATGCAAAATCTGGTTGAAGTGCGATGATGCCGGCCTGCACGCAGAAATCTTCAATAAGCGGGTCAACTTCCGAAGGAAAATAATACAGATCGAATTTTGCTTGTCCGGGGCTGTTTTGAGTTAATTTCAGTCCATACACGCCGGGCATATTTTGGATTCTGGAGGTAAAGGACAGGGTTTCGATTTTGCCGTCCACAATTTCTTGAACTCCGCGCCAGCCAAGGCGGTGGCGGGCATTGGGGACAAAATTGGAGCGGATCATGACCGCCCGTAAAAGCTCGGCAGCTGCCGGCCCATTTTTTTTCAGGGCACATGGAGGGAGAAGATTGTGCAGGTTTTTGGTCATGGCCGATAGTTTTTGTTCTTGATTTGAAAATTTTGGCGGAAGCAGCAGCCAATCCGCTGCTCCCGCGCTTATTAAGAGGGGAATTTATCCGAATTGTATTTTGTCGCCGTTTCCAAGATAAGCCGTGCTCTGAGAACGGAATCTTGCCGTGCCCTCGACCACCGGGTAGCCGACTTTTATGAATTTTTTGGCGCAGACTATGCCGGTGCAATGATTGCATCCGATTTTCTGGAAATCGTATTTGCCGAGAGAGATGACCAGATCGTCATACTTGGGGTCCCAGTCGTTGAACGGGGATATATGCAGTCCTCCGTATATGCCGTAGAGCTGATCGTTTTCGTATTTTATTTCCTTGTAGGCGGTCTTGGCGAAACGGATGATGCCCTGATGGCAGCATCCGGTAACCGAAATAAGTCCCTTGTCCTTGACGTTGAAGTACAGGGACTGCTCGCCGTAAACGCGGCAGATGATCGGTACCGGAAAGACATAACTGGCCATTCCCGGAATCTGCTTCTTGAGCCCGTTCTTAACGGTGATCACCTTCCCCTTGTGCCCGCAGTCCTTCAAATACTGCAGACCCTCGGGATAGAAACCGTCGGGGATATAAATGGTAATCTCCGGGTCGTATTTCAGGGTTACCGGAAGCCCCCAGTAATGGTCAAAATGTTCATGCGAGATGAACAGGGCTTCGATCTCCTTGTTGGCCAGCATCTTGTCTATTCCTTCGCGCTTAAAGCATTTATGCGTCCAGGCATAAGACCAGCCGGAGTCCAGAAGGAATTTGCGGACATTGCCGTCCATTTCCTCTACCTCCAGCAAGCAGGCGTATCCGCCGGCGTTTTCCGGATGGACCGTTAATTTTTTCGTGATTTCCCAGGCCTCATCCACTTTGTCCGGAAGAAGATGCTTTATCTTGGCAATGCCTTCCTCGTATGAACCCTTACCCAGACCCTTGCCGTTGCCAAAAGGCGGCCAGTTGTAATCGTACTGGTTTACCAGCAGCCCCCCGGCTCCTTTTATGTCTTCCATCAGGGTGCCGTTGTCGAACCAGCTGGTTTCGGTAATATTGGTTACTTTGAGACTTTTGCATACTCCGATATCCTCCATCTTGCGGTCCACGTCGGAAAAATGATTTTCCTTCAGCGGAGAATAGGAGTAGAGCCCCATGGCCCCGATCAGCCCGACCCCAACGCCGGTAGCCGCGCCCTTTAAAAAGTCCCTGCGTCTCATATTGGACATATTTTTTCTCCTGTCTTGTTTATTTGCTGGGTATTATGGTTACCACGTTATAGACGAGCGGCAGGATCCATACCGTGACGAAATAGAACAGTACTCCGACAACCACACCGGTGCCGAGTCCCATTCCGAATCTGGGATTCAGACGTACTGCGTTTATTTCATCCTGATATGCCTTTTCGTCGGCTTCAATTTCCGCCGCTGTCTTGGGAACCATTTTCCAACCCGGCCAGTTATCCATGAACCAGTGATGGGCCAGCCAAATGTTTATCAGCCATATGGTTGGTATCATTGGGAATTGCTGCGGATGGGAAAATCCTTTTTGTGTTCCCAGGAACAGATGCGAGGTGCGGTAGTATATATAATACAGACCGAGTGTCGCGATCAGAGTTACGCCGGTCCGAATAAGGACATTGACCGGCATGCTGTATTTTTTGGGCCAATTACCGCAGTAAAAGGTTATAAACAGGGCGGGAACCAGGAAGAAGACGGCCATTTCTCCGACATGCAGCCAGCGCCAGTCCGGAGCGAAGGCGCGGCGCGTACCGCGGACGGCTTCTCCCCAGGTAAGTTCCTGAACAAAATAAAGGAAAAAATGCATGGCCAGGGCTATGGCGATTATCCCGAAAAAAGTGGCTAATCTGCGGCCCCAATTGTTCTTGATCAGATTGAAAGGATAGCGTTCCCAGATTGTTTCCACCAGCCAGACAACGACCGTGCAGCACATGATCCAGGCCACATGAAAGTTTCCGGATACGGTATTGGCGAAATCCTGCCAGTAGGGAGGGGCTATCGCGGTGAAATACTGCCATGGGTTGTACAGAATCCCCATGTGCGAGTGCATGGTCAGAAAATAAACAATTGTGGACAGAAAGAAAGTTAGAATCAATACGGAAAATCCTCGAACCGGCTGTTTCATATTCTGCCACGGAGCGCTTTCCATGGCTACTACCCATGCCGGGGAGAGCCAGGAAGCAATGGCCGCGAACATGAGGATGGCCAGGGAAGCGTATTCCACGGCAAAGAAATCGGTCATTCCTTCGAGCTTTACGATTTGTTCCGGATTAAAATAGGCCAGGCCGAAATTGCCCATGATGCCCATGAAAAATCCTTTGATGAGTATGAGCATGATAACCACGGAAATTATGGTCAATACAGCTCCCTTGTACAGGGGGTGGGCGTTTTCCAGCCAGCTGCGCCTGAACGGCCAGTAATCCATGATATATACCATCCAGATCATCATGATCAGCCACCACCGGCAATACATGTATCCCACATACGGGGTGTACATACGCATTACGCCTCTGGGATCCTGGAAAATCCACCAGGTGAGATAGAAAACAGCCAGGGTGAGAGCGAGGCATACCAGAGCCGGAGTCGGCCCGGGCCACCGCTTGACAAGTTTTCTTTCCTCCAGATAATTTTCACCGAACCTTTCCATAAAACCTCCTTTTGGTTGGGGGTGCGGGAGGGTTGGGGACGAAGCGTCCTGCTGCCAACATCACGCTTCGTCCCGTCCTAAAATCAATTTTTATTTGCTGGACATGCTTTGTTGCATGGCCTTAAGCACTCCATCCCGATCTTCGGGGTCAAGCCCCATCCGTTCAGCTTCAAAAGCCAAGAGTTCCGGAGTCATGTCCGAGCTTATGTCCGGAGCAAATCCGGTTTCCTTGTTTTCGGGTTTTTTCTGGCTGCGGATTTGATCCGCCCTTTGATGCAAGGCCTGTTTCGCCTGTTTAAGTCCAGCGGTCAGAAAATCTCGACGACTCAGGGTATTATTCTTCATCGTGCCACCTTTTTTTTATTGCCCCGGATATGAATGCGGGCATGGAAACCGCGGCGTGTTTCTGGAGTATCCGGCACCAGGTCAGGATATAGTCTTCGGTTATCCTGCGTATCTCCAGGGCGTTGGATTCCCTTAGTGCCTGCAGGATGTCCACGTGACCAGCGAATATTTGCTCTCGGATCTCCCGATCTACTGCAAATAAATGTTCAAAAGGTTCGGGATCGATGAAACAGAGTTTTTCCGTTATTTTGATCAATGAATTATTGTTGGTGGCCAAAGATATTGTCCGGAAGAAATTAAATATTTCGATAGTAATCTGTTTAATGTCTTCGGAATATATATTTTGTCCCAGGGCGATATTGCATTTTTGAACCTTTTGTATTTGCCGGTCATTGATCTGGAAAAGGGCTCTTTCCATTATCAGGGGCAAAAAAAGATATGCGGCTTCAAGCTGATTGGCGAGGACGGAATTGGTTCCGGTTTGGATGTCCATAACGCCGTCCGAGGATTCAATTATTCTGGCCCGCAAATAAGTCCCGCTGCCGCGTTTGGTGTGTACCAAACCGCGGCCCTCAAGCATGCGCAGGAAATTGCGCAGGGTGTTCCTGCTTATCCGCATTAGTTGAGCCAATCGTCTTTCCGCCGGCAAGCGGTCGCCAGGTTCCAGATTTTTTTGGATGATTATATTTCCCAATTGGTTAAGTAAATCAGTTCGGTTTTCCATCTTTACTTGCCTTTTAAATGCCTTTATTTGGTATACCAATACTCCTTGAAAAATTATTAAGGCAAGAAAAAAATAAAAAAAGTGCAAAATTATACCAAAATTGGTTTAAAATTGTACCAATTCATTTTTTGGATCTACCAATATTAAAAAGTGACAGGGGCAATATGTTGAAGAAGCAAATTATTGTTTTGTGGTCCGCCGCCATTTGCGTACTGCTTCATTTAAGGGCTGAAACAAGTAGTCAAAGTCCTGGGCGGCATATCCCGTAAAGGTGTTTGCAGTCCTGGAACAAAGAATGAAGACAGTCCGCAGTACTTTTCGGCTGTAAAACGGACGGGCAAAATAGGAGCGAATACCGTGGGGTACGAACAGAACCCAATCAATGGGTTTGATGCTTTCCTGGGTATTCGCCAAGGTCAGGTGGGTCAGGTCAAAACGGTTAATATCCTCGGCGATACTGCCGCTGTAAGCGAAAGGTTCGCCCTGCTTCATGTCCGTAAATGGCCTTCCGGCCCAATATACAAACACTTTATTTTTTCTGATGTGAACATCCGAAAACAATACGCCGTCATAATTTCCGGCAAGCATAGGGCTGGACATTGTGGTCTGCAGGATGCGGGAAATGTCCGAAGAGGTGGTTTCCATTTCTTTATTCAGGTGGTCCCGGATGGATATGGCCGATTGGGGTTTTACACTTCGGATTGGTTTTTGCTTTATATGTGGATTTGACAGGGATATGCGGAGCAGTTTGCGGCTATTGTGCAAAAGATAGCGAATAGTTATTTCCGCGCTGAAAACGCCGCGCTTGTCATTTTGGTAAAAATCCAGCTTTCCCGACCATTTACGACTCAGAAGAACTTTTTGCAGAATATCCTTGATTGTGATGGTCATTGATTCGCGATAGAGATCGTCAAGTTTAAGCTGGTCCAGCTCCTTTTCCCATTCTCCGAAAAGTTTTCGAGCCTCAGAATTAAAGCAGATTATTTTCTGTGAATCATAATCAACGATGAGAGCCGGATTGTCCGTGTCGTCCACCAGGAGTTGAAGATTTATGTCTTTACTGACAATGTTTTTGATAACTTCGACCGTGTCGGTGACATTCAAAAGAAAACCATAATAATAGCGCGGGTCCCAGGAATTAACGGCACCTGTCAGCTTGAGCCAAACGATTTCGTTGTATTCGCTTCGGACGCGGAAGACGGTGGCTGTGGTCCGAGCTTCCTTGACCGCGCTCATGAAGGCATTCAGCAGATAGGCGTCTTCAGACAGAAGCATTTTTTTTTGATATTGGATATTTTTCAGAAGCAGTTTGCCGTCCAACCCCTGGGCGATTATGTAATTGTTGTTCAGGAATTCTATACGGGATTTAGTGATTTCTATTCGCCAAAGCAGAGCGGGAAAGTCATTGACAAAACTTAGAAGGTCTTCAATGGACATGTCGGCCGTGGCTTGACCAATATAATTGCTTTTCTGGTCTGAATCCATTTCATCCGCCTTTTGATTTGATAACATGGAGGTAATTGTTCACCAAATTTTTTTCGTGTGCTGCATAGTTACACCTGGAGTAGAGCAAAATGTCAGGCCTGTAATGTATATTTGGGAACCTGATTAGTATATTCTGCATCGCAGACCGGTTTTTCCCTCTGGAGTGCATAAAAAAGCCGGGTGGCCTCCAGCACATGCATACAAAAAAATCAGTGGATAGTTATGATATGAACTATATTTTCAAATTAAGTTCATAACGGATAGAGCCATATTTGCAATGTTGTCAACAATTGAAAATATGGGCTGTAAAATTGATCTAAATGTTCCGCCCGGGAGAGTAGTTCAGTATTCATGTATATATAAGCCTTGATTTAGATTCGGTTATTTTAAAGTGTGTGAATGATCGCTTTTTTAGCCTGTCTTAATTCTTAACCCTATGCAATAAAAGTTTTTTTTATATATATTTTTTCCAGACTCTTTTCCTGCTCTAGCCTTTTATTTGTTTTTCATATAAAAATTAATCTTGTTTCTTAAGAGATATTGTTTCCGGGGGGATGTCGTTCGGAAAAGTTGAAAAAATTGTATATGGAGGGAATATGGAAAGCTATGTGGACAATTACTGGCAGGTTAAATTGAACCAGGTAAGAGAAAGATTAAGGGAGAATAATTTTGAGGCCCATGTGGTCAGCGATCCGCAACACGCAAGGACTCTTGTTCTGGATTCCATTATTCCCGATGCAGATCCCGGAATTATTTCCTGGGCCGGTTCAGGTACATTTAAGGAAATCGGCCTTTATGATGCCCTGAGCAAACAGTCCGGAATTTCGATTATTGATACATATAAAAAGGAGAAATCCAGGGAACAAGTTATTGAAACCCGGCGCAAAGCACTTTTATGCGATCTTTTTTTTACCGGGACCAATGCCGTTACCGAAAGCGGAGTTCTAGTCAATCTGGACATGATTGGAAATCGGACCGGGGCGATAACTTTCGGTCCCAGATATGTGGTTGTTCTTGCCGGCAGAAACAAGGTTGTTTCAGATATTGAATCCGCGGTCGATCGAATCAAAAATTATGCCGCTCCGGCGAACGCGATGCGTCTGGATAAGAAAACTCCTTGCGTAAAGACCGGTGAATGCGAGGATTGCTCGAGCCCGGACCGGATATGCAACGTATGGACTATAACTGAAAAATCTTTCCCCAAAAGCCGGATCAAAGTAGTGCTTATAAACCGGGATTTAGGGTTGTAAATTTTGGCCGCCCACGGGAGCAAGATCTGTAAATTCCTGACCTGCGGGCAGGTTATTAAACCATAGGCAACATTTTCGGTTGCCCGGAGACAAAAATGTCGGAAGGATCCAGGACTCTTTTGGATGTTTTGCGCAACAGCTGCCATTTGTACGCGGATAAACCGGCACTCTCATTTGTTGATGAGGAGCCGGTAACCTATGCTCGACTGGCCGAAGATGTCGAACAACTTGGCATTTTTTTTGCCGGCCATGGGATCTCCCAGGGAGATCGGGTAGTTATTCTGGGCGAAAATATGCCCAATTGGGGCGTGGCTTTTTGGGGCATTGTCTGTATGGGGGCCGTGGCCGTACCTGTTCTGCCTGATTTTCACTCCGGAGCTATTGCCCATATAATTCGTCATTCCGGGGCAAAAGCTGTATTTGTCAGCAAAAGCTTGTATCCCAAACTGGAAGATGCTGAAACAGAAAATGTGCAGATTATTTTTCTGGATGATCTTTCTGTTCTCCCGCCGCAGACAGTGGGTGAAAAATTTAAGGAGACTCTTAATCTCGGTCGAAAAGAAATCAGCCGGGTGTGGGACGTGGCCCGTAAATTCACGGGCAAAATAAACGGAACTCCAAAAAAGGATGATCTGGCGGCCATTGTTTATACTTCGGGGACAACCGGGCATTCCAAAGGGGTCATGCTCAGCCACGGAAATCTTGTCTTTGAGGCCAGGGCGGCTTCGGAGGTAGTCGGGGCCACGCACGAGGAGAGATTTTTGTCCATTTTGCCCCTGGCGCATACCTATGAATGTTCATTGGGACTCTTGACCCCAATCATGCTTGGAGCCACAGTCTATTATCTGAAAGGCCGGCCCACGCCCAGAATTCTTCTGCCGGCTATGGCCAAGGTGCGTCCGACGATAATTTTAAGCGTTCCGCTGGTCATTGAAAAAATCTTCAAGGGCCGGATTGTGCCCCAACTCAATAAAAACAAACTTGCCCGGGCCATGTACAAGGTCCCTTTTTTGCGCAGGATGGGGCATAAATTGGCCGGGAAAAAGCTGCTGCAATCCTTTGGGGGATGTCTGCGGGTCTTTTGCATCGGCGGCGCGGCTATTTCCAGGGAGGCGGAACTTTTTTTGCGTGAGGCCGGCTTTCCTTATTCCGTCGGGTACGGACTGACTGAAACTTCCCCGCTGATCGCCGGCACGTCACCAGACAAAATGAAATTCCGTTCAACCGGACCTTCCCTGCCCGGAGTGCGCATAATGATCTATAATCCGGATGCTCAAACCGGAGTGGGCGAAATACTGGTCAAGGGTCCGAATGTAATGCAGGGCTACTATAAATCTCCGAAGATTACCGAGCAATCTTTTGTGGACGGCTGGTTTTGTACCGGAGATCTGGGTAAGATCGACGAAGACGGCTATCTGTTCATCAAAGGCCGTTCCAAAAATGTAATACTGGGTCCGAGCGGGGAAAATATCTATCCTGAAGAAATCGAATCGACGATAAATGAATATGATTATGTATACGAAAGTCTGGTCTATAAGTACGAAGGGCGTCTGACTGCCAGGGTATATCTTAACGCCGAGTATGTGGACCAGGAAAATCAGCTTCAGGATTTGAATGAATCGGAGTATATGGAGCGGGTGGCGCAATTGCTGGATAAACTAAGGGAAGAAGTCAATCAGCGGGTTTCTTCCTTCGCCAAACTTTCTCGGGTTATCGAACAGGTGGAACCTTTTGAAAAGACTCCCACGCAGAAGATCAAGCGTTATTTATATGTGGACAGTAATCAAAAATAAGGTCTTTAGGGCCCAATCCTGCAGATGCTTAAAAGATATGTTACAATTCAATACATATTTTTTGGCAGGTTTGACCTCTAACAACTAAAAAAACAGGGAAATTGGCTACATATGTCTGATTTTGTCCATTTGCATTGCCATACTGAATTCAGCCTTCTGGACGGGGCGATCAAGATAAAGGATTTGTGTGCATCTTCCGTGGACTACGGGATGCCGGCCGCGGCAATAACCGATCACGGCAATCTTTTCGGGGCGCTTATTTTTTATTCCACGGCCAGGGAATACGGGATTAAACCGATTATCGGCTGTGAAGTGTATGTTTCGCCGGGAAAATGCACGCAAAAGAGTCCTGTCCGCTATCATCTGGTTCTTCTGGCTAAAAATATAACCGGATACCAGAATCTGATGAAGATAGTCAGTCACGGCTGGCTTAATGGTTTTTACTATAAACCGCGGGTGGATAAAGAAGTTCTTGAACGGCATAATGAAGGGCTGATTGTTTTGTCCGCCTGTTTGCAGGGCGAAGTACAATATCTTATTAATCGCTATGACTATAAATCGGGTCTGAAGGCGGCGCAGGAATACGCAAATATTTTTCCCGGCCGTTTTTATCTGGAAATGCAGGCCAACGGTATTCCCGAGCAGATGGAAGTCAATGAACAACTGCAAAAAATGTCCCTGGAAACGGGACTTCCTTTGGTGGCCACCAATGATTGTCATTATTTGCGGGCGGATGATGTGGAAGCGCACGATGTTCTTTTATGCATTCAGACCAATGCCCGTGTGGATGCAGCCAACAGGATGCGTTTCAGCACGAATGAACTGTATCTCAAATCGCCGGAAGAAATGGAGGAGGCTTTCAAGGATTGTCCTCAGGCGCTGGAAAACGTGGGCAGAATAGTAGATGAATGCAATGTGGAACTGGAACTGGGCAAACATCATTTTCCACTCTACGATGTGCCCAAAGGGCTTACCCTGGAAGAGGAATTTATTCGCCTGAGCAGGGAAGGTCTGCAGGAGCGTCTTTCCGAGCTGCCGTATGAGGTGGAGGCAAAGATTTATCATGACCGCCTGGATTCGGAATTGGAAATTATCTGTTCCAAGGGCTTCCCTGCATATTTTCTGATAGTCCAGGATTTTATAAACTGGGCCAAGGATAAGGGCATTCCAGTCGGCCCGGGTCGGGGATCGGCAGCCGGATGCCTGGTGGCCTATTCCCTGCGGATAACCAATCTGGATCCGATCCGCTATTCTCTGCTTTTTGAGCGGTTTCTCAATGTGGAACGGGAGAGCATGCCGGATATTGATGTTGATTTTTGCTACAACCGGCGTGAGGAAGTCATTCGTTACGTGACGGAAAAATACGGCGAGGACAGTGTCGCCCAGATAACCACTTTCGGAACCATGAAGGCCAAGGCGGCTGTTCGCGACGTAGGCCGGGCCTTAGGAATCAAATTGAGCCTGGTCGATAAAATAGCCAAATTGATTCCGGACGATCTGAAAATGACTATTGAAAAGGCCCTGAATATGGAGCCCGATCTGCGCAAAATGATGGACGAAGATGAAAGCATAGCCAAACTCATGGATATTTCCCGCCGACTGGAGGGTCTGTCCAGGCACGCTTCCACGCACGCCGCGGGAATTGTTATTTCGGACAAGGCCATGCGCGAGTATCTGCCGCTTTATCGCGGTAAAAAGGGTGAAATTGTTACCCAGTACGACATGAAGAGAGTGGAAAAAGTCGGGCTTATCAAGTTTGATTTTCTCGGTCTGAAAACCCTTACAGTGATCAGCGATACTCTGAAATTGGCCGAGAAGGGAGGCAAAGAAGTTCCCGATATTGACAAATTGCCCCTGGACGACCCGGATACTTTTGCTTTGCTTGCCCGGGGACAGACAGATGGTGTGTTTCAGCTGGAAAGTTCCGGCATGCGCAATGTGCTCACCGATCTGCGCCCCAGTTGCTTCGAGGACATTATCGCCCTTCTGGCCCTGTACCGCCCCGGACCGCTGGAAAGCGGGATGGTCACCGATTTTATCCGCCGCAAGCACGGCGAGATTCCGGTCAAGTATCCGCACCCGGATCTGGAAGAAGTGCTCAAGGAAACATACGGGGTTATCCTTTATCAGGAACAGGTGATGAAGATCGCTTCGGTTCTGGCCGGATATTCGCTTGGAGACGGAGATATCCTCAGGCGGGCTATGGGTAAGAAGGATCCCGCGGCCATGGCCAAGCAGCGTTCCAAATTCCTTCAGGGCGCCCGGCAAAAAGGGGTGGAGGAGGAGACCGCCGAATATATTTTTGATCTGGTGGAAAAATTCGCCGGATACGGCTTTAATAAATCGCACAGTGCGGCCTATGCCCTGGTTTCTTATCAGACCGCCTATCTTAAGGCGCATTTTCCCGTGGAGTTCATGGCCGCGCTTATAACCTCCGAGGTAAACAACACGGACAAGGTTATCGCGCATATCAACGCCTGCCGGGAGATGGACATAAAAATCCTTCCCCCGTGTGTGAATCACAGCGAACATGATTTCAATGTTGAAGATGGCTCCTTGCGCTTCGGTCTGTCCGGGGTCAAAAATGTCGGAAAGGGAGCGATTGAAACCATTATCGGGGAACGGAAAAAAATCGGCCCATACACCAGCCTTCTGGATTTCTGCGAGCGGGTGAATATGCGCAAGGTGACCAAGCGCGGGGTGGAAATGCTTATCAAATCCGGGGCCATGGACTGCATGGAAAGTACCAGAAGCGCCCTGTTGGCCGGAATGGACATGGTAACCTCCCAGGCGCAGTCCGTAGCCAAAAGCAAATGTCAGGGACAATTGTCTTTTTTCAGTCTTTTTGAGGGCGATTCGATTAAACGCTCCGGTTTGGGCATTGAATGCGAGCAAAGTGAAAAAGAGGAATTCGAGGAAGCAGATAAGCTGAAAATGGAAAAAGAGACATTG
>JBNJHA010000044.1:0-9893 GCA_051748085.1 Thermodesulfobacteriota bacterium
TTGAGGAATGGATCGAGCTTTTCGCTCTGCTTGTTCTCGGAGTTGTGAAGGATCGGTGAAGGTGGTTGAATTGGATTGCATGCGGGAGGTGTTTTTCTTTTCATCCGTCATAACGCCCTCCAGGGATGGTTAGGCCAAGAAATCCATCGGGAAAATATAATCTGTATGGGTCTCCGGCAGGGCTCTTTACAAACCCTTTTTTGCTGGAGATTGTGATACATTCATAACTGAACCGATTCCGGGTTGCAATGGTAATATCTGACTTGGCAAGTACTTATAGGGAGAGCTTCAATGCACCATGCGGCTATTGCTCGCCAGTATTCCGGCTTTGGCGGAACAAAGGAATGACGGATTCAGGGTGAAGCTTCGTGGATGGCCGGGAATGCTGATGCCAATGGCAAGACGGGGATCGCTGCCCCGATTACTGGGAAATATCGGCAGTGGCTTGCAAATCTTTGTAAAAAAGTTATTCTTTACGTTATTATTCCGGAATAAATCAAAAAAAGCCAGCCACAAAACAACGGGTGTTTGCTGATGACAGATTTTTATACAACCGGTGATATGGGGGGAGGCCCGCCGAAACGACCGTTCCGCCTGGAAGACATTAATTTTGCCAAGCTTACAAGGTTCGTCCGGCTCATATTGCTTGGGCTGGTTGTTTTGGGCGTCTTAATGGGTCTCAACTGGGCGCGGGGATTTTATACGGACTGGCTGTGGTTTGCCAACCTCGGCCATGAGCAGGTGCTGTTTGTCCGCATAACCACGCAGATATGGCTTTACCTGCTTGCAGTGCTGGTCTTTGTCGCTCTGGCGGCGCCCAATTTGTATGCGGCTTACAGAAACACGGCTGATTATCAATGGCGGCAGGGAAAGGAACTGTCCCGGCAAGGCTATCAGGACGCCCGGCGGCTGATTCTGTGGGTCGGCATACTCGCCATCGTGCTCGGGGCCGCATTGCTGGCGGTTTACTTTTCCGCCCGCTGGGAGGCTTTTCTGCGGTTTTTTAACGGAGCTTCCTTTAACGAGGCGGATCCGGTTTTCAAGCGCGATCTGTCATTCTACGTCTTTAGCCTGCCTGTTTTAAACTTTCTGAGAAGCTGGCTATTGGGCGTGTTTGTCGTGATCATTCTTTTTGTCGCGGGTTTTTATTACCTCACAGCCAACCTGAAGGGCGAAACTTTTTCCTTTGAAGGCCGCCTGAAAACACACCTGCTCATACTCGGCTCTTTTATTTTCTTTTTGGTTGCCGCGGGCCACTGGCTCGGGAGATACGATCTTTTGTTTTCAAAGACCGGCACGGTTTTCGGAGTCGGTTACACGGACGACAATATTATCATTCCGGCCCGCACGATCCTGACTTTTATTGCAATCGGCGCCGGCGGCACGCTTCTGGCGGCCACCCGGTTCGGAGGATACCGCTTGATTGCAGCAGGTATCGGAGTGTGGCTTGTTTTAAGCATTTTGGGCATAGCGGCCCTGCCCGGCATTGTCCAGCGGCTGCAGGTGGAGCCCAGCGAACTGGCCAGGGAAAGGCAGTATATCGCCAAAAACATCGAGTTCACAAGAAAGGCTTACGGGCTTGAAGATATTGCGGCTAAAAGCCATCCTGCACGCGGCGAGGTCCGGTCTGAAACAATTGATGAAAACCAGGGCACCATCCAGAATCTGCGATTCTGGGATGAGGGCCCGCTGCTGCAGAGTTATAACCAGATCCAGTTTTTCCGGCTTTATTACGATTTTTTGAGTGTGCAGACGGACCGCTACATGATCGACGGGAATCTTCGCCAGGTAATGCTCTCCACCCGGGAGCTGTCCTCGGAGAAGCTGCCCTCAGAGGCCCAGCGCTGGGTCAACCGCTATCTCCAGTTCACCCACGGCTACGGGGTCGCAATGAGCCCGGTAACAGAAGTGGCAGAAGGCGGCCGCCCGCAGTTTTTCCTTCGGGATCTGCCCCCCACTGGAAAGATCGAGCTTGAGCGCCCGGAGATTTATTACGGATTAAAGAGCCTTCCGTTTGCCATTGTCAACAGTGACATGGAAGAATTCAATTATCCCGCACAGGACGGTCCGGTTTATACCCATTACCAGGGCAAAGGCGGGGTTGAACTGAGCTCTTTTTTCAGGCGGCTTTTGTATGCCTGGCAGTTCGGAGACCTCAATATTCTGATTTCCGGGGAAATCAATGAAAACAGCCGTATCCAGTACAAGCGAACCGTGGCCGAGCGTTTTACCAAAATCTCCCCGTTTTTAAAGCGCGACAGGGAGGCATATACAGTGGTGGCAGACGGCCGGCAGTTTTTTATCCAGGATGCATACACCACAACCGCCCGTTATCCCTACTCCACAACCTGGCAGGGACAGTTCAACTATATGAGAAACAGTGTCAAGGCGGTTGTTGATATGTATAACGGCAATGTGGACTACTATGTTTATGACGAATCGTGTCCCATTATTCAGACATACAGGGAAATATTTCCCGGGCTTTTTAAACCAGCAGATGAAATGCCCGGTTTCCTGCAGGATCATGTTCGCTATCCCATGGATCTTTTCAGCGTCCAGACCCGGATGCTCCTCCAGTACCACATGACCGATCCCGTGGTGTTTTACAACAAGGAAGATCAGTGGTCGGTACCGCAGCACGCCGCCTCCGGACAGAGCGAAACATTGAGGCCGTATTACATCGTTGCGCGGCTTCCCGGAGAAAAAAAGGAGGAATTTCTTCTGATCCAGCCATTTACGCCTGACAAGCGCCACAATCTGGTGGGGTGGATGGCCGCAAGAATGGACGGCGAAAATTACGGCGAAAAGATTTTGTATGAATTTCCCTCAGGCAGACACGTGGACGGTCCGAGGCAGGTGGAGGCCAGGATCGACAACGATGCGGTGATATCCGAGCAGTTCACCCTGTGGGGGCAGGTGGGCTCCGAGGTCATGCGCGGTGATATCCTGGTCATTCCGCTGGGGCAGAGTCTGCTGTATGCCGAACCGGTATTTTTAAGACCCGAATCCCTTGAATTTCCGGAACTAAGGCGCATTATTCTTGCCGACACCCGCCGGGTGGTTATGCACCCGAGCCTGGAAGACTCTGTTGACGCGCTTGTGGGGAAAAAGGCCACAGTGGCGCCCCCTGTTGAGGACGATGCGGATCTGGAGGAATATAAGGCAGGTATCAAACCGGGCGATGAGGGTGTTCCGGCCGAAAGGCTGGAAGCCGTGCGAGAAGGGCTCCAGGATGCAATCGACAGGCTGCAGGAAGTGGCAGACCAATTAAACCGTATGGAGCAGCCGCGGGAATAGTAAAAAACCCGACCCGGCCTTAAAGCGACAACGAACATCCTTTTCGTATTTTATTGAAAAGTACCGGAAAATCAGCGGGAAGCAATAATGGTTCGAATTCATGTGCATAAGTCGCAGTTGCATTCTTGCTGCATTTGAATGAAACGTTTCAGCAATAGGAGGAAGCCATTATGCAAGGATCCCAGGTAAAGGAAAGCTTTCTTGAGAAATTCGGGTTCCGCGTTTCTGAAAACGTTCAGAAGTGGATGCCCAACCCTTTTTTGTTTGCAATTATCCTGACCTTTATCACCTTTGTGCTGGGCCTTGCGGTTGCCGGGCAGGGCCCGATGCAGATGATTGATCATTGGTACGACGGGTTCTGGAACCTCCACACCTTTGCCATGCAGATGGTGCTGATCCTGGTCACTGGTTACGTGCTGGCCTATCATCACCTGACCCAGAAGCTGATCCGCGGCCTGGCCCGGATGCCGAAAACCGGCAGGCAGGCCGTGGTCATGGTCGTGCTGGTGGCCATGATCCTGTCCTGGATCAACTGGGGACTGGGTCTGATCGTGGGTGCTATTGTGGCCCGGGAAACCGGCCGGCAGATGCATTTCAAAAACATCAAGGTCCACTACCCGGTGCTCTGTACGGCCGGCTACATGGGCCTGGGCCTGATCTGGCACTGGGGGCTGTCCGCTTCGGCACCGCTTCTCTCCGCCACCGAGGGTCACATCTTTGCCGATCTCATCGGCGTGATTCCCACCAGTGAAACCATTTTTTCCGGCTACGGCCTGACCCTGAGTCTGCTTTCCCTGATTTATGCCTGTATTATCATGTTTCTGATTACGCCCAAGTCCGAGGCCCGCATCAAGGGGATTGATCACTATGTGCCCGAGGCCGTGGAAGGCGGTGAAGAAACAGAAGGACCCCAAAAAGTTGACAAAGACAGCTCCATCGCCGAGAAGATCGACAACAGCAAAATTATCGGCAGCCTGCTGGCGCTCATGGGCCTGATTTACATTTTCCGGTATTTCTTTGTCATGGGCAAGGGGCTAAATCTTGATATTGTCAACTTCTGCTTCCTGTTTATCGGCCTGGCCCTTTATACGAGCCCGAAAAGCTATCTGGAAAATTTTTACACCGCAGTGAAGTCCGCAGCCGGCATTGTGCTGCAGTTTCCCTTTTACGCGGGGATCATGGGCATGATCAGCCTTTCCGGACTCGGCGTGATTATGGCCGGATGGCTGGTCAATATTTCCAGTCCCGGCTCGTTTCCGATTGTCTCCTGGCTCACCGCCGGGCTGGCCAACCTGTTTGTGCCTTCCGGCGGCGGGGAATGGAGCGTGGTCGGGGAGACCGTGCTCCGGGCAGCCCAGGAACTCAACGTGCCAATCGGCAAAACCATTGTGGCTTATTCAGTGGGAGATGCCTGGACCAACCTTTTCCAGCCTTTCTGGGCCATCCCGCTTCTGGGAATTACGGGCATACAGGCAAGGCACATGTTTGGCTACTGTATTGTTATGCTTTTTGCGCTGATTCCGTTTCTGGCCATCGCATTGAGCGTAATTCCCTACTAAGGAGGCGAGTATGGGTGATATTCTGTGGCAGCCGTCTGAAGAACGGGTTCAGAAGAGCACCATGATGGACTTCATGAACCGCATTAATGCTGCCTACAATAAAAACTTCAAGCAGTATGCGGATCTTTATGAATGGTCCATTGAAAACATTCCCGAATTCTGGGCCGAGATGTGGAAGTATGCCGGCATCTTGCATTCCCGGGCCTATGACCGGGTCGTGGATGATCCCTACAAAATGCCGGGTGCCAAGTGGTTTCATGGAGCCCGGCTTAATTTTGCCGAAAACCTGCTCCGGTTTCGCGATGACCACACGGCCATGGTGTTTATGGGCGAGTCCATGCCGGTGCGCCGGCTGACGTATGCCGAACTCTACAGGTCGGTTTCCCGGGTGGCCCAAAAGCTGAAAAAACTCGATATCCAGCCCGAAGACCGGGTGGTCGGGTTCATGCCCAACATGCCCGAAACCATCATTGCCATGCTTGCGGGTGCCACCATGGGGGCCACATGGTCGTCCTGCTCACCGGATTTCGGGATCCAGGGCGTACTCGACCGGTTCGGCCAGATCCAGCCCAGGGTGCTTTTTACCTCGGACGGGTACTTCTACAAGGGCAAGCATATTGACAACCTGGAGCGGGTGAGCCGAATCTTAAAGGAACTCCCCTCTGTAGAAAAGGTGGTGGTGGTGCCGTATACGAGTGAAAATCCCGATATCAGCGGCGTTGCCAGGGCAGTGCTTTACACGGACTTCATCGCGGATACCAGGGATGATGCGGAAATCGATTTCCTTCAGCTGCCTTTTGATCATCCGCATTACATCATGTATTCCTCCGGAACCACGGGTCCCCCCAAGTGCATGGTGCAGGGTGCGGGTGGTGTTTTGATCCAGCAAATCAAGGAGCACATGCTGCACGTGGACTTAAAGCGCAAGGACAACCTGTTTTATGTGACCACCTGCGGCTGGATGATGTGGAACTGGCTGACCTGCGGGCTGTCCCGGGGCGCGACCATCACCCTGTACGACGGCAACCCCTTTCACCCGGACCCGGAGGTGCTGTGGCGGCTGGCCGAAGAGGAAAAAATTACCATTTTCGGCACCAGCGCCGGGTATATCGGTGCACTTCGAAATGCCGGGGCCAGGCCTGGCAGCAGTTATGACCTCTCCGCGCTCAAGGCGGTGCTGTCCACGGGATCACCGCTTGACACCGAAGGATTCAAATACGTCTACCGGGAAATCAAAGAAGACCTGCAGCTGGCATCCATCTCGGGCGGCACGGATATCAACTCCTGCTTTTTCCTGGGCAATCCCGTGGGACCGGTGTATACCGGCGAACTGCAGTGCCGGGGACTGGCAATGAAGGTCAAGGCCTATGACGAAAACGGCCATCCGATATACAATCAGCCCGGCGAACTGGTGTGCGAGGCCTCGGTGCCGTCCATGCCCCTGTATTTCTGGAACGATGCGGACGGCAGCAAGTATCATTCCGCGTATTTTGACATGTTTCCGGGTCTGTGGGCTCACGGCGACTATATCGAGATCAACGACCACGGCGGGGTGATTATCTACGGCAGGTCGGATGCCACCCTGAACCCGGGGGGCGTGCGCATCGGTACGGCAGAGATCTATCGGCAGGTGGAAAAGCTCTCCGAGATCGAGGACAGCATTGTCACCGGCTACAAGGTCGACGGGGATGAAAAGGTGGTGCTGTTTGTGAAAATGAAGCCCGGATACGAACTCGACGATTCAATGGAAAAGAAAATCAAGGACACCATCCGGGAAAACACCACGCCCCGGCATGTTCCGGCAAAAATCTGTGCAGTGCCGGACATCCCCTACACCCTGAACATGAAAAAAGTTGAACTGGCGGTTAAAAAGATCCTGCACGGCAATGCAGTGCTAAACAAAGAGGCTTTGTCCAATCCGGAATGCCTGTCCTTTTATGAGAAGATCAAAAATCAGTTGTAAGAAGCTGTAACAGAAGAAGTAACAGGTTCCTCTCATGGCACTGCGAATAATGACAGGGCACATTGAGAGGAACCATATAGCAGGGTCGTAAAATGAGCTCGCGTTGCAATGGTAATATCTGACTTGGCAAGTACTTCATGCAAATTTCAAAAGGCTCGAAAATATTGAATTCCGTGGCAGGTAACCGTATTTGAGAATAGAGAGCACTATTGACAAAATACATTTACAGGGATAACATATGCGCATAACTTTTGCGTACGAGGAGGTCACATGAAAGCCGTTCATTTTTATAACACCAACGCGCCAAAAAAGGCTACCAATCTCAGCATCAACAGCGACCTTCTCATGAAGGCAAAAGAGCACCACATAAACCTTTCAAAGGTTCTGGAAAATCATCTTATAGAAATGCTGGCCGAAGCAAAACGCCATGAATGGAAGAAAGAGAATCGAGATGCAATTGAGGCCTACAATCATCGCATCCAGACAAAAGGTGTTTTCAGTGAAGGCTTGAGGAAATTTTGATGGCTCAATTCGATGTGTATGGCAACCCCAACCCGGAAACAAATCAAGAAATTCCTTATTTGCTCGATGTTCAGGCCGACTTGCTCGATACGCTGGCAACACGCGTGGTTGTGCCTCTTGTAAATGCCTCGGCTACGGGAAAACCTCTCCGGCATCTCAATCCCCAATTCACGGTCAATGAAACCCTGGTTATTATGTCTACCGCGGAATTAGCCGGTATTTCGGTCCAATCGATGGGTCAACAGGCGGGCACCCTTAAAGATCGGCGCGATGAAATAATTGCAGTACTTGATTTTTTCTTCACCGGCTTCTGAAGTTCTGAAAATTGGCATTGCAAGAAGTTCAAAGCATGGGGCCGCTTCGTATCCCGGTGCACATGCAGGAAATCATGAAAAGACCAAACCTTCAATGTGTGATCGAAGCCTCGCCAGATAGCGGTAGCGCCTAAGTCTACGGAAACCATTGTTCTCTTGTCTGTTCCACTCCTTCCGGTGCCGTTTGTCTCAAGGCGGACGCTTATCCGGGTTTCTCTGGTATTGCGTTGGGCTCGGGCGAATCTGCTCCTTTCCATCGATTATTTTTCAATCAATACAATGCTTGAAATTCCGGACAGAGGAGGTATATACACAATGCAATTTCTAAAAACAGGAGGAAAGACATGGAAGATTCGGTACTAATTGAATATAAAAACCAAGCTGTTACCATAACCCTTAACCGGCCGGAAAGAAGAAATGCCATTAACCAAGCCCTTTTAAGGGGGCTTTACGACGGGCTGGAAAAAGCGGCCTCAGATGATGAGATAAGGGCGATCATTATCACCGGAAAAGGCACGGCCTTCTGCGCCGGGCTGGATCTGGGCTGCCTGGAAACCGAAAACCTTGTTGATCCCAGGGGCGACGGCAGGGACCTGGTCGATATTGCCGCAGACTGCAAAAAACCCATAATCGGCGCGGTTAACGGACCAGCAGTCACCGGTGGATTTGAACTCGCCCTGAACTGCGATTTTTTGATTGCCTCTGAAAAAGCAGCTTTTGCAGACACCCACGCCCGGGTCGGAATCCGACCCGGGTGGGGCATGACCCAGCTTCTGCAGCAAGCTGTCGGGCAGCGGCTGGCCAAGCAGTTTTCCCTTACCTGCCAATGGATACCCGTCGAACAGGCCCTTGCCTGCGGCATTGTAAACGAGGTGCTGGCCCCGGAGGAACTTATGCCCCGGGCCGAAGCCATTGCCCGCATGATCTGCGAAACCGACAATGAGACTGCCCTCACCGTAAAGGACCTGATAGAGTACCGCAACCGGGCCACTTTTGCAGAGGCTCTGGAAAACGAAAGAAAGCCCCTCAAAGACTTGGTTGCCGCATCCGGGACCTCGTTTACCTCGCAGGCATTAAATAAACGGGATTGACTTTTTAACATCCGGTCTGGTTTGGCTATGATAAAAACCGCCAGGAATAAAAATACGCACCAAACGCGCGGGCAACATGAATAGGCCTGAAACAAATATCTTCCCGCAAGCTTGGAAGGCTTGGTTTGTCTTTCTGCTTCCTGCCTATTGATGATGCCTTCCTTTCATTTTTAGGGGCGGCCCGGAGACCGCCCCTCTTGGTTTGCTTTCGCATAAGGCCGATAAAAAAAGACTTTGTTGTATCCTAAAAGTGCCTAAAATCCGTATCGTCCAACGGGATCACCTGTGCGGATAGCTCCTCGGCGGCACTAGCCGATTCCTCAGAATCGAAGGGGATTTTGTTTCAGAGGGCAAAATCAATGCAGGAAGGATCAGTAAATTCGCCAAACAAGTAATAGGCAAGCTTGAATAAATGATATCTTTTCGAGTCACCCTCTTTATGGATTAAGAGAAAACTCGAAGAGAATCATGAGAGCGGATGTTGATATGACGTTCAAGACGATTTCAGCAAAGATCATTTGGGTAGCAAGTGTTGGAAGCTCATTTCTGGACCAGCTTATTTCCCAAACGCTTTGCCCTTGTCATTAAGGATGACGACATCTCTTTTGACTTCTTGGTTCCTGGTTTCGTTATGGTACCCACAGTTTTGTAACCTCCGTAGTGCAAAACCTCTTTGACGGCTCGAATGGCACCCCTACTTTCAGGAAGAATGAAATTAAAGGGCCACGGTGTCGTGCAAGCCGTCACAACAACGGCACGCTTGCCTTTCTGCCTTGGTTCTGGCATTCCCTTAGAGCTTTCCCCCATAAGTACTGGCACATTGCGATCAAAAAGAAGCTTTAACGGCGCGCACATATTTCCCCAGTGTGTCGGCGTACCAATAATCAAGGCATCAGCATCCTGAATCTTCTGACCCACTATGTGGGCATCATCTTCAGGCAAAATACATTTTTCTTTCTCTCGGCAGGCCATGCAGGCTGTGCAATATTTCATGTCGAGTTCGCATACATCAATCCACTCGATATCATGCCCGGCCGATAATGCTTCCTTTACCGACTTGAGAAGTGAAGCGACCGTTCCATTTCGCCGAGGGCTTCCGTTTAGCACCAATATTTTCATCTTCTTTTCCTTTCTTCCGACGAATAGC
>JBNJHA010000044.1:9993-19861 GCA_051748085.1 Thermodesulfobacteriota bacterium
TTTACCGACTTGAGAAGTGAAGCGACCGTTCCATTTCGCCGAGGGCTTCCGTTTAGCACCAATATTTTCATCTTCTTTTCCTTTCTTCCGACGAATAGCAGTTTATCCTTTATCCTGCAGAGCAAGGGGCAAAAAATAAAATTTTGCACACCCTTGTTGGAATCTCAGAACTCAGACGATAAAAGGACTGCCTGTCGATAGTATTCGGGCAACAGTTGGATCATGGACCACAGGCATTCCTATTCCTGCTCAATTGCCGCGCGCACTTTTACCGCCAAATCCTGAATTGAAAAGGGCTTTTGGATGAAATGCACGCCCTTCTCGAGCACTCCGTGATGAGCGATGACATCGGCTGTATAGCCGGACATGTAAATTGATGTTAGCCCGGGGCTGCGATCAGACAGCTTTGCGGAAAGATCGCGGCCGTTCATTTCCGGCATGATAACATCGGTTATCAGAAGGTGGATTTTGCCCTCATATTCTTCAGCAAGCCGAAGTGCGTCATCCGGTTTTTCAGCGGTCAGTACAGTGTATCCCAGTTTTTCAAGCATACCTTTGCCCATCTTCAGAATAGCTGGCTCATCCTCAACCAGCATGATTGTTTCTGAGCCGATGGGAGCTGGCTTGGCGGATTCATTTAGATGCTGCGATGAGCCGGATTCCGGCTCTTCATCGGGGGGCAGATAGATTTTAAAGGTCGTGCCCTCACCGGGTTCACTGTAAACGTTTATAAAACCTTTGTTCTGCTTGACAATGCCGTATGCTGTGGACAATCCCAGGCCTGTTCCCACGCCGATTCCTTTGGTCGTAAAAAACGGCTCAAACAGATTGTCCTGAACTTTTTTTTCCATGCCGCAGCCGTTGTCGCTCACCGCCAGCATGACATATCTTCCGGGAACAAAATAAGAATACTGCCGGCAATGATCTTCATCAACCGCAACATTTTTTGTTTCTATGATCAATTTGCCAACGTCTTCTATGGAATCCCTGGCGTTGACAGCGAGATTGGCCATGATCTGGTCGATCTGTGAAGGATCGATTTTTAACGGCCACAGGTCGGTGCCAGGGTGCCATACAAGATGAATGTTTTCGCCGATCAAACGCTGAAGCATTTTCAGCATATTGGAAATCGTATCGTTTAAATCCAGTCTTATCGGACTTATTGTCTGCTGTCTTGCAAATGCAAGCAGTTGTCTTACAATATCTGCCGAGCGCTTTCCGGCGCTGTAAATTTCCTTGAGATTTTTGTAGACCGGTTTCTCAGGATCAAGCATGTCTAAAGACATTTCAGCGTAACCGTTTATAATGGAAAGCTTGTTGTTGAAATCATGGGCAACACCGCCGGCCAACCGGCCAACGGATTCCATTTTCTGGGCCTGGGCCAGCTGGGCCTGCAGTTTTTCCTTTTCCTTTTCAGCCTGCTTGCGCTCGGTTTCATCATAGAGCATACCCAGTAAGACATGACGACCTTTAAGGGTGATCCTCTCGGCTGACCAGAGCGCATATACTGTGCTGCCTTTGCTTGTCCTGAATTCTACAGGCTCTTCGTTGAAAAATGTGTTTTCCTGCAGTTTCTGTATGATAGGATCTCTTTGGCCGGGATCCGCCCAGATGCCCACCTCCTTTGAAGTCCGCCCGATAAGTTGTTCCCTGGCATAGCCAAGCATATCCAGCCAGCGGTCGTTGACATCAATAAACTCCCCGGTGGTTATATCCGATATGACCTGAGGGGCGGGACTGGAGCGAAACGCCTTTGAAAACCGCTCTTCACTTTCCTTTAACTGCTCCTCTGCCTGCTTTCGCTCTGTTATATCGATGACAGAAACCACGCTCTGTGTCGTACCGGCAATAATGTCGATGCTCAGATAGCCGTGGCGCAACCCGCCGTTTCGGACAAAAAAACGGAACTCATAACTAAGGGGAGCCGCCCGGGGGTCACGCCGCCGTAAATAATGGTTTTCCTTCATCCATTCCACATCATCCGCATGAATGAACTCAATCCAGGACTTTTTTCCTTCCACCTCAAGTTTGGAATATCCTAACAGGGCTTCGAAGTTTGAATTCACATGTGAAATGATGGTGCTTTCTTCAATGATGAACATAGCCGTACCAGAGGTCTCAAATAAGGCGCGGTAGTAGGCCTCAGACTGGCGCAGGGATTCTTCGGCCTCTTTGCGCTCGGTGATGTCCACCAGCATCCCCTGAATCCCGACAACATCTTTTCCTTCAAAAATCGGCCTGGCATTGGTCATCACCCATACCATTCCGCCATTTTTTGTAATGTATCGGTATTCCGTTGTTACCCTTTGTCCTGAAACAACTTTCTGGAAAGAATGGATGCGGCCTGCCAGATCCTCAGAAAGCACAAAATCGGTAAACCTGCGGCCGACAATTTCTTCCGGGGTATATCCACTGATGTTTTCGATGTTGGCGGAAACGTATGTGACCTTTGCACCAAGATCCAGCATGAAGAGCACTTCGTTGAGATTTTCGATTAACTGGCGGTAATTCCGAACTTCTTGCCGGCGGGTGTTGACTTCCTGTTCCAGTTCTTCATAGGTCGGTTTGGCAGTCATAAGATCTCCGCAGGTGCGGCGAGCCGATCGTTTGGGTATTCTTCAAGGGGTCTTATCAAGATCACCTTCAATTTTAACGCTAATAAAAACATGATATTATCCTATTTCATCCATTACGTCAAAAGAGCCGGATGTACCCAAATAATAAATCGGATGGCTGGCACCTATACTTTAGGCCGCTGGGTAATTTGGCATATAATGCAAAAAAGCTGCAATCTGCAAAATGGATCCGGAAAGTCAGGCCAAAAAAGATTGCCAGAATCAGGGTGCAAATTTCATAAGGCCCAAAATATTGCATTCCGTGGCATTGTGCACGCCTACCCTATGCCAGGGCAATACATCTATTCCTGCTCAATCGTCTCCCGCACTTTGACCGCCAGATCTTGCAGCGAGAATGGTTTCTGAACGAATTGTACACCGGTGTCCAGCACCCCGTGGCGTACGATAACATCAGCCGTATAGCCTGACATGTAAAGGGTTTTAAGGCCAGGATGGTTTTTGACCAATTGAGATGATAAATCCCGGCCATTCATCTCCGGCATGACCACGTCGGTGATTAAAAGATGAATTTCAATACCATGATCTCTGGCAAGCTCCAATGCGTATTTGGGGCTTGCAGCGGTCAGCACGGTGTATCCCAGTTGCTCAAGAGCGGTCCTGGCCATCTGCAGAATCGGCTTTTCATCTTCGACCAGCAAGATGGTTTCCGAGCCCGTCGGCATGTGTGCAGTGGAGTTTTTCGTTGAGATGTCAGATACTTTATCGGTTATATAGCGAGGAAGATAAATTTTAAATGTTGTCCCTATTCCCGGCTCACTGTAAACGTTTATAAAGCCGTTGTTCTGCTTCACAATGCCGTAAATCGTCGATAGGCCCAGGCCGGTTCCTTTACCGATTTCCTTGGTCGTAAAAAAGGGCTCAAACAGGTTGTCCTGAATTTTTGTTTCCATGCCGCAGCCGTCATCACTTACTGCAAGCCATATAACTCTTTCAAAATACGGCGATATGCCACAGAATCAAAGAGGCTTGTCAATGTTTCCCGGGGACACAAGTGCGCTATGCGGCTATACCCAGCCAGAAGGGTGGTGCTTCCGCTTTTCGCCAAACGAAGATGAATCTGACAGTAATCATATTGCGTATCCTTATTTCGGAGCATATGCCGCAATCAATCGAGTTTTGTGAAAAATTCATCAGCTTTATTTTCGTGTCACTAAGACTCGCAGAGTAGAACCAAGTAGGCAAAATAGCTTGATTTTTTGTGCCAAAAGGCATAAACAATGTTCGGGATCTCAGCGAACCACCTTGTTTAAAAATAAATGGCACAGGATTTGGTGATGGAAACAGTATTGATCGTTGATAATCATCCGGTTGCCCGCAAGTTTCTTTCCAACCGTATTCAACAGCGGGGCCACGAGGTCTTTACCGCCAAGGACGGCCTGGCTGCCTTGGAGCTATTGAAAATCTGTACGCCTGGTATAATGTTTGTTGACCTTGTCATGCCAAAAATTGACGGCTACAAGTTGTGTCAGATTATCCGCAGTCGCACGGAAATGGATAATTGCTTTATTGTAGTTCTTTCCGCCATTATAGCAGAAGAAAAAGAGGTGGCTTTTGAAAATTTATATGCTGATCTCCTTTTGGCAAAAGGGCCCTTTGACAGGCTGGCAGGACAAATCGATCATATAATGCAGCATATCGAGTCCGGCAATGTGAATTTTCTGAAAGAGGAAATCATTGGGGGCAAAAACCTGCCTCCACGGCAAATTTCAAAAGAATTAATAGCCTCCAACAGACACCTGGAAACAACAATCAATAATTTCTATGACGGCCTGCTGGAACTGACGGAAAGTGCAAAAATTATTCGAGCCAATCCTGCAGCACTTTCAATTATCGGCAAATCAGAAGAAGATCTTTTGTCAAGCGATTTCTTTAAGTTATTCAAAGATGAGGCTCAAGCGCGAATACAGCAAAAGATATCTGAATCGGATCGGATTTGGCAGGAACCTTTGTTGGATGAAGTCTTTGAAATTAACAACAAGCTGATTTCACTAAGAATACTTTCCTGTTCGGAGCAAGAAAAAGAAAATTCCTTTATAGCAATTCTAAAAGATGTCACATTGCAAAAAGAAACAGAGTATAACTTGCTAAGAGAGAAGAAAAAATACAGGCAAGAAAAAGATTTTCTGGACAATATTTTCCGAAACTCTGTGGATGCTATAGCGATCGTGGATGAACATGGCAGGTTTACCCGCTGGAACAATAACGCTGCCAAGCTGTTTGGATATAATTTTGGAGAGCTTAAAGATAAAAAAGCGTTTCAATTGTATGCTGATCGTGAGGCCATGGAAAATATGCTGGATCTGCTCAGAAAACAGGAATATGTTCAGAACTATAAAATTAATTTTGTCCGCAAAGACGGGGCGTTAGTACCTTGTGCTGTTTCTATAAGTTTATTGTACAATACAGATCAAGAAAAAATTGGAAGTTTAAGCATTATCCGGGATATGACTGAGTGGAACCAACTTCAGGAACGGCTCAACTACTTGAGCTTCCATGATTCCGTGACAGGCCTGTATAATAGAAATTTTTTTGAGGAGGAACTGGGACGATTAGCAAAAGCGCGAGATGTTTCCTTAGGAATAATTGTTTGTGACATAAACAATTTAAAGCGTATCAATGATACCCTGGGACATCAACAGGGAGACGAATTGATTAAAAAAGCAGCTCGTATTTTGAAAAATTCTTTTCGCCCAGAAGATATTGTCGCCCGCATCGGAGGAGATGAATTTGCTATTTTGGTCACGCACGGCAAGAAAGAAATGATAGAAGATTGTATTAAGAGGATCAAACGGGGTATGAATGAGGGCAGTTACGATTATGAAGCTGAAAACAGGGTCATACCCAGGGTGTCCATGGCTATTGGATATGCAATGAGCAGTGAACATTCCCTTGATATCAAGGAGTTATTTAAAAAGGCGGATGATCATATGTATATGGAAAAAGCAAAACGATTTTAACACCCCTAAGGGAAAAAGGCATACCGGATTCAACAGGTTCCAGGCGCCATTGTATCTCGTAGCTGCTCACATTTTTACCGGAGGTCATTCTTAGGCTTAATCGATTGTAAGACGACCCACAATCGTATGGAAATTCCATCAAATGTATTTAAAATATTTTTCTGATTCCGCAAAAATGCAGCCTCTATGCCTCGGCAGTCATGCGAAAATTGAAGGGGTGAAGCATAGCAGATTCGCCGATGCCTTCGCCCGGGCGTGGTTCAAGTGCTGACGCTGACCGCTATGGAGACAATCAGGGGGAAAATAAACGAGATTCTGACCGGGTACACGGTTTATTACACTGTTGAAGAAAAAAGATAGACAGGCTGTCAATCATGACTTTACAAAAAATTTTTAAATCATATTTTGAAATTGACGATATGAATAAAAAAAATATTGAAAAAATAATTCAGACAGGGCAGAAAGCCCAAAGAGACCATAAGGTTAGACACCTTTGTCCATGAAAAAGCAGGGCAAGAAAAAGGAAAAAACCCTGATCTTGTGAACCCTGCCCAAAAAAAACAAACACAAGGAGGGGGAAAATGGCATTCCGCAGAAACCGTATCCGAAAAATCCGCCGGTTTTGGCAGACTGACCGGAAAAGCACCAACCGTGCCGATAAATGGCCGGCATGGAAAAAAGACGTCGAGGTGGCACGCTACGTCAGCCTGCTGAAGTAACCGCACAGCCCCGGCCCGGCCCTGGCGGCCGGGCCGGGTTCGGAAATCTTGGCAACTGATCAATCATTGTAATGATTCCAATAAAAAAAGGGTGCTTTCTTATTTCGGAAAGCACCCTTTTTATTGGATCAAGGCTTTTACTGCACTGTTACATTCGTTGCAGCCGGACCCTTTTGTCCCTGCTCGACCTCAAAGCTCACCTTGTCCCCTTCGTTCAATGTTTTGAAACCATCTGCATTGATGGCGGAAAAATGAACGAAAACGTCGGGACCGTCTTCTCTTTCGATAAAACCAAAACCTTTTTGTTCATTAAACCATTTTACTGTTCCCTGTTCCATGTTGCTGTCTCCTCCTTTGATCACGTACAATATTTTTGGCCCTTTGTTAAAGGCCACAGTTTTTACGGTAACAAGACAAAAACTGAAAAACAACCTTTTTTCTTTGGGCACGGGACAAGAAAAAGGCAAATAACCCCCGATCTTCGACCCAACGGCAGCAATCCCCTCAGCCACCAGCTTTTTCAAATTTTTGCCGTAGAAGCCGGACGTATCCAACCCGGTGATCTCCTCATAGGCCCGGTTGATCCGACTCAAAACAATTTTCGTCTTTGAAAATCCTGTCAGGTGATCTTTTTTGTGACATTTCCGCGGCTTTGGCAGCCCCGGCATTGACAGCGGCTTGCGGCCCATATATTGATAGATTTGCCGGAAACAACTTTGAAACCCTCATAAAACAAAAAAGCAGGTGTGTGCATGGAACTGTTGCTCATCGGCGGAAGCGATGCCGGAATCAGCGCCGCACTGGCCGCCCGGCAGATCAACCCGGAAATCCGGCCCACGATTGTGCTGGCCGACCCCTATCCCAATTTCAGCATATGCGGCCTGCCCTTTTACCTTTCCGGGGAGGTGGCCGACTGGAAAACCCTGGCCCATAGGGATCTGGCCGCCATTGAGGCCCAGGGCATCACCGTAAAGACAAACCACCGGTGCACGGCCATTGATCCGGCAAAAAAGAGCGTTTGCGTAGACACCCCTTCGGGTGCCAACCAGACCATGGCCTGGGACAAACTGGTGCTGTGCACCGGCGCCCGGTCCACCGCCCCCCAAATCCCCGGTCTGGATCTGCCCGGGGTGTTTTTTCTGCGATGGATGGAGGACGGTTTTGCCATAGATGAATTTATCCGCCGCAAAAAGCCCCAATCCATCATCATCATCGGCGCGGGCTATATCGGCATGGAAATCGCCGATGCCATGACCCGTCGGGGCCTTACGACAACAGTAATGGAATACGCGCCCTCGGTGCTGACCACACTGGATGCCGACATGGGCGCACTTGTCCGAAGCGAGCTTGAAACCAACAGGGTCCGCATATTGACCGGGGTTTCAGCCAGGGGCATCCGGCCGCACGAAAACGGCCTGATGGTCGATGCCCGGCAGGCCGGGGAAAAAGACATTGAAATTGCGGGCGACATGGTGTTTGTGGCAACCGGCGCCCGCCCGCAGACCGAGCCCGGCCTTTCCGCCGGCATTGAAACCGGTTTTTCCGGGGCCATACGGGTCAACGCCCGGATGGAAACCAACCTGGCAGACATCTATGCAGCCGGCGACTGCGCGGAAACCCGCCACCGGCTCCTGGACCGAAACCTGTGGCTGCCCCTGGGCACCACCGCCCACAAGCAGGGAAAGGTGGCGGGCGAAAACGCGGCCGGCAAAAAAAGCCAATTTACCGGCACCCTGGGCACCCAGTGCGTCAAGATTTTTACCCTTGTGGCCGCCCGCACCGGATTCAAAGAAAGCGAGGCCGCAGCCGAAGGATTTTCACCCTTAAGCGCGGATATCCGGGTTCCGGATCACAAGGCCTATTATCCGGGCGCAAAGGACCTCTGCATACGAGTCACTGGCGACGCTGACACAGGTCAGCTTCTGGGCGCCCAGATTGTGGGCGCGCATGGCACGGAAGTATCCAAGCGCATCGATATATTTGCAGCCGCCCTGCACCATTTCATGGGCGTAAACGAGATCTGCGACCTGGATCTGAGCTACACCCCGCCGCTGTCCAGCCCCTGGGACCCGGTGCAGATGGCCGCGGCCGGATGGGAACAAATGCGTGCCGGGCACAGGCCACCTGCAGCTTGACAGAACCGCCCAATACCTCTACGTTGAATTTCCTGTGAGGTTTTACACGAAAACATTTCACCAAAAACCCAATACGCATCAGGAACAACAATGGATGATTTTGCCCAAAAAATGGCCGACATTCTCAACTGCGGGGCCCTGAACCTGGCCATGGCCATCGGATACAAAAACCGAATTTTTGAGACCCTCGAGGATATGGGCCGGCCGGCCACCGCAGCCGAAATCGCGGCCGCATCCGGACTCAATGATCGTTATCTCAGAGAGTGGCTGGCCATCATGGTCACCGGGCAAATCATAACGCCCGGCAAAAACCCGGATGATGAAAACACCTATTATCTACCCCCGGAGCATGCAAGTTTTCTGACCCGCAAATCCGGCAGCAGCAACCTCGGGGTCTACACCCAGGAAATCCCGCTGCTGACATCTTGTGCAATGGAATCGGTCATTCGCGGGTTTGAGACCGGCGAAGGCATTGCCTTTTCCCGGTACCCGGATTTTCAGCAGTTTATGAGCCAGCTGGCCGATGCCAAACACGAGCAGGTCCTGCTCAGCGAATTTCTGCCCGCTGTTGAAAACGGAAAACTGGTGGAAAAGCTCAAATCCGGCATCCGGGTGTGTGATCTGGGCTGCGGCCATGGCGTTGCCTTAAACCTCATGGCGCAGGCATTTCCAAAAAGCCGGTTTACCGGCATTGACAACCATGAACCGGCCCTGGAGACCGCCCGCAAAGACGCCCAAAAAGCAGGACTGCCAAACGTTGCCTACAAAAACCGGGATGCAGCCAAAATTGCCGGAGATCCGGAGTTTGACCAATGCTTTGACTATGTCTGCGCATTTGATGCCATCCACGACCAGAGCCACCCCCTGGAAGCCTTAAAGGGCGTCCGGTACATGCTGGCCCCGGGCGGACTTTTTTCCATGGTGGATATCAAGGCCCGGACCAATCCGGCAGACAACATGGATCATCCCATGGGGCCGTTTTTGTATACCGTAAGCCTGATGCACTGCATGCCCGTGGGGTTAAACGACAACGGCACGGGACTGGGCATGATGTGGGGCCGGGAGCAGGCCGAAGCCATGCTCGCGCAGGCCGGGTTTGAAGAAGTACAAGTAAGGGAAATGGCCCATGACGGGTTTAACCTGCATTATCTGTGCAAAGTGCCGCAATGAACCATTCAAATGAGGATTTGCCGCTAAAGACAAAAGGCTGGCCCATGCATCGGTTAATCGACACCCACACCCATCTTTATGACAACAGCTTTGACGCAGACCGCAAGGCTGTGATGCAAAGGGCGGCCGCCGCCGGGGTGGAAAAGATCATCACGGTCAGCGAAACCCTGGAAGATGCCCGCCGCAACCTGGAACTCGCAGATCAGTACCCGGCCCTGCTGCCGGCAGCCGGGCTTTACCCGGCGCACACA
>JBNJHA010000045.1:0-19438 GCA_051748085.1 Thermodesulfobacteriota bacterium
ATTCACCCGCCAATCACAATGCACATAAATACTCCCATCCTCCGCCAACAAATCCCGCATCAGGATCAACCGCTCATAAATCATGGCAATAAAAGAATCCGCACCCTGGCCCCAGGTGTCGCGGTAGGCGATTTCTTCGAGGATATTGGGCTTCTTGGTGAAGGTCTCCGTTCGCTCTGAGCCTGTCGAAGGGCCGATCTCGATATCCATAGAAAAATCCGCGCCCACGTCAAAAGGCGGGTCGATGTAAATGAGTTTCAGCCCACCGTGGGCCTCAATCTCCTCCCGGAGCGGCCCGTTCTTCAGCGATGACAGAATCAATTTATTGTCGCCCCAGATGAGCTTGTTGGTCCAGCCCTTGAGTTGTCGTCCCCGCCTGTCTACTTTAAAATAGTCAAGAAAATTCAACTGATTTTCCCTGGTTGAGCCCGATGGTTTCTCCGCCCTCGGCTCGTCAACCTGTTCTATTGTTTGAAACGGCAACACAATATTACAGACCTCATTGGTCTTGCCGTTCCAGACAAGCTCCACTTCCCGTTTATCTTCAAATAGCAGGAAACGATATTTCTCAGGCAACTCACTATCCGACTCCAGATGGCGAATAATTTCCTGTTTTTCCTGATCAGACAATTTTAGCACTTTTTAGCCTCCCAATGCGTCAGCAAATATGTTAATAATGATAAAATGATAAAGAGGGCCTTGCAAGGGAAAAAGTCCATGCGCTCAGTATATTCACTTCACATCTCCTTATTTGAGATGTATAAAAAATTACCCGCCCCGCCTTGCACAGCCCTTTGATTTTTGTGTCCTCTGTTTTTTGACTTCTGTCCTATGCCCCCACTTGAATTCAAAAAAAGCACGGGTAGTATCCTCTATGCAAAGACGAAATACCCGGGAGAACCCGCAATGAAAAAACTGCCCATTGGAATCCAGACCTTTGAGAATTTAATTCGCGAAGGTTTTGCCTATGTGGACAAAACCCAATTTGTCTCTTCTATAACATTGCAGGGTAAATACTATTTCCTGTCCCGGCCCCGCCGTTTCGGCAAAAGCCTTTTTTTGAGCACCCTAAAGGCTGCCTTCGAGGGCAAGCAAGATCTTTTTGAAGGCCTTTACCTGTACGACAACTGGGACTGGAGTGAGACCAATCCGGTTTTACACATAAGCTTCGGATCGGGAGTCATGCGCAGTTTAGAGGAACTGCGCACTACCCTTGAGGAAATCCTCTACGATCAAGGCCAGCATCACAATATTGAATATGCCTAAAACAGCCTGAAAGGCAGATTTAAAGAATTAATTCAGAAATGCCACGGCAAATATTCCCGCCCGGTGGTCATCCTGATTGACGAATACGACAAGCCCATACTGGACAGTATAGAAAAGCCCGAACTGGCCGTGGAAATCCGGGAAGAACTCAAAAACTACTATTCCGTGATCAAGGACTGTGACCCGTACATCCGTCTGACATTTATCACCGGAGTCTCCAAATTCAGCAAGGTCTCTCTTTTCAGCGGGCTGAACAACCTGGAAGACATCACCCTCAGCAGGAGTTATGCCACTATATGCGGATACACTCAAAACGAGCTGGAAAAAGTATTCGCCGACTACCTGCCGGGAGTCGACCTGGAAGAAGTAAAAAAATGGTACAACGGCTATTCCTGGCTGGGAGAAAAGGTCTATAATCCTTTCGATGTCCTTCTTTACTTGAGAAACAAGGAATTCTCCAACTACTGGTTTGAAAGCGGCACCCCCACATTCTTGATAAAGCTCTTGCAGTCCCGGAAATACTCCGTCCCGGAGATTAACGATCTAAAAGCCGGGGAAAAACTGCTGGGCAGCTTTGACATAGATTTTATCGAGGTGGAAAATCTGCTTTTCCAGACCGGGTACCTGACCATAAAAGGCCTGGAAAAAATGACCTGAATGCGCCGCCACACCCTGGGATACCCCAACCAGGAAGCCCGGCAGAGCCTGGCCGACTATGTGCTTTATTATTTCACCAAGCCCCCGGTTGAGCAAATAAATAACGCCTTTGCCCTGTACGAATCCCTGCGTGATTTGGATATGGACCGTCTGCACGAAATCTTTCACTCCTTTTTCGCCTCCATTCCCTATGACTGGTACAAAGAACAGCAAACCGCCGGATACGAGGCCTACTACGCCTCCATTGTCTACTGCTATTTCGCGGCCACCGGAATTGATGTCCGTCCCGAGGTCCATTCCAACAAAGGGCGTCTCGATCTGCTCGTGCGGCTTGATAACCGCGTTTATGTGATTGAATTCAAGGTCGTCGAGCAATGCGGGGAAGAAAAGGCCCTGGAGCGGATAAAATCAAAGGGATACGCCGAACAATTTGCCGGGCGGGAAATTTATCTGATCGGGGTGGAATTTTCCAGTGAAAAGCGAAATATCGAAAGCTTTGAATGGGAAAAGGCGGGGTAACCCCCAAATTCTAGCCAATCCGGATTTTGCAAAAAACAGTCGGGGAAAAATGAAAAATGCCGATCCGATACGCTGGCAACAGAGGTTCAGCCGGTTTGAAAAAGCGTCCGGACGCACACCATCACCGATCCCGATCTTAAAGAGCATATAAGAAGACACGGGAAAACCTGGTGGGAACGAGGAGCGGCGGCTGACAGGCCGTAAAAAAGCCCCTGGGCCTCGTCGGCCCAGGGGCTATTAAATAAAGCCGGGACAGACTCGGTTACCCGAGTTTATGCTTCATCCCCGCCGTTTTGATCTTCCCGCTCTTGTTCTGATACCTCTTCTTCCCCGGATGCTTCCTTTTTCTTGCCCTTTTTCTTCGGCGGTTCGCCCTGCAGGGATACATGAAATTTTTCCGCCTCCGGCGGCCGGTATTGGCGGCTCTGATACAGGCAACTAGTGGGGCAATGGTCCACGCAAATCCCGCAATAGACACAGGCGAACGGGTCCATGTCCCAGGTTCCCGCATTTTTGTCCACGCTGATGCATTGTGACGGGCACTTGCGCATGCACGTCCCGCAGAAGATACAATCCTCCAGTTTTATCTCCAGCGCGCCGCGGGAAAACTCGAATGGTTCCCGCACTTCCACCGGATAAAGCCGGGTTGCGCTTTTGGAAAAAAAATTCTTTAAAATATTCGGGGTCATGTGCAACATGGTATACCTCTATCTTTCAGTACAGCTTATACAGGGATCAATGGATAATACAGCGACCGGAACATTGGCCAGATCCACGCCGGGAAGCATCTGGAGCATGCCCGGAATATTGGCGAAAGTCGGGGTCCGGATACGCATCCTTTCCAGATGTTTGGTTCCGTCCGCCTTGATGTAGTACATGAGTTCGCCGCGGGGCTGTTCACTGCGGCTGATCGCTTCGCCTTCCGGCCATCCCTTGACCTTGACCCTGCTTTCACCCTGGGGAAGCTTGTCTATAGCCTGACGGACAAGATCAATGCTCTGCAGCACTTCCCGGAAACGGACCTTGGCCCGGGAGTAGCTGTCCCCATCCAACTCAATCACCGGCTCGAAATCCAGCTCGGTATACGCGCCGTAGCCGATCTGGCGCACATCCTGGGCCACGCCGCTGCCGCGCAAAGTCGGCCCCACCGCCCCGGACTCGTAAGCGTCCTCCGGGCTGAGAATGCCCACTCCCCGGGTCCTTTTCTGCACGGAAAAATCATCGATAAAAACCTGCTTGATCTCCAGCATCTCCTTTTCCACCTCTTCCAGGGTCTCCAGGATCCAAGTGCATTGTTCCGGGGTCAATTCTCTTCTCACCCCGCCGACTACATTCACGGAGACGATAACCCTGTTCCCGGATGTGGCCTCCTGAACATCCATCACCTTCTCCCGGATCTTCCAGCACTGCATGAAAAGGCTCTCAAAACCAAAAGCGTCAGCCAGAAGACCCAGCCACAAGAGGTGGCTGTGCATGCGGTGCAGCTCGCCCCAGATAATCCGGAGATAATCCGCCCGCGGAGGAACCTGAACATCCATAATGTCCTCGATAGCCATACAATAAGTATGGGCGTGAATGCAGCTGCAAATTCCGCAGACTCTTTCCACCACCTGTACCATCTGGTGGATATCACGCTTCAAAACCAGAGTTTCCAGCCCCCGGTGCACAAAGCCGAGCTTGGGCACCGCCCCGGTAACAATTTCATCGGCAACGGTTATTTGCAGGTGCAAAGGTTCAGGCAGGACCGGGTGTTGCGGTCCAAATGGTATTATAGTCGGCGACATTACTTATTTTCCTCCGCGTTGCTTTCTTCCCTTCTGATTCCCATGGAACAAAAAGGTGCGTTTTGCACCTCGTCTTCCAGTAAAAAGGCCCCTTTAAAATCCAGGGCCAGATTTTCAAAACTTACTCCAAAATGGTCTTGAATTTCGTTTTCGACTAAAAGGGCGCAGCTGAATATCCCGGAGATGCTTTCCGGATTTTCATTTTTATGCAAAGTTACCGCAAAATTAACCATTTGCAGATCCTTATCAAAATGATAAATATATTCTATTGAATCGTCCTGGTTAACCGCGGACATGGTTACCAGCCTGTAGCCATTATTCTTCATATCCGCTACCCGGTGCATAAGTTCAGTTTTTCGGATACGCTCGATCATTTTTCTTCTCCGGTCTTGAAATTTTCATACCTCTGCGAATATTCAGCGCTTACTTCGTCCAGTTTTTCCTTCATGGGCAGAATATCCCGTCCGTCCTTCTGCGCCAGTATCTCCAGCCCGGCAACCACGCCGTCAATTATGGCCTCCGGCTTCGGCGGGCAACCCGGAACATAAATATCCACCGGTATCACCTTGTCTATGCCCCCCAGGACATTGTACGCGTCGCGGAATATCCCGCCGCTGTTCCCGCAGGACCCGACGCTGATCACTATTTTAGGGTCGGGCATCTGATTATATATATTTTCCAGAACCGAGCGATTTCTGTAATTGACCGTCCCGGTAACCAGAAGCATATCCGCATGCTTGGGATTGCCGACATTGATTATTCCGAACCGCTCCACATCATAGACCGGCGTCAGGCAGGCCAGAACTTCTATATCGCATCCGTTGCAGCTTCCGCAGTCAAAATGCAAAAGCCACGGGGACTTTATCCTGGATTTATTTACAAAGCGTCTTAAAAAATTCATTTAACTGCTCCGCGTATCTGAAAAAGTTTAAAAATATTCCGCGTACAACAGCGCGATGTTCATGAATGACAAACCGATTCCCACGCCCCACACATAGGCGAGCATCCAGCGCCATGTAGCCCTGGTGACCAGGTTGTCAATCAATATTTCGCCCATATAGGTTAAAACCAGGAGTACAGCCATGCCTACCGCGCTCGTGGCCCAGAACAGGGCGCAGATACCAAGTACGAGGACTATTTCGTACCAATGCGCTATTTCGATAATAGCCAGGTGCGGCCCTGAATATTCGGTGAGTACGCCTTTGACGATTTCCTGATGGCCGTGATGAGATGTGGATATATCAAAAGGAGATTTGCGGAGCTTGATGGTCAGGGCAAAACCCAGAACCAGGTACATAAGCGGCAAAACCAGAAGTATGGGTTCCCCGTGATTGAGGATGTCCGAGATTTTGAAACTTCCGGTCACGAAATAAATTGTCACGAAAACCAGCACGAGCAAGGGCTCGTAGGTCAGCATCTGCATCAATTCCCGCTGTGCTCCGACCTGGCTGTACGGGGAGGGCGTGGACAACGCGCCCATGACCATGAATACCCCGCCGATGGTCAAAACGAAAAAGATCATCAACAGATCGGACTGGATGGCGAACAAAAACACGCACATCGCGGCTGAGATCAAATAGATATGTGCGCACAGAATTTGCCAGTAGTTGACCGCCATTCTCTTTTTTCCCAAAAGCTTAAACACGTCATAAAACGGCTGCAGAATGGGAGGACCGTAGCGCCCCTGAAACCAGGCAGTCAGCCTGCGGTCAATTCCGGCTATCAGTCCGCCGACGAACGGGGCCACAAGAATGCCGATTATACCCAGAAACAAATTTCCGGCAGAAAACATGAGTCGTCTCCGTTGCTTTTTATCCTTGAATCCAGTTTAACATCCACTAAACGGACAAACCAAAATACACCTGTCAACAGATATTATGTTCAAAATTATCCTGGCTCACAGCACGCCGGCCATGATTATTATGATGATCCCTATGGCCACGATATTAATCCCGGTACCGATTTTTTCCTCGCCAATATAATTACGCAAATAGTAATTACCTGTTTTAAAAGGCACGAATCCAACAAGCGGACCGTCGAAACCGTATTTATCATCCTGTTTAAGCTGAATACCGGACATATAGGGATCGGAATAGGCCTGTTTACGAATACTGGATGCGGCCCGAATGGCATAGATCAATCCGGCAACAAGGATAAAAAACACGGGATAAATGGCGAAGGCGCCGATTTCGTTGAAGAGCCCGCCGCTGCCGGTCAGATAAATTCCTTTGCTGTAATACAGATTGACTATGGGCAGCACCATCTGGGTATAGACACCGGTAACCAGAAAACTCATGACTATGCTCAAAGTAGTCAGAACGGTCAGGGGCAGAGTTACGAACCGGCTGTGCACTTCAGCCTTTTTCTCTTCTTCTCCGAAGGTCGAACTGAGAAGCAGACCGGCCCACCTTGCCCAGAAGACCACTGTGAATGCGCTGCCGAGCGCGAGCATGACTACCACCAATGGCTGCTTGGAACTGGCCTCGATAACCATCCATTTGCTCAGCAGCACTCCAAACGGAGGCAGAAACATGGTGATCATGCCGATTACCGTGATTATCGTGGTCTTGGGCATGATGGAGAAAAGGCCGCGCATATCTTCAATATTCCGGCTGCCGATTCTCTGTTCAATAGTCCCCACGCACATGAAAAGGAGTCCTTTGGACAAAGCGTGAAAGAGAATGAGCAGAATCCCGGCGGACATGGCCGCCGGCGTGTCGATCCCGGCGCAGGCGATTATCATTCCCAGATTGCCTATGGTCGAATAAGCAAGAATTTTCTTTCCGTTGGTCTGGGACAGAGCCAGGGTTGACGTTGCGATGAATGTAAATGCGCCAAAAAGTGCGATATAGGAACCAAAAAGAGTGTTTTGAAAAGCCGGGGCCAGACGGAGGATGAAGTATACGCCCGCATTGACCATGGTTGAGGAATGCAAAAGAGCGGAAACCGGGGTCGGCGCGACCATGGCTCCGGTAAGCCAGCTTTGGAACGGTACCTGGGCCGACTTGGTGAAACCCGCCAGGCAAAAAAGAGCCATGGGCAAAAGCAAAGCGCTCCCCTGGGGATCTTTCACTAGGGACATCAATTCCAGAGGCATCCCCTTAATCCTTATGACCAGAAGACCGAGGACAAATGCGAGCCCGCCCAGGAGATTCATCCACAACGCCTTTTCACTGTTGGCCCGGGCTTCATCGGTATCGTCGTGGCCGATAAGGGCGAAGGAGCAGAAGGTGGTGACTTCCCAGAAAAAATAAAACCACAGCAGATCATTGCTCAAAACCAGACCGTTCATCACCCCGAGGAAAAGAAGTACGTAAAAAAAGAACCGGCCCTGTCTGGACTTTTCCAGCCCCAGATGCTTTTCATGTTTACGCATGTATTCCACTGCGTACAGGCTGATAAGGGAACCGACCACGCTGACGATCAGAACCATCATAAGCGAAAACTGGTCCGCAAAAAGGGCGGTGCCCTGTCCGGGCGCACCGGGAATGCTTTCCACCACGGCCAGAACAACAATCTGCAGAACGGTCAAAACGGAGATGAGTATATTCCTGCGTTTGATTCCAATGTACAGAATCAGAAAAAGCAGAATAAAATCCAGAAATGCCACTATTAAATGCGGATCGGGAAGCACTCCGAAATCCGGATCGCTTGTGACCGGCCCTCCTATGTAGGCCAGAAAAGCGCCGCAAGTCAGCAAAACAGCGGAAATAACGACTATTGTCTTTTGCAGAATCCGAATATTGGGCAGGACCAGAATAGATCCGGCAATCGGAGCCAGGATACACAGCCCCATGATTTGTTCGGGAGTAAACAAGGCTCTCACCCTCCTTAAATTTTACTGTAACTCAAGGCAGTCTTCTTTGAAGTCCATTGAAATTATGCACTTGCAAAAGTATCTCCACCAAAAAAAGACCAACGGGCTAAATCATTGCGTAAACGGCAAAATGAATTCTTTATTGGTTCCGGGGTTGCGTCGAATCGATTATGCGCGAAATAATGGCGTCGCTGACCAGCATTCCATTCTTCGTCAATCGCAGGTACCCGCCCCGGATACGGACAAGATTGTGCTTATGCAAAGCCTCTATCAACTCCTGGTTGGACGCGCAAAAATCCCTTCCACAAAGCTCGCGGTATTCCTTTAGACAAAGTCCGCGTGCGGTCCGAAGCGAAAGCATGATTTTTTCCCGCAGCGCCTTCCCCCGGGATATGAACTCGATCTGTCCGCTATCGCTTGAAAGGGACAAAGGCATCCGGGCGTAATCTTTTATGTTTGACGGGTTCTGTCGGCGGTAGCCGCCCAGCGTGGAAACCGAAGAAGGCCCCAGACCCACGAATTCCTCTCCCTGCCAGTAGGCCTGATTATGACTGCAGGCATATCCCATGCGCGCGAAATTGGACACCTCGTATTGCAGCATGCCCGAACTTTCCAAATATTCAGCGCCGTAGATATACATCCGGGCCTGCTCTTCCTCGGCCGGCAATTCAAATTGCCCCGCCCCGACCCTCCGGGCCAGAGGTGTGCCCGGCTCGAGAGTCAGGCAATAGCAGGAAATATGCCGGGGTTGATAGCGAACAACGCTTTTAAGGTCTTCCATCCATCCGGCTGTTTTCTGCCCGGGCAGCCCCCAGATCAGATCCACTCCGACATTATCCAGTCCGCAATCCTGCAGCATGAGCACCGTATCCAGCCCCTGCCGCGCGGTATGCAGCCGGCCCAGCATTTCCAGCATTTCCGGGCGCAAACTCTGCAGGCCGATGCTGACCCTGTTTATTCCCAGATGCATCAAGCCCCGGATATAATCACGGTCCCGCATGGATTCGGGATTGCCTTCCATGCTGAATTCAATGTCCCGATCCAGATCAAAATTTGCAGTGATCAATTCAATTATTGCCTGCAGATCAGACAGGGGCAGAACCGAAGGAGTCCCGCCTCCAAAATAAATACTGCGGATCAACGCGCCCTTTGCTTCCGCGCCCCGGGCGACTATCTCCCTTTTTAGACCGGTAAAAAATATTTCCTTGCTTTCCGGAATTAATTTCTGGGAAAAAAAAGCACAGTAAGAGCACTTACTGCGGCAAAATGGGATGTGCACATACAGACGCATAACTTAAAGCTCACGAGACAGAAAAGGAGCTAGAATTTGATCCGGGATTTAAACCTGTTTAAAGATGCCTTTGGTGGACAGACACGAACATATGCAACTATTGACCGATTTAAAAAGTTCATCGGATTTTTTGCGTAATTTTGCGACAGGCCGCCCGGTTTTCTTATGCACTCTAAAAGGGGGAAACCGGACCGCGGGTTGTACATAAAGTTAATTTTCCAAACAAATGCACAACTTTTTGCTTCCCCCCACGTCAGCGAGTCCGGAGGGGGCAAGCGTCCCCCGCTGGTGGGTATTAGAAAACCGCAGGCCGAAAGCACGAACAGCAAAAAATCCGGTGGCCTAATATAAACATATAACCTTCAGGACCCGGCGATTATCGCCTTGAGTTCCCTGGCATATCTCTCTTTTTCGCTGTATATGCATCCGCAGTACTGCTGCCGGTAAATTCCCCAATCCTTGGATTGTTCTATGCCTTCTTTCCAGCCCTGTCGGAAATCAGAGTACAGAAACCCGGTCCCGGATTGACCGGCAATATCGCGTCCGAGGTCGGCAATCACAGCATGCTGCTGCATTTTGGAATAAAGCAGGGTAGAGGTAAAAAAATCAAATCCGCCCCGCTTGGCAATCGACCAGGTCCGCTCCAGACGCATATGATAGCACAGGCTGCAGCGGCTGGCCTCGCGGAAGGCTACGTTACGCAGATAATCCCGCGGTTCATACTCATCATCCTTCCAGATAATTTTTTTTATATCCATTTTTTCCGCGACCCGGACCAGCCCTTCCCTGCGGCGCAGATATTCCTGCAAAGGATGAATATTGGGATTATAAAAAAGGCAAACCACCTCCAGTCCCTGTTTCCGGAGTGAACGCACGGGATATATGGCGCACGGCCCGCAGCAGACATGCAGCAAAACCTTCCTGGGCATGAAAAACTATTCCCTGTCAGGCGCGACGATTTCGATATTCCGCCCGAATTGTTGTTCCATGCGGTGCAATTGCCCCCTTTTCCGGTTCAGGAGATAAAAGGCAAGCTCCGCATCAGCCGGATACTCCAAAGTCTGCGCGCCGCCTTTGCGCCGCAGAAGCCTGTAGATCTCTTTCAGGGCCTGCAGGGACTGCCATTCCAGATTGCGAACCCGGCCGGTGCCGCCGCAGCATTTACAATTTCTCCAGGTTATGGACAGGGCCGATGAACCAAGCCGTTGCCTGACCATCTGCACCAGACCGTATCTGGACATGCGGTTCATATCGGTCCGGGCCTTGTCCGTCTTCAATCCGGAGCGCATGGTTTTTTCCACTTCCCGGACGTGCTTCTTGTCCCGCATCTCGATAAAATCAATGACCACCTGCCCGCCGACATCCCTCAGGCGCAATTGCTGCGGTATGGCCGCCGCGGCTTCGATATTTGTCTTATAGGCCATCTCCCGGAAATTCTTTTCCGCTCCCAGCTTGCCGGAATTAATGTCAATGGCCATGAGGGCCTCGGTCTGGTCAAAAACAAGCTGGCCTCCGCTCGGCAGGTCCACTTCCCGGGAGGAAACCTGGTCGATTTGCTTTTCCAGGTTGAACCGTTCCAAAAGGCTTCTTTCCGGATCCTGATGCAATTTAACCATTGCCTTGCGCCGGGGAAAAACAAGGGATACATATTGCCGGACCTGATCGGCTACCTCCTCGTCGTCCACCCAGACTTCGCCCACGTCCGAGGTCAAATAGTCGCGGATGGCCCGAAAGGCCAAATCTTTTTCCTCATTAATCAAACTGGGGGCGGAAGCGGACATGCCTTTTTTGCGTATTTCCTTCCATAACCTCTTTAAAAACTGCATATCCCGCGACAGACTGGTCTTGCTTTGCCCTTCGCTGACCGTGCGGACAATAAGTCCCAAGCCGTCCTCGAGCTTAAATTCGTCCACTATGGAACGAAGTCTCTGCCTTTCCTTCTCATCCTCAATCTTGCGCGAGATGCCGAGCTGTTCCCGGCCCGGAGTAAGCACCAGATATCTCCCGGGCAAGGAAAGAAAGGTGGTCAGAAAAGCGCCCTTGCTGCCGGTGGGTTCCTTTACCACCTGGACCAGAAGTTCCTGCCCGGATTTAAGCACCCGCTGCAAAGGCGGATATTTATAGCCTTTGGCCGGCTTCAGCGGTTTTAGATAGTATTCCGAATGAACTTCATCCACCTGCAGAAAACCGTTTTTCTTGGCTCCGTAATTTATAAACGCAGCCTGCAGGGCCGGATCTATATTGTGAATTTTCCCTCTGTAGATATTGCCCTTTGTTTTACTTTGGTGGAGCATTTCCACGTAATATTCCTGCAGCCAGCCGTCCTCGGCCAGAGCCACCTCGACCTGTTCACCAGGCAGGACGCTGATAAACATTTTTCTTTTCTTCTTTTGCGCAACCATAACCTGTCATCTACCTCACTGAAAAAAAATTTTTGTCTACACCAAGATCCCGATTAGAGCTCAATTGTCCGGAATGCAGAAGTTCATTGACTATCTTCTGTATCGCGTCGGGCGAAGTGCCCAACGCACTGGCAAGCTGCTCCACTGTCTGCGGACGGCGGCGGAGTGAAGCCAGGACAGTCTCCTGATCAACCTCCAGCTCAAATTCGTTTAAAATTTGATTGTCAGCCGATTTTCGCACCGGACCGCCAATATCAAGGACCTTGCGCCATTGACTCTCAAGCTCTGGGTCCACTTTGGGAGCCTTAATATAAGCCCCCGGCCTGGTCATGCGGGTCAGATCAATTCGTTCCGGCGATAGTCGCCGGCAGAATTCTTTAAGTCCGTACAAGTTGTCTTTGGAGTCATTGAAACCCGCAACCAGAAGTATCTCCAGATAAATATTTCCGCCAAATTCTTTTCTGAATTCAATCAACCCGTCCAGGATATCCTTGAGTAAAATCCCGCTGCACGGTCTGTTCAAAAGCTGAAATTCTTTTTCCACAACTGTGTCCAGGGAAGGAAGGACCGCATCGGCCAGGTTCAATTCACGCCTTACTTCGGGCTGACTCAGCAGGGACGAATTGGTCAAAACCGCAACCGGAATGTCCGGACGCATTTTTTTTACGCCGTGAATAACCATCCCCATTTCAGAATTCAGACACGGTTCACCCATGCCGCCCAGGGTAATAAAATCCGGAGAATTATATCCCAGCTCAAACCATTCTTCAAGTTCGCGCAAGATTTCCGCAGCCGGCACATATGCGTCTCTTTGCATGGTATGCACCAGGGTCTTGCCCACCTCGCAATAAAGACAGTCAAAATCGCAAATTTTGTCACCCAGCAGTTCAAGTCCCAGGGAAAGCCCCAGACGCGATGACCTAACCGGACCGAATATGTACTTGAAATCCATGTAACAACTCTGATTTTATCCGCAATTCAGCATGCGGGTAAGAGGACGTAAAAAAGCCGGCAATCTGATTGTCCACCCTGTTTTTCAAATTAAAAACCGAAGACCGAAGGCATAAACAGCAAAAAAAATCGGCGAACAAATACAAACGATAAACATTTCTTATGTGCTGAATACTCGCAACTATTTTTTCAATCCCTGCCGCCTAGTCTTTTGCTACAGTTTATCCAAGCTTGCAAGCCAAGTTTTACCTCCGGACAAGATTGCAACTCAGGCGCAAAAAGTATACCTGTCCGGTTGCAGAGTGCAAATCAGTCCTGAAAATTTGCTTTCATCCGACTACTTTTTTAATGCAAAACCATCGGCAGTGTTATTTATACACCTTATATTTCACATCGGTCAAATCCGCATGAATGTCCCATTAACGAACAAACTCCATATTTTGCACCATTTCCTGCATTATTTGCAGACACCAGGCCGACCGGCAGCCGGGCAAATTTTTAAATTAAAAATCAAAACTCAAATCAACAGGAATAAAACCTTGATATGTTGAAAAACGGCCAACTATTGATGCTTATAAGTCCAAAAGGACAGCGCTATTTCATTACCGCCGACCCTGAAAAAACGCTTAATACACATGACGGAACATTGAAAATATCCGATGCCATGCAGAAAGGTTTCGGCAATCGGATCTGCACGCATAAAGACAAGTCATATCTGGTCTTGAAACCGACTCTTTACGATTTCATCAAATCCATAAAAAGACATACCCAAATAATGTATCCAAAAGAAATCGGTTACATAGCAGTAAAACTTGGAGTAGGCCCGGGCAGACATATCATTGAAGCCGGATCGGGCTCGGGGGCTTTGACCACCGCCCTGGCCTGGTTTGCTGCCGACAATGGCCGTGTCTACACATATGAACGGCGTGAAGATTTCTACCATTTATGCGCCCAGAATCTTCAGCGCTGCGGACTTGCCCACCGGGTCGAACAGAATCATCATGACGTTTCCCGGGGCTTTCTGCATTCCGGGGCTGACGCTCTGTTTCTCGATGTCAGAACTCCGGAGGACTATCTGCAGCATATCCCGAACGCTGTCATCCCCGGTGCCCCGCTCGGATTTCTGCTCCCCACGGCCAATCAGGTACAGAATCTGCTTTACGGCCTGCAAAACGGACCTTTTGACGAGCCGGAAGTCATGGAGATCCTGCTCCGCCGCTACAAGCCCGTCCATGATCGCTTTCGCCCTGATGATCGCATGGTGGCCCATACCGGTTTTCTGGTCTTTGCCAGGTGCATGCAGGAATAGCACTTTATTGGCTCTTCGACGAAATGCATGAATTTTTGTAAGTTATTCTCCTGATCCGTTTGCTGCCGCACTTTCGGTTCTGTATTTTCCAAGCCCCGTCAAAGGGGGATGCTTGCCCTCTTCGGCCTCGCTGGTTCCAGGGGAAGGCGGTTCTTATTACCGGCAATGTCAATTGGTTTGAAAACTTGTGTTTGTATTCCGTCCCGCGGTCCGCTTTCCCCCTTTTGGCGAGGGCAGGAAAATATGCGAACCTTTCGTCAGGAACATCAGAAAGGATCACTCGAATAAAATCCACACGAAACGCCGAGAAACCACTTTATTTCTCTCCGCCTGATTTTTTTCGTAAGCCTGCAGGAACCCGTCCGGTTTTTTTATGCACTCCACAAGGGAAAGCCGGACCGCATCAGAACAGACAAATTTTACTTCTTGATTTTTATTAATATATGGTTAATAATAAAAGTTTAAGCTAAAGTTGTATTATTATTTTGAATATTATCCGTAGGGAGGATAGGAATACATGACTCGCAAAGACCGTACCGAGGGAATTTTAAGTCGGAAGGAAGTCCTTGATGAGGGAGAACGCCGCAAGTATTATCAAATACAGTTAAAAGAACTTTTAACCTATGCCTATCGTTATTCGGAAGATGTAAAGAAACGCTTTGACCGGGCTCAATTTGCCGTGGACAAATTTGCTCAGCTCTCTGACTTGAAGCATATTCCGATCCTGAAAAAGAAGGAACTTATATTTTTGCAGTCAATGGGGCCGCGCCTGGGAGGCCTGCTGACCAAGGACATCGGCGAACTGAAACGCGTTTTTCTGTCACCGGGACCGATCTTTGATCCTGAAGACAAAAACGAAAACTACTGGGGTTGGACCGAGGCTTTTTATGCCACCGGTTTCCGTTCCGGAGATATTGCTCAGATTACTTTCAACTACCATCTGACCCCAGCGGGGCTGATGTTTGAGGAACCCCTGCGCAATCTTGGCTGTGCGGCCATCCCTTCCGGTCCGGGCAATACCAACACCCAGCTGGATATCATGCAGAAGTTGCGGGTCACCGGGTATGTCGGAACCCCCAGTTATCTCATGCACCTGGCTCAGAAAGGCGAGGAAAAGGGCCTTAATCTGCGCAAGAATCTTTTTCTGGAAGTGGCCTTTGTCACCGGGGAAAAATTCCCGGAAAAAACACGGACCACACTGGAGAAAAAATTCGATCTGATCATGCGTCAGGGATACGGCACCGCCGATGTTGGCTGCATCGGTTACGAATGCTATCATAAAAACGGTTTGCACATAGCCAACCGGGCCTTTGTTGAAATATGTCATCCGGACACGGGAATACCGCTCAAGGACGGTGAAGTAGGCGAAATCGTGGTCACCACTTTCAACAAGACATATCCGCTGATCCGACTGGCCACCGGCGATCTGTCGTATATCGACCCGGCTCCGTGTCCCTGCGGCCGGACCTCGCCCCGGCTGGGAAAAATTGTCGGACGCGTGGACACAACCGCGCGGATCAAGGGCATGTTCGTCTACCCGCACCAGGTTGAACAGGTCATGTCCGGATTTGAGGAAGTCAAAAGATGGCAGATCGTGGTCACCAATGAGGATGGAATTGACGAGATGGTCCTGCATATCGAAGCCACAGACTTCAAACGGGATTCTGAACTTCTGCATATCTTCCGGGAAAAGATAAAAATCAGGCCGACCTTAAAGATACTGGAACCGGGAACATTGCCTCCGCAAATCAGACCTATTGAGGACAAACGCAAGTGGGATTAGGCCGAATTCTGCCTTGTTTGCTGTGCTTCCTCTTTTTAACCGCCTGCTCGGCAAAACATCCCGGAGATACAGACGATTCACGAAAGCCGGCTTTATCTCCGGGTGATTTTCTTACCTGTCCAACCGACCGAATTAATTCCCGGGAACTTTTAAAACGGCTTGAAGGTTCCCGATACATACTCCTTGGCGAGGCGCACCGTTCCCCATGCGATCACCAGGCGCATGAAAAGGTTATCAGCACCCTGGCCGAGGCAAAGCAAAAATTCTGCATCGGCCTGGAGATGATCGACACTGAAAAACAACCGGTCCTGGACCGGTTCAATTCTGGGGCATTAAATCCCGAAGAGCTCGAAACAGCGCTTGAATGGGGACAGAACTGGGGATATGATTACACTTTATACCTTCCGGTATTCAAACTGGCCCGAAAATTCAGCCTGCCTGTCTACGCCCTGAACCTTCCGAAAACTATTGTCCGCGAAATCGGCCGCAAGGGATTAAACGGGCTGTCCCCCAAACAAAAAGAACAATTGCCCCGCAAACTAATCCACGCACCCAAGGAACAGAAAAAGATTCTATCCGGCTTTTTTTCCGGGCACTCCAGGATGCTGACCAATTCCACCATTTCGCAAAAAAACTTTTTTCTGGCCCAATCCGTGTGGGAAAGTAAAATGGCTGAAACCGCGCATTACTGGCAGAAAAAACTTGAAAAACCCATGATTGTAATAGCCGGTTCCGGACATGTGGAAACGGGCTGGGGCATTGGATACCGCCTGCAAAAGCTTGATCCGCGAGCAAAAACGACTCGCATCCTGCCCAAGCGAAAAGTCGATTGCCGGGAAACGGACCGGTCACTCTTTTTCTATTGCCCATCTCGTCCCCCGCATCCTTTAGGAATGGTCTTTGAAAAAAGGGACAGCAAAATTTTTGTCAAAGAAGTTATTGACGATTCCAAGGCCGATGATCAGAATATAAAAAGGGGTGCCGAACTTTTAGCGGCCGGAAACAAAAAAATTGACCAAATCAAGGACCTGCACTTTGCCGCGATGGATGCCAAAAATAAAAATAATGATCTATGCCTGGATATAATCCAGGACGGCCAAAACAGGACCGTGTGCTTTAAACTGGGTTCCGTTCGCAAATAAAAAACTTTAAACTTCAGCTCCTTGACTTTGCGCAGGAATCTTATTCGAGTTATCCTTTCTGATATTTTTGACGAAAGTTTCGCATATTTTCCTGCCCTCGCCAAAAGGCGGAAAGCGGACCGCGGGACGAAACACAAGCATAAGTTTTCAAACCAATTGGCATTGCCGATAATAAGAACCGCCTTCCCCTGGAACCAGCGAGGCCGAAGAGGACAGGCATCCCCCTTTGGCGGGGCTTAGAAAATACAGAACCGCAAGTTCGGCAGCAAAAGGATCAGGAGAATAACCCGCAAAAATCCATGCATTCCGTCGAAAAGCCTAAAATTCTACTAATTACGAAAAGGAACGCCGTTAAACCGGAAAAGAGGCCTTTCCGGATAGAAACCAACTAAACCCGCTGTTATTGAAGGCGCCAACCGAAAACTTAAACCTGCATAAATTAAGCTCGAAGAAAGCCATGCCCGAATTGCCGGAAGTCGAAACAATAGCCCGCTGTCTGGATAAGAACCTGGCCGGGAAAACTATCCTGGACACATTCGTTTTCAACCCGGGCATTTTGCATTGTGAAGAAAATTTCTTTGCAAGCCGTCTGGCAATGAAAAAAATTGCTCAGGTCAGGCGCCGGGGCAAACTCCTTATTTTCGACCTTGAACCGAACATGCACCTTGTCTTTCATTTAAAAATGACCGGCAAGGTGATGTACTCCGAAACCGGGGACAACTGCTGCGACGCCGCCCACCTGGGCTTTATGCTCGACGATGGAAGCGCGGTAAGCTTTTTGGATCAGCGCAAATTCGGGTACTGCACTCTCTTGTCCACTGAGGGCTTGCAGCAATGGGACTTTTATTCCACACTTGGACCGGAGCCTTTGGACATAACCGAACGGGAGTTCTTGAATCTTTTTAACCAGAGAAAAGCCCGGATCAAGGCCCTTCTGCTGGACCAGAAAACCATTGCCGGAATAGGCAATATATACGCTGATGAATCGCTGTTTGGCGCCGGGATAATGCCGGATGAACCGGCAAATCAAATCGGAGAAAAAAGACTGAAAAAGCTTTACGCTGTTCTTATTGACGTTCTCAAACGGGCTTTGGCAGCCGGCGGCAGCACTTTCAGAGACTACATGGATGCCTCCGGAAATCCGGGACGATTCCAGAATCAATTCTCCGTATACGGACGGAAGGGGCAACCCTGCCTGTGCTGCTCCGAAACGCTTAGAACCAAAAAAGTATCCGGGCGGACATCTACTTATTGTCCGCAATGTCAAAAACCGAGCCGGGGGGGATCATGAGCGATCAGAACGACAAATGCATCCTGAGCATGGGCGATCTGACAGACATGCTGCGCAAGATCGGATTGGAAGATGATCCGGATTGGATTGCCGTGATTCTTTTCGTCCGCAATATCATCGCCCGGCTTGAATGCCTGAATGAGAGCGATAAATCTTCCCTGCAGCGCGAAATACTGGACATAATCAACTGCAGAGACAAATCAAAAGACAGGCTGAGCCGTGCGGTCAAAACAATTGAAACTTCACTTACCTCGGGATTGAGTAAAAAACTGGATCAAACCAGGGACAAACTGGCCCGGGAACAAAAACTCTCCTCAAATCTGCTCAATCAGCTTCAGTCAATCGTCTCTGAATTGAAAGGGTCCATGGAAAAACATACCCTGCGGATTGAAAATTTCGGAGAGAATACCATCTCGGATATACAAGCTCAGAAAGATCCGCAGGAAATTATTTCCACCATCAGAAAATCTATACAGGTGATGATTCGGGACTCGCGGAAAGAAGCACAAGTCTGGGAGCAAAGGGCAAGGGTCCTGGAAAGAACAGCCATGTTCGACCATTTATTGACCAGAATATTCAATCGCGGAGTCTTTGACTCGTACCTGAAAAGAACCGTCCAGGTACACAAAAGCAAACAAACCCCGTCCATGTGCCTGCTGATGATCGATGTGGACAATTTCAAAGGCATCAATGATAAATGGGGGCACCAGGTTGGTGACGATGTCCTGCGCACTTTGTCCAAGATTATCAAATCTCACGCCGATCTTTATCAGGGCATTGTTTGCCGCTACGGCGGTGAGGAACTGGCGGTAATCTTTGAAGACGCCGGAGAAAGCGAGGCACTGCAAAGGGCGGAAGCACTGCGTATCGACACGCAAAATTACGAATTCATCCCCAAAAGAAAAAACGGAAAGATTTTTACTCCAATCCACTTTACCATCAGTATCGGAGTTGCGGAATTGGACAGGGAAAAAATGGACGAAAACGACCTGATCGGCGCAGCGGATAAGGCCCTGTACCTGGCCAAGGCTCAAGGCAAAAATCAGGTTGTCAAATATTCGGACGTCGCCTGCCTATTGCCCAAAAGCGACTGAGACCGGGAACCGATATGCAGTGCCCGCAATTTGCTTTCCCATTTTTTCAGCTGGTTCACGGCAATCTTTGTCCTGCTCAACAAGGGGCGGAAAATAATATGGCCCGGGCATATTATTATTCAGCACTCCCTG
>JBNJHA010000046.1:0-19257 GCA_051748085.1 Thermodesulfobacteriota bacterium
GTCCGGAAACTGGCAGCTTCTGTTCGGCGGGACCTCCCGGGAGCATACTTTTGAATTTCCGGTTCCCGGTGAAAATTGCCCTTATTATCATCTTGAAACTTTCTACGGGAAATTTCGTCTTTGTGCCTGGAGCAGGTATGTGTGCAAGAACGGAAAACTTGGCAAGCGGACCTCGAAATTGAGTTATTCCGACCTAGACAAAGAAATGCTGCCCGAGGAGGATTTCAAGATTCTGTCTCTGTGCGTTCCCAATGTATATTCGGACACGGATTTAAGGCATCGGGGCCTGGATATGGATTCGGCCTACCTAGCTTATCTTTTACCGCTGCTGGCCAAAACCGAACGTTGCTCTTTTACTTTTAAAGGGGAAAAAATCACGGACTCGATAAAGACCGGTGAGCCCTTTGACGCGGAGATAATGTATGAAGCGCGGGATAATAAGAAAGGCAAATCCAGGGATATATTGCTCGCTCCCCGTATAGTTCTGGGAGAAAAGCGATTGGAATTAAAGGACATAGATGCCTTTATCAACGCCGATCCCATTTTTTTCATTCATGGTTCCCACCTGCATGCTTTGCCCGATGTGCCCTGGGAGGCATTGGAAGGCGCAACGGAACCTGTTCCGGTTGCGGCCAGGGATATTCCGGATATGTTGCGTTATCTGGCTGAATCCTCGCAATTGGACAAGGTCAATCTTCCGGAGAGGCTGGCGCCAAAAAATGCTGCCGACGTTTCTCCCGAGCCTAGGGCGGTCTTGGAGGTGGATGGCGATACTTTGCGGGCGCAGCTTTATTTCGAGTACGACGGGCTGAGCGTTTCCCCGGAAACCTCGCAGCCGCAATTGTTCGACGGCGTCGGCTGGAGGCTTTTGAGCAGGCGGTTTGAAGAGGAAGAGTCTTTTGTCCTCGATATTCAGAACAAGGGATTCGAGTCCGAAGGCGGTTCCTTTTTTCGGCTTCCCCCGGAGCGGAATGCGGCCGAGATTCTGCGCGAACTTCATTCCCTGGGATGGCGAATAGAGGGCAGGAAGGGCAAACCTTTGCGCGGCGGATTCGTAAGCGACATCCGGGTCAAGTCCGGAGAGGACTGGTTCGATCTGGAAGGGGACGTGGATTTCGGGGACGACGTTTTTATCCCCCTGCCGGAGGCTCTGGAGGCGTATCGCCGCGGCGAGCGCATGGTTGTCCTGGATGACGGCAGTCTCGGGATTCTTCCCGAGAAGTGGCTGGCCGAGAACGGGTTGGCCCTGAATCTGGGCAAAAAAACGGCCGGGAACAAGGAAAAAATAAACAATGACGGCTCTAAATTGCGTTTTTCCCGGGCCCAGGGTGCTCTTTTGGCCGGTCTTGGCGACGGCGAAACCGAAATCGAGGCTGACGGCGATTTTGTGCGTCTGGCTGAAAAGATCCAGTCATTTGATGGTATTCAGGGTAAATCCGAGCCAATGGGGCTGAACGCGGAATTGCGCGACTATCAAAAGGAAGGGCTCGGCTGGATCGGGTTTTTGCGACGGTTCGGCCTGGGCGGCATCCTGGCCGACGATATGGGGCTGGGCAAAACAATACAGGTGCTTGCTCAATTTCAGAGTGAAAAAGAGGCTGGCGGGCTAAAGCAAAGCCTTATTGTCGCCCCGACTTCCCTGGCCCTGAACTGGATACAGGAAGGGAAGCGCTTTACCCCCGGGATTTCATTTCATCTGCATGCCGGTCCGGGAAGACTGGACGAGGTCGAAAAATGGGCGGATGCGGATATCATCGTTACCACCTATACATTGCTGCGCATGGATATCGAGCTTTTTGCCGCAAAAGGATTCGATTATATAATTCTGGATGAAAGCCAGGCGATAAAGAATTCGCAGACCCAGATCGCCCAGTGCTGCAGAAAACTGCACGGAACAAGCAAGCTTTGCCTGACCGGAACTCCACTGGAAAATCACGCCGGTGAGTTGTGGTCGCAGATGGAATTTTTAAATCCCGGACTCTTGGGTAGCCAAAAAGGGTTTGAAGGGCTTTTCGACGCCCAGAGCGAGGTGGACGAAGCGGCCCTGGCCAAGTTCCACAAATTCATGCGCCCGTTCCTTTTGCGCCGGAGCAAGGAGGAAGTGATTCAGGATTTGCCGCCCAAGATGGAAAAGGTCATAAACTGCGAGATGTATTCGACGCAGGAAAAAATGTATAATCAGGTCCGTGATCATTTCCGAAGCACTCTTTTGTCACAGGTGGAGGAAAATGGGCTTGGCAGAAGTAAAATGCAGATACTGGAAGGTCTGCTGCGGCTGCGGCAGATCGCCTGCCATCCGTCTCTGGCCGGGGACTCAAACGGGGCCGATTCCGGCAAGCTTCAGGAACTCAAATCCCGGGTTCTGGAAGTGGCCTGGTCCGGGCACAAGGCATTGGTCTTCTCCCAGTTTACCCGGTTTTTGTCCCTGATTAAAAAAGAGTTGGAGGCCGAGGGTGTGCGATTTTGCTATCTGGACGGGAGAACCCCGGCGAAAAGAAGACAGGAACGGGTTAAGGAATTCCAAAGCCCGGATGGGCCGCCTGTCTTTTTAATCAGCATCAAGGCCGGGGGCACGGGGCTGAATTTGACCGCGGCCGACTATGTTTTCATTGCCGATCCGTGGTGGAACCCGGCTGTGGAGATGCAGGCCGTGGACCGCACCCACCGCATCGGACAGGACAAAAAGGTGTTTACCTACCGCCTGGTTACCAGCGGCACAGTGGAGGAAAAAATCCGTTCCCTTCAGGAAAAGAAACAGGAACTGGTCTCTTCGGTCCTGTCCGGGGCGAGCTCGGTGGTGCGCAACCTGAGCCGGGATGATCTTAAAGTTTTGTTTTCGTAGGCGGAGTTAAATTCCTTAGCTCTTGATTTTACGTTCCCAAGCATATGGAGTAGCTTTAGGTATAAAACCTCGCTAGCCTTGCTTGGCACCTCCAACGAGGTTTGGACTTTTCCCTCCCCGGGATATGAGGGTATTTTTCTTGTACCAAATTTTAGCCATACAAACGCGGAAGTTGTCCCTTTGAGGGCGTGCCCTGCCAGTGGATTTTGAGCTTGGAATAGTTTTGAAATAAATTAAAAATATCGTGCCGGCCAGTAATTTTTAATTGTTATTTTTGATTTGATGCGGTTTGGGCGACAAAAATATTGAGTATTAAAGAAGTGTAATTTTTTATTTTTTGGTTAATTCTTCTTGCTAACATGTATACTTTAATTAAAAAGTGTCGTTCTTTTATAAGAGAGTAATAAAATTTATAAGTTTTGAATGCTTTTTCGGATCTGCCAGCGTTTTTAAAATGTAAAATTTTGCCAGTGCTTAAGGAACAATCGTTATATATTTGGGGGTCCAGAATATATATTTGTAATTCCCCTGTTTTGGATTTATGGGTATTAGATGATTGCACTAGATTTATTTCGGACAGTAGTATATTGCTCAATTCAATTTGATCAGTTGTATCGTCATTAGAACATCCCGAGTACCATGTATGAATAAATTTATTTACTTGGTTTGTATTACGAAAATAAATTAATCCAGTATTAATTAACCCGTTAGGATAATGTCTTTCTGTTTGTTCTTTAGGGTGACGGTGGGCAACCGCAATGTCTGAGTCCATAAAATATTTAAGTGAAATATGTTGAGTGAACAGTATATCTGCATCTACGTACAAACAATCATGTTTTTTATAGGCTTTTAGACAATCAAGTATACATAAAGGTTTGTGAGTAGCTTTAATGTTACCTCGAGAGTCATAACGAGCATATTCCTGGCCTATTGGTACTTTTCGAATTTCACTTTTAAGACTGACAATTTCTTTCTGTGTTAGTCCTAAATCATAAACTACAGGATATTGATTAAAATTTTTTAAAATATTGTCTTCAAAATTTTTTAAAAATTTGTAGTAGTTACTGTCAGCGGCAGTAATTATTTTAAAGCTCATTATTTCTCCAAAATGGTTGATTATTATTTGTGGAATAAATGATTGATTTAGTATTTGAGAATAACCAAAGCTTATGATAAATATTAGCTGTCAATAATTATTTGTTTACTTTTTAAATTATTAGAATATAAATTTATTGTTTTAGTTGCCATTTGATAAAGGCTGAATTCTTTTTTAAAAAATTTTAAATTTACTTTTGGCATTGCCAACGCCTTTTTAATATTTTTAATCTGGGTGATTTCCTCCTCAATAAATATGATGCGCGAATAATATTTTTTAATCTCTTCAATAGTTTTCGAGTGACGAGCTAAAACGGGCAGTCCATGTGAACAAGCCTCCAGAACTACTCCGGGCATTCCCTCGGCCCACGGCTCGGAGGTAAAAAGAAGCAGGTCCAGGGCCGGATACCAGGTATCCATGTCCGTTTGCTCGCCGACAAAGAGAATATTGTCCACCAGGCCTTCTGCGGCCATTTCCCGCTCTTTTTCTTCTCGGCCGGGCCCATCTCCAACGATCAGGAAAAAAAGACTTTTATCCTCGGCTAGGGCCTTTTGGGCAAAATCAAGAAAATAATCAAGGCCCTTGCCTCTGCTCAGCCGTCCAACGAAGCCTATTATTTTTTTATTCCGGGGAAGGCCATGGTGATTGCGGGCTTCGTTTTTTGAAGGCGGGTTAATTGGAAACCTAAAGCCGTTATGCAGTATTTGCAGCTTATTCCTTGATAAATTTGTATGTTTTCTAAAATAATCAAGAGAGTCTTGAGAGACAAACAGGACCTTGTCCGTGAACAATCTATGCACGCAGGATTCCAAGAGTATTTGCTTTTGGCGCTGAATTCGGGATTTAGCGTACCAATGCAGATTTCTGCGGTGTACCTGGGCGATTTTGACCGGGACACCAGCCAAAGCGGCTGCGAGGATTCCGGGGATGTTCGCACCCAAAGAATGGGTATGCACGATTGTAGCTTTGTTTTTTTTGAATAATTTTGCCAGATTTATAATCGAAGGAAGGTGAGTTTTGCCTTTAATTGGTAAGTAGTGAACGGCAATGCCTTGTTCTTTCAATCTTTGAGCTAGAGCGCCTTTTTTGCGGTAAGTAACAACATGCACATCAAGTCTTTTTGTCAAAAGAGGCAGTAAAGTAGCGAGTCTCTTTTGAACTCCCCCTATGTCCAAATTATTTGTTAGGCGAAAGAGAACTGGCCTGGAAGGGGGCATTTTATTTCTCGTGGTGTGAAATTTTTTTTCTAGATGTGCTGTGTGCAGCGATCATTCCGGAAAATGTGAACACAAGGGTGCTTGGAAGCGGACTATACATATCCATATTTACTTGAAAATGAGTCAGGGAACAACCAAGAACGAGAGCAGCTCCAATTCCTAGGGTAGAAGCATTTATGCCGGCTATAAAAAGGAGCAGGAAAAAGAGTGAAATAATCAATGTACCTACTAATCCAGTCTCGATCAGAAAATGAAGAAAAAAATTATGCGCGTTTTTATCCGTTGGCTTGGCCAAGGGGAATTTTTTCTGTAATTTTTTGGATTTTTTATATTTGGCGTATTGTTTTTCATAAGATTCGCGGAAATTGTCAAATCCGTTTCCAAAGACTGGATTTTCCAAGAAAGATTTATAAGACGCGAACCAGAGAAAGTATCTTAATCTCAAGGACCTATCATTTTCCGGATGCTTAAGCACCGTGGCAAATTCCTGCTTTAGTCTGGACGCCGTGTTTGTCTGGAGTAACCCAACAAAGGAAACAAAAATGATTAAAGTAGTTATAAATAGTTTTTTTGGGTGCCCGCGCAATTGTAATAATAAAAAAATAAGGCTCATAACGACAATTCCGGCCACCACTCCCCTAGATGTTGTCTTGATAGACATTAATAAGCACGCAAAAAGCATGTAGAAAAAAAGGATGCTGGTCCAAATATTTTTTTTATTCACAAGCAGGACAAGTGAGCAGATGGTTCCTGCCCCACAGGCGAGAGCAAAGTGTAAATAATTAAAGTCAAACAAATTTTCTAGGAAAATATGAGATTTCGGATCCAGATATAAGATGCCGAGAACATTTAGAAATAATATGATAGAAAAAAAGGCAGTTAAGGCTGCTGGAAGAGGGATAAGAAGGATCCAATCCCGTTTGCCTAAAAAAGAGGCGGCTAAAAATGCATAGATGAAGCTCAGCATCCAGTTTATTACCTCATCCAGATTTTTAAGGGATAAGCCATTTAATAAAAGAGTGATACATACGGATATGAGAAAAAATAAAAGAAGCCACAAATATTTGTCTTTAGCTAGCCATTTTTTGGATTCCGGAAAAAAAGAAAATAATAGAACTACTTCAAAAAGCAGGATATATCTAAAATACTCAATTCCATGATACCAAAAAGGTAAAATAACTAATAGAACGCAAAATGTAATAATATAAACATAGGTGTAGATATATTTTTTGTCTAAAATGAAGTGCCGCATTGATTTCATTAATGTATAAAGTTTTGAGGATTATTTTTTTTCGTAGAAATTGAGTGCTGTTGAGTTTATAAATTCAGACAAATTCTTTCCATAATTTTTAAGAGCGTATGTATTTTTTAAAGTTTCTATGTCCTTAGAGTCAGTATCTAAAGTAACAGCTTCCAATAATTTGTTTGTGAGAGAAGATGGACTGTAAGGTTTATAAAAAAAAGCATTTTTATCGTTTAAATAATCAGTGTATGTATTTATTTTTGGTACAATAGGGACTACGTCATTTGCAATGTAGTCTATAACCTTTAAACCTTCCATCAATGCTAAGCCAAGTTTGTATTGTCCTAGAAAGAACCCTACTTCTCTGTAAGGTACGACCGGGTAAAATTGAAAATGGTGCGATATACCCCTGTTTTTCGCTTTTGTCAGGAAGCGTTCTATGTTTTTTTCTCCGCCTCCTCCTAAAACATCAATTTTTATATCGTTGGGCCAGTTTTGTGCTGAATCTAATAATAGGTCTTCCATTTTTTGCGGTGCAAGAGTTCCGCAAAAGACGATATTTTTGTTTTTTAAAGTATTTTTTGTTGTTGGAGTAAGAGGATACCAAATACAGGTAGAGTTGGATATACTAAGATCACGTTCAACAGTTTGCTGACTAGTTTTTGAAGTGAAAGTTATACCGTTAATGTTTTTGTATATGAACTTTAATTTTTTTAAAGGTGTGTTGTTTTTTTCGTTGTCTTTAAGAAGATGATTATATCTTTCAGTGGCCACATTTTCCTCTTTGAAGTATCCATCCTTTTTATGTGACTCTAAAATAATAGGGGAACGGTGTAATTTTTGTGTCTTTATCAGCCTGTAGGCTGTATTGTACGATCTAGTGTAGAAGACGCGAGGGGGTGCAATATTTTTTAGTATTTTTTTAAGGCTGCCAGGGAACCATAGTCCGCGTAGTCTTTTTTTAGGTATCGCTCTAAATTTAATATTATTAATATTTAGGCCGTAAATTTCTTCGGTCTTTCTGTGCAGCTTATTTGCAGGACATGAAAACTCATTTACTATGAATTCAATATTAAAATATGGAGATAAGGATTTTAGTGTCTTGCTTATTTGTATAGTGTGGGCCTTTGAACTTGGATAAACAGTGTTTTGCATGTATATCAGGGTGGTGTTCATTTTAATATCTCAAGCTACATAATAACATGTTTTAAGGTAAAAATATGTAAATTATGTTTGTGCGATTTAGTTGATTTATTGTCATTTATCTTCCTTGAACTGCATGTCATGCAATTTTTTGTATAACCGGCAGCATTCAAGCAGTTCCTTATGTGGTCCCTGATTAATGATCTGCCCATTGTCCATGACAATAATCCGATCCGCCTTGAGCACAGTGGACAGACGGTGAGCGATGACCAGGCTGGTCCGGCTGTGCATGAGGTTTTCCAGCGCCTTTTGGACAATCCTTTCCGCTTCCGTGTCCAAGGCACTGGTTGCCTCGTCCAAAATCAAAAGATCCGGGTCTTTTAAAAGTGCCCGACCGATTGCTATCCGCTGTCTCTGGCCTCCGGAAAGCTTGACTCCGCGTTCGCCGATAAGTGTTTCATAGCCCTGCGGGAGCTTCTGAATAAAATCATGTGCATATGCGGCCTTGGCCGCATTCTGCAACGTGTTTTGGTCCACGTCCTCCCGACCGTAGGCGATATTTTCCCGGATGGTTGCATTAAACAGAAAATTTTCCTGGGAGACAATCCCCAGGCTTCTGCGCAGGCTGTGCAAGGTATATTCCCGCACGGGGCGGCCGTTAATCCTTACCGTGCCTGAATCCGGATCGTGAAATCTGGGAACCAGGCTTATAAGAGTTGATTTTCCGCCTCCGCTCGGACCGACTATGGCTACTTGCTCGCCCGCGGCCATGCTGAAGCTGATGTTTTTCAGGGCCGGGGTTCCGCATCCGGAATAACTGAATGTTACTTGCTCAAAGGTCAGGCTTTTAAACGGAGGATTATAATCGGTGTTGCCTTCTTTTTCCACATAGATATTCGGGCTGTCCAGGACCTCGAAGATTCTCTCGCCCGCAGCCAGAGCCTTTTGAATGGTCAAATTGGCTTTGTTCAGTTTTTTGACCGGATCATAGAGCATGATAAGCGCGGCCATGAAGGAAAAAAAAGTACCGGGAGTGGACACACCTTCGATTACCTGCTTGCCTCCGTACCAGACGACTAGGCCCATTCCCAGGGCGCCGATGGTCTCCATGATCGGGGAGGACATTTCACTGTATACAACCTGTTTGGTGGCGATGTTTACCAGTCTGGAGTTTTCGGAATTAAAGTGTCTGCATTCCCGTCTTTCCATGGCAAAGGCCTTGACCACCTTTATCCCGCTGAATATTTCCTGCAGGAAAGTGGAGATGTTGGAAATTTTTGCCTGGTTGCGCCGGCTTAGCTTGCGGATCTTGCGTCCGAAATAGTAAAAAGGATATAATGTTACAGGTAACGCGAAAACCGCGATAGCGGCCAGAAAGGGATCCCGGTAAAAGACTACCCCGAGAAGCCCGATCATGGTCAATACCTCTCGGGATATCCGGACCAAAGCCGGCAGGCTGGAGCGGACTTCTGTTACGTCGTTTAAAATCCGGGCCATGAGGTTGCCGATCTGGTTATCGTCAAAGAAGCGTACAGGCAGATAAATTATTTTTTCATAAAGTTCCTGTCTTAATTTTTCCAACACCTTGAGGCCGCTTACGTTCATCTGGTAGTTCTGTACGAATCTGGCCAGGCCCTTTAATAAAAAGACTCCGACTATCAGGGCGGGTATAATCGCCAGGGCGGTTTTGTCCTTGTTGATGAAAATTTCGTCCAGGGCCGGTTTGACCAGAAAAGCCGTGGCTCCTGCGCAGGCCGCGGCCACGATCATGGCGATCACGGCCAGGGAAATCCGGAATTTATAAGGCTTGAAATAGGAAAATATGCGCTTGGCCAGTTGCCAGCTGCTGCTGCTTTGGGGTTGGTCCTGAAGTTTCATATATTATATTGGTTGTCTCATACTGGCAGTGTTAGAAGTTGGTTTTCATCCGGAAATGGTCCTTTTCCAGTTTAACGGCGTCAATTTTAGTAATTATTTGATCATGTATTGAGGTGTGCCCGCTTGTAATTACCTGATTTTCTTGCTAATCTAGTATTTCTAAATCCGGAAAATTTTGCATTTCTGGATAAGAACAGGTTAATGGTGCCGTATTATAAACGGCAGTTTTATTTGCCTATCCCGCATTTGCATCAGACAGTTTCATCTTTTTGCGGGTCAGTGCGGCAAAAGGACCGCAGCGAAGCAGAAAAAGTCGGCTTTTGAGCCAACTTAGTGATTTTCGAGGCGATACGCAAATTCTGCCCATACGGAACGCATCCGTTCCCGGACCCACGCGTCCGCGCTGCAAAGTAAATGCCGCCCTGAATCCGGCATCTCTTAGCGCCTTTTCCGAAACCGGATCGAATTCCCCCCACGGCCAGCAAAATATATCCATTTTCTGATCCAGAATTGCTGCCAATTCATTTTTACTTCTTTGAAAGTCGGCAAGGCAAAAGCGATAACGCTCCAGCTCATCACGGGCATACCAGAGAATTCGGCCGTTTTCCCGGCGCGGAAGACATCCCGGCCGGGCGTAAGCGCTGCCGCCTTTGAAACAGGGCATATCCTCCCCGCTTACATCCCGTCCGTACAGCCTGTGGCTGCACCAGTTTTCCTTGGTTGCGGCCACAGGTTTTTTCCGGATAAATGAGCATTCGTGTCCGGCCGAATGGGGCCAAACATCCATGCCGTGGTCCTGGACCAGGCTTCTAAGTTCTGCCTGATTCATGAATTGTTCCAGGTTGTTATTGACCGTGGCCTGAAAAAAACTCTCGCCCGCCCCCAGCATATTGGGGGCCAGGGACTGAGATCGCACAGGCCCGTTACCAATGAAATCCGTGCATACAAAAAAAGATGCCCGCATGCCGCGTTCTTTAAGAAGAGGCAGGGCATACAGCCAATTGCTCAAGTGTCCGTCATCAAAAGTTATGCCTACGGCCGGAAAATCCAGGGGGCGCTTTTTGGCCACAATCCCCACAATATCCCGGGCCCCGAGGGTTTTAAAACCCATGTCCCGGATGCAGTCCAGGTGCTGTGCAAGCTGTTCCGGAGTGTGTCCGTCCGGAACACTGGTATTGTGGTAACAGAGGATGGGGATTGAGCGCCAGGTCATATTTTAGTCATCCTCGGGAAAAGAAGCTTTTGTACATTTCAGGCAAAATTTTTCCAGGGTTTTTATTTGTGTCTCAAAATAAAAGTATGTTTTTATATGTTCACGCATTTTTTGCTGTATGACTTTTAGTTCGCGTCTGTCTTTGTCCAGCAGGGAAGAAAGTATGCTAACGCAACTTCCCATGGAATCAAACAAAAGATTATAGTGATTTTCCGGCCACATGTCCCGGACCGGTTCAATATCCCTGGCCACGGGGACAAGTCCGTGCGCCATACCTTCAAGCAGGGCATTGGGCAGGCCTTCGGAATGGGAGCCCAAAAGAAATATATCCGCGTCATCAAGGTACGGATGTACGTCATTTGTAAATCCGGCAAAAAAGACCCTGTTCCGGATGGGGCTGTTATCCACCTTTTTACGCAGTTTCTCTTCCTCCGGTCCGGTGCCGAGTATGGTATATGAAAAATCATGCCCCTGTTCAAACACGGTTTCCAGACATTCGAGAATTTCCAGATGTCCCTTGTTCGCGTTCAGCTGACTGGTGGAGACTATCTTCGGCGGCCGGGCAATCGAGTCCCGGAATGGAGGCACCGTTTTTCCGGTATGGATAACATGCATCCGAAAGGGATCAATGTATTTGTGCCCCTGAAGAATCCCTCTTTTAACATATTCGGCCGGGGCAAGGAGGCGGGGGCGGATTAGCCTGTACGCGAGTCTAACCTTAAAACAATTGCGCATATCCCCGGGCAGCCCGACCCGGTGGACAACCGGAAGGCCCAGAAGCCCAGCCGCCAACCCGGCAGTGCGCATGCCCTTGCCCACGTTGACCATTACCAACTCAGTACCGGTTTTCCGGAAAAAACGGATAAATCTGTAAATGGCCAGCGGGTTGAAATCCGGACCGAAGTTCATTTCCAGGGTAGAAATATTGTTTTCCGCGGCAGTGTCTAAAAACGGACCACGGCGCCCGGCTATATGGCAACGGTGTCCGCGTTGCTGCAGGCCGAGCGCCGATTCCAGCATCCAGGTCTTGACTCCGCCCCATTTGCGGGTGGCATTGACAAAGGTAATATTCATTTAAATATGGTCGATCTAGCGGAAAAACAGGCTGTTTGCATCCCGGTTTTGTGATTGGGATAAACTTCAGGTGTCCAAGTGAGGGGTTAGAATTTTTTTGGCCACGCAGGCCGCGCCGAACCCGTTGTCGATATTTACCGCCGCAACACCGGGAGCGCACGAATTAAGCATGTTAAAAAGGGAAGTGAATCCGTTCAGGGCTGCTCCATACCCGATCGAGGTCGGTACCCCTATTACAGGCTGGGAAGAAAGTCCAGCCAGTACAGAAGGCAGGGCTCCATCCATTCCGGCGATCACAATAAGGACTTTTGCGGCCTCTATTTTATCTTTGTTTTCCAGAACGCGATGCAGTCCGGCTACTCCGACGTCGCAGAGCAGTCCGGCCCGGATCTGAATATAGCGACACGTGGCCAGGCACTCCAGGGCGATGGAAATATCGGCGCTGCCGGCAGTAATAATAAGCACGTCTCCCAGCCCCGGGCTCGGTTGTGTAAGGCCGGGATCAAAATTCAAGGCAAAGATCCGGGAGACTGGATGGTAAAATCCGTGTTCCGGAAAAGCCTCTTTTAGTTCCGGTTCATACTCCAGGGGGATTTTGGTGCCCATAACCGGCTGGTTATCACGGCCCAATTCCCGGGCGGCATCGATTATCTGCTGAACACTTTTTCCCGGTCCAAAAATTACTTCCCTGATTCCGGTCCGTTTCTCCCTTTTAAAGTCGGGGATTAAATCCGCGGGAGCTTCGGTTCGAAGGGCCTGCTTAAGCATGGGCAGGCCGTGTTCCGGGGAAATAACGTTTTTGGAAATCTGCCGCAGAATGTTTAGTACGAGTGTGTTGTCCATTTTATCTACATGTTCAAGCGGAAGCCGCCGGTATCAAGTCGTTTTTCAAGCCTGGTGGCGAATATGCTCATGGAATAGCAGCACATGAAATACAATACGGCAACCGTTGTATAGATTTCAAAGGGATAGACCATGAGTCGGTTGTTTATGCCCTGGGCAACGAAAGTAAGCTCCATGACCCCGATGACGTAAGCAAGCGAGGTATCTTTGAAGATGGCTATGAATTGTCCGACAATGGCCGGGATCATCTGCTTCAAAGCCTGGGGCAGGATTATTTTGCGCATAGTCTGGAAATAGCTGAGACCGGTGCTGGCAGCGGCCTCGAATTGTCCGGCCGGAATATTCTGGATGCCGCCGCGGACAATTTCGGCCAGGTATGCGCCGGTAAATATGGTCAAAGCGATTGTCGCGCTCCAGAAGACATTTATATATGCCTTGGTGAAAATGGGCAAAAAGAAATAGACCCAGAAGATAACTATAATCAGCGGGTTACCGCGGATTATTTCGATATAGGCCATGCAGGGCAGGCGAAATACCCGATTTTTGGACATCCGGCCCAGCCCCACGACAAGTCCGATAAAAAAGCTGATGCTTATGGCAATAACCGACATCAGAATCGAAAAAGAAAGTCCTCCGAGCCCCCAGAAAAGTTCCTCCGGATTGTTGCTTGGAAACTGCCAGATAAGCATGGTTTTCAGATTTTCAGCAATTATTTCCCATTGCAGGGAAATAACGCCCTGAGCGGCCTTAAACAAAAGATATGCAAGGCCGAGTAAAAAAAGAGATTTTGCCGTTAGTTTGGCAGCCTTCCAAATGTTTTTCCCAACCAGGCGGAGCATCAGCCTGGTCCTTGATACCCGCAGATCGGTTTGCGGCGGGCGTTTAAGCATATCACCCAGCAGGGAAAAAAAATGAGCAATAAACGTCAGCGGAGCAAAGAGGATATGAGCCAGTTTGTGCGACCATTCCATTTTTTCCCGGGGTACGATCTTAAGCCTGGAGTTTATAAGGTTCAAAATGGCTGAAATAGTCAAGGAAAGGAAAAGATAGAGTACGGTGGCCGCGGTAGTCGCTTCAAAGCCTCTAAAAGTCAGGGATTCCACCTGTTGTGATTGCCAGCATAATTCAGCCACGCCAATGACCATTGCCAGGGAGGAATTTTTCATATTGTTTAAAAATTCACTCCCAAGCGGTGGAATTATGTTTCTGAAGGCCAGCGGCAGGATAATTTTGCGCAGGGTCTGCAGATAATTAAGCCCGGAGGAGTAAGCCGATTCCAGAAGGCCGCCGGGAATGGACTGTATTCCGGCTCGAATTACCTCGGCCATGAAGGAGCTGGTATAAATGGCCAATCCGAGTGTCGCGCTCCAGAATTCAAAATTTTGGTCAAAGGCAAATTCCCGCCATGATTCGGGCAGGGCCATGGGCATGGCAAAATACCAGAAAAAAAGCTGGACCAGAAGCGGAGTGTTGCGGAAGAATTCGACGTAAGTCGTGGACAGTGCGTGCAAAGGTTTGAAAGCAGACAGACGACCCAGGCCGAAAAAAGTACCCAGAGCAAGAGCAATGGCCGAACTGATTAAGGAAATTTTTATGGTGAGTCTAAGTCCCTCAAGGAGATTGAAGCCGAGTATTTCTCCGTAGGTCGAGTTTCTTTCATATAAAACGCTCCAGTCGAATTTGTAGCCGAAATCAAATATGAATCCCCAGTAGTAAACTGCTCCGGCCAGAATCAGAAGGAGAACGGCGTATTGGGTCAGGGGTTTATCAAACCAGTGTCTAAGCATTGTTGTCTGCCCGTTTTTTAGTCCGGATTGTCAGAGTCTTTTCCATGTTTTGCTTTTCGTAAAAGCCGGCGGGAAAACCTGCCTGGTTATCCCGCCGGCATGCATTAGTTGGTTTCCAGCCGGAAATGGGCCTTTTCCTGATTAACGGCGTCAATATTACTCAATTTCCTTGTTAAACAGGAAAAAAATCATTTCCGAACCCAAAACCTGATATTTCTAAATCCGGAATTTTTGAATTTCCGGATAAGAACTAGTTATTAGCGTCCCGGTCTAGGGCCAGACTTCGATTTCCTCGGTCATCGGGAAATAATAGGGAGTGTCCGGTCCATACCATTTGTTGTAGATCTTCATGTACGTGCCGTCTTCCCAAATATCCTGCAGGGTAAAATTAACGGTGTCCCGCCATTTGGAATCGTCCTCGGGCAAGCCGATTCCATAAGGTTCATCGCTGAAAAAATCGCCGACCAGTTCGTATTCGCCGGGTTGCTTGGCCGCGTAGCCGAGCAGTATTGTGCTGTCTGTGGTAAAGGCATCCACGCGGCCCATTTTCAGGGCATTAAACGCGGAGGCATAGTCCTGGAATGATATTACATTTTTTTTGTAGTCCGGATCGCCCAGTTTCTTGAGCAGGTTTTTAATGTTGATTTCCGAAGTTGTTCCCTGGGTGGTGGCAATTTTTTTTCCGACAAGATCTTTCCATTCGTCAAATTCGCCTTTTTTGGCCAGAATTTTTTGGCCGTCAAAGAAATAGGTAATGGAAAAATCAATGGATCTATCCCTTTCCTTTTTGTGGGTCATATTGGCCACGGACATGTCGATGCGTCCCTGCTGAACAAACGTGATCCGGGTTTTGTCGGTTACTTTCACCCGTTCCAGCTCACAGCCCAGGCGGTCGGCGATTTCCTTGGCGATGTCCACGTCAAAGCCGACCCAATCGCCGTCCTTGTTGAAATAGGCACCGGGGATGGAATTGGTCATCAGTCCGGCACGGATGACCTTGGTTTCCATGACCCGGTCATAAGTCGGACCGGCAAAGGCCAGCTGGGCCATGATCAAAACCAGACCCAGGGTCAGAGAAAGAGTCTTTAAGACACGCATGTTTTCCCTCCATTTTTTTTAAGAGGTTAAAATGTTAAAAATACGCTGAAAGCGTTGGCCTCGAAGTGTATCTGCAGTTTTAGGAGCGGCTGCATCCGGCTTAGTGGGACAGTATCTTGCTTAAAAACAATTTGGTCCGGTCATTGACCGGGTTGTTGAAAAATTCATGCGGAGTATTCTGTTCCACAAGGGCTCCTTCATCCATGAATAAAACCCGGTCGGCGACCTCCTTGGCGAATCCCATTTCATGAGTGACGCAGATCATGGTCATGCCTTCCCGGGCCAGATTTTTCATGACGTCCAGAACTTCGGTGATCATCTCCGGGTCCAGGGCCGAAGTGGGTTCGTCAAAAAGCATGATTTGCGGCTTCATGGCCAGCCCCCTGGCAATAGCCACTCTCTGCTGCTGGCCGCCGGAAAGCTGTTCCGGATAGGCCGCGGCCTTGTCCGGAATGTTTACCTTGGCCAAAAGTTCCATGGCCAGGTTGGTCGCTTCCTTATGGCGCATCTTGCGAACCATTATCGGGGCCAGGGAAACATTGTCCAGGACGGTCATATGCGGGTAAAGATTGAATTGCTGGAAGACAAAGCCGATTTCGGCCCTGAGTTGGGAAAGATTGATGCGCAAGTCGTTAATGTCCGCACCGTCGACAAGAATTTTTCCTTTCTGGATAGGTTCGAGCCTGTTGATGCACCGGATGAGGGTACTTTTCCCGGAACCGCTCGGGCCGCAGATCACGACGACCTCGCCTTTTTTAATGTGCAGGTCTATGTCCTTGAGGACATGGTGATCGCCAAACCATTTATGGGCATGATTGATTTTGATCAATTTTACACCTTTTTATTTGTAACTGTTCGCCGGATCTTTTGTGAGCCGGCCTTCAGACATGTCTCCATTTACAGCAGGGAACAAAGCCTGATATCAAAACCTTGAATTACCGGCAAGGGGTAAGTGTCCCGAATCCGGGATGTAGTGTCCCCCCGGATACAGGATTGAAAAAAAAATGGAATAAGTATAAAATTGCTGCAATTATGAATAACCTTACCGTACTTTTTATTGCCCGGCCGGAAAGGGTCTCGCCTTTTTTCCCCGCTTTTCGGGAGCAGGGGATTGAAGTGCATCTGAGTGATCGCCTGGAGGCGGCCTTGAAACTGATGCGCGCAAAGAATCCCCATATTGTTTTTTCCGAGGATGTCCTCCCCGGATACAGGGCCGAGGATTTGCTCAATTCTCTTGATGAACGGGAAAAAAGAAAGGTGATCGTTTTTTCCGAACAGGGGACGGCGGACAGCGCCCGAGGCATCATGCAGCTCGGAGCCGGTGATTACTGGCTTCTGCCTTTGGTCTGGGAAAAAATCAAGGCGTTGCTCCCCGCGGAAACGGAGAACGGGCCGGCACAGGAAGCCGAAAAACAGTCTGCTAATATTATAAAGACCCGGACAATAATCGGCGAGCATCCGGCTGTTCTTAAGGTCCTTGATCTGGCGCGCAAAGTGGCCCCGTCCAAAGCGACTGTTCTCATCACCGGCGCTTCGGGAACCGGCAAAGAGCTTTTCGCAAGATATGTGCATGAGCACAGCCCGCGCAGGGAGAGGCCCTTTGTGGCAGTCAACTGCGCGGCTTTGCCGGAGCATCTTTTGGAGTCCGAACTTTTTGGTCATGAAAAAGGGGCGTTTACCGGGGCGATCAGCCGAAAGCCGGGACGGTTTGAACTGGCCGACGGCGGTAGTCTTCTCCTGGACGAAATAACCGAGATGGATGCTGCTTTGCAGGCCAAATTACTGCGTGTACTTCAGGAAGGGGAAATAGACCGGGTGGGAGGCACTGAGCCGATCCGGGTCGATGTCCGGGTTATTGCCACCACGAATAGAAATATTGAGGAAAGTGTGCGTCAGGGCCAGTTTCGTGAAGATCTTTTTTATCGTTTGAATGTAATTCCCCTGAAATTGCCCGAACTCGGTAAGAGGGGTGATGATGTCCTGCTCTTGGCCGGGTACTTTGCCAAGCGCTTTGCCAATCAGTATTCGCTCCCGATTCCCCGCTTTGATTCCGGTTCCCGCGATTGGCTTTTGGAGCATGATTGGCCGGGCAACGTGCGCGAACTTCAGAATTTGATGGAGCGAGCGGTTTTGCTCAGCGCCGATGCCGGGATCATCGGCAGATCTCATTTCCTGCTTGAGGGACTGGACGGGGATGAAAATGAGAAAGCGGAATCTGAAGCCGTGGAACTTTCCCCGGAGCAGGACCAGGTAATGCCGCTGCACGAGATGGAAAGGAGGATGATTCTGAAAAGCCTGGAAACTACTGGCGGAAACAGAACGCAGGCCTCCGATCTTTTAGGCATTTCCGTGCGCACTCTGCGTAATAAATTAAATGAATACAAAAAACAGGGCTTTGAATTATAGGGAGGTTGCAATGGGACTCTTATCAGCACAGGTAGCCGGATATATTGAGAAATCATCTTGGATACGCCGCATGTTCGAGGCCGGTCAAGAGCTTAAGGACAAATACGGCCGGGACAATGTATTTGATTTCAGCCTGGGAAATCCGGATGTTCCGCCGCCGGCGGCAGTGGCCCGGGCGCTTCGGGATTGCGCGGAAAGCGCCGGAGAGCCTTTGTCCATGGGCTATATGCCCAACGCGGGCTTTGTACATGTCCGCCGCACGCTGTCCGAAAAAATCAGCCGGGAACAAGGCGTCCCGGTTCCTTTGGAAAATGTGTTGCTTACCTGCGGGGCGGCCGGAGCGATCAATGTTTTCTTGCGCGCGGTTCTTGAGCCGGGCGAAAAAATGCTTTGTCCGGCACCGTATTTTGTCGAGTACGGGTTTTATGTCCAGAATCATGGAGGTGAACTGCTTCCCGTGCCTGCCCTGGAACCGGATTTCCGGCTGGATATTGATAAAATGGCTGCAAGCATTACTCCCGATACCCGGGTTGTGCTCATAAATTCTCCAAACAATCCAACCGGAAGAATTTATACTGAAAATGAACTAAACAGTCTTGCCGATGTATTGCGTGCAAAAAGCGCTGAGTACAATCGCCCGATTTTTCTGGTTTCGGATGAGCCCTATCGTTTTTTGAGCTTTGAGGGCCGGGAAGTGCCTTCTCTTCTGGATCGCTACGAATACAGTGTTGTTGTCAGTTCTTTTTCCAAGAGCCTGGGGCTGGCCGGGGAGAGGATCGGATACGCGGCCATAAATCCGCAAATGCCCGGTGCGGGGGAACTCATTGGCGGAATGGTTTTGGCCAACAGGATCCTTGGCTTTGTAAATGCCCCGGTGGTCGGCCAGAAAATATTGCTTGGGGCCATCGACAGTTGTGTGGATGTCGGCATTTATGCCCGGCGCAAGAAAATGCTGGCCGGCATATTGGAAAAAGCCGGTCTGGACTATGCTGATCCGCAGGGCGGCTTCTATTTCTTTGTCAAATCTCCGACCGGTGACGACCAGGATCTTGTCCAGGCCCTCATGGCTGAAAACGTGCTGGCCGTACCGGGCGGCGGCTTTGGGTACCCGGGCTATGTTCGTTTTGCCTTCTGCATACCGGATGAGGTCATTGCGGGCAGTGAACAGGCCATAATCCGGGCCGTAGGAAATCTGCCCGGCAATTAGCTTCTTTTGTCCGGCTTTCGTAACTGCCTGGATAGACGCAAGAGCAAAAAGTCGAAGACTGGAGTTAAACGCACAGTTTGGATTTTGTAACTGTTTGATTTTATGTGAAATTTAACACTGTCTGCAAAAATTTATTTTTTGCAGGCGCTCCGGATATCTGTTCAGTATACCTTTTTCGGCATCTTTTGTGCGACAACTCTTTGAATATTT
>JBNJHA010000047.1:0-18310 GCA_051748085.1 Thermodesulfobacteriota bacterium
TTAAATATCAGGATAAACCCAGTGAAATCCAGCAGAGCTGGGCTGCAAGGCAGCATTTCACCAGGCAGGTGTTCCAAAACAGTTTGCTTTTGGAGCTTAGAAGCCTTATTTTGCCCTCAAAAATATCATTATAAGCCAAGACAGCAACGTTTTGGACCCGAAAAAGGCATTCAAAGGCGGTTTTGAAGTCCTGTATGGCGGCAATCAGTTCAACGTCTTGATTAGGTCTGACCCCGGAAGAGACAATATTGTTGGCTCGGACACTATGCGGAGAGCTGCCCTTGCCGCTGATGCGGCGGCCCTTTAGCAGTGAAGAAACAAACACATGTCCAAAGAAATCCCGGTTAGTAAATTGTACCGAGTGCCTTTTCATTCATTTACCTCCTTTTTATTGATCTCGTTTGGATTGGCTTGGGGTGTCCTTGGGCTGTATATACTTCTTCCAGAACGAATGGCTGCAATGTTCGGCCAACTCAGCGGCAATCACCCGCTTTTCTTTCTGGCTGTATATGCGCCTGCTATCGCAGCCTTTAGTGTAGTTGTCCGCTACGCCGGGTTTAGTGGCCTGCGACGCTTCCTCGGACGGGCGTTGCTCTGGCGCTGCAGCGTGGCTTGGTATGGTTTTTTGCTCGTTGGCATTCCTTTGATTTTTATCGGCGGCTCTGCCCTTAAAGGAAACCTTCTTACGGAACCGTGTATATTTGCGTCTTTTCAGGCCTTGCTCGCGGCGTTGGCACTCGCCGCCATCAAGGGCCCGATGGAAGAGTTTGGCTGGAGGGGGCTCGCACTCCCGCTCCTGCAAAGGAAGTTCGCTCCAGTCTGGGCCGCGCTGATTCTTGGAGGGATATGGGGACTGTGGCATCTGCCAGCATTTCTGTTAAGCGGAACCCAGCAGAGCGAATGGTCCTTTACGGCATTCTTTGCAGGCTGCCTTGCGATAAGCGTCATCGCAATGGCGCTGTTCAATGATTCACGCGGCAGCATATTACTTTCCGCGTTCTTCCATTTTTCTCTCATGAATCCGATTTTTCCGGACGCTCAGCCGTACGACACATACCTGTTGATCGTCGTTGCAGCTTTGATAGTCTGGCGGAAAGGTAAGAATATGTTTTCAAAGGAAAATACTGTCGTAGAGGTAATTCCACACTAAAAGGCAGCCTGTAACTGGACTTGCCATTAACTCGTTTCCATCCGGAAATGGCCCTTTTCCAGTTTAACGGCGTCAATTTTCGTAATTATTCGATCATGTATTAAGATACACTCGCTCATAATTACTCAATTTCCTTGTTAAACAGGAAAAAATTTTATTTCCGAATTGGAAACGTGATACTTCTAAATCCGGAAATTTTTGAATTTCCGGATAAGAACTAACTCGTACCCTGTTTCGCAGCCGGAATGCCCTGTAATGCCAGAAGTTCGGAACCAACTGCCAACCAGGTTGGCACAAACTTTTTGTGAAGACGAATGCAGAATTATACGATACGGACTATGGTCAGAAAGGAAATTGACCTGGCCATTGATTGGGCTGCAAAGGAAGGTTGGAATCCCGGTCTGCATGATGCGGACTGCTATTTTGCCGCTGACCCGAAAGGTTTTTTGATCGGACTGCTCTCAGGCAGACCGATAGCCAGCATATCGGTAATAAAGTATGATGAGGACTTTGGCTTTCTGGGTTTTTACATTGTTGCCCCTGAATTTCGCGGGCAGGGTTATGGGATTTTAATCTGGAACGCGGGACTTGAATATCTGGGTGGACGTAATATCGGCCTGGACGGTGTTGTCGAACAACAGGAGAAGTACAGAAAATCCGGGTTCAAACTGGCCTATAGGAATGTCCGCTACCAAGGTACAGGCGGGGGCGATTTTCCCGAGGGGGCCGGTATTGTTAATTTATCTTCCGTGCCGCTGGAGACGGTCTTTGCCTACGACAGGCCTTTTTTTCCCGCGGAAAGGACAAAATTCTTACAGTCGTGGATACGGCAGCCGGGTGGCCATGCCCTGGGAGTTTTTCATGCCGGAAAGTTGAGCGGCTACGGTGTGATGCGACCTTGTCGCACCGGGTATAAAATTGGACCACTTTTCGCGGATACGCCATCCATGGCCGAAGCGCTGTTCCTGGGGCTGAAATCCAATGTGAATTCCGATGATGCAATTTTCCTTGATGTTCCCGAGGTAAACGCCGCTGCAGCGGAGTTGGCAGAAAGATATGCAATGCAGGTAAGCTTTGAGACCGCCCGCATGTACAATCGCGGGATTCCTGATTTACCAGTCAAAAGAACTTTTGGCGTGTGTTCTTTTGAGGTTGGCTGACTGTGCGGTTGATCCGATTTTAGTGTGCAACCGGTTTTATTATTGCCTGGGCACAAACAAATGGAGGGAGAAATGATAATCAAATCACTATTTAATACAAGTGAACAACAGATAAACGCCAAACACTGGAACCCTTATCTTGGCATCAGCATAAACAACAAGGCATTCACTGTCGATTATATTTATGCTTACATGGACTGGGCCACGCAATGCGCAAAAGAATATGCGTCCATTGTAATTGTTGATATAATACAACATATTAACAATCAAGTTCTAGGTCGAAGCAAACCTTTCCCGGCAATTGAAAAGGCGTTCAGGAAGGCAGATGAAATTCATCAGATGTGCGATGAAGCCAAATCAAGGCTGAGTCCTGATAAGATTTCCAGGCTTGTCATTCTGGAATGGACGGATATCGTGCAGGATGAGTATTTTCAACATAACCTGTCAATAATAAAAGAAGAATTTGATAACAACCAGCAATTCAGAGATGCGCTTCTTTCGATTACCAAACGAAATTTAGGGGCAATAGTGAATCGCCTGAATGACGAACAATTGGAAATGCTCACCATGTATATCGTCAACGAGTTGCCGGAATTGATCACCGGCTTCAATTATGACGGAATTCATTACAACCTCAATGTTTATCCAGGAAGGATAAGTTCCATTTACGCCGAGTTGCTGGAATTGGAGGTTTTTAAGCAAATCCATTCCAGGCTTCGCATTATCGGGGAAATAGCCTCTGCGGAAGCATATTTACAGACAGATCAGCCAGGTTGACAGCAGACGCTTGACGAGAATTCCGTAAAGGGTATTGGCCATTCGCTTCGGGATCGGAATCGACTCCATAAGCCGAAGATACCTCCCGCACCGAATGACATATTCTTTCGATTTGGATTGTCCCAACGGTCAGGTAACTCAGGGATTTTTAATAAAAGCCTTCAAATTCAGCGTGACGGCTTTTTTGTCCATGCCATGTTTTCGGAAGCGGGTAATATTTGTCGAGAGATTCTTCGTTCACTTTGTTCACTCAGAATGACAGCGGGAAATGTGGACGTAAATTAGTAACTTATTCAGGCAGCCCGGTCATAAAAAACAGGTTCGTCTCAAGAATCTGTGCAACACATTTCATATTGTTGCGATTTCGATTGTTCCAAGGGTCAGGCAACTCAGGGATTTTTAATAAAAACCTACAAATTCAGCTATTCAAGCGTTGCTTGCGGGTTTTTGGCAACAAAACTTTGCACAGATTTGTGTGAGGAGCCCTGATTTTTTACTGGAGACGAGTAAAAGTGGCGGAGAGGGTGGGATTCGAACCCACGTAGGGAGTAAACCCTAACTCGATTTCGAGTCGAGCGCGTTACGGCCGGACTTCGCTACCTCTCCGCGTTTCTGCGGCGCCGGAAAAATCCCTGCAGCAGGGCGGCGCTCTGGTTTTGCAGGATGCCGCCAAGCACCCAGAAACGGTTATTTAGCCAATCCATACGCATGTAGTCAAGACATGAAATGATCGCTCCGGCCTTGGGATCGAACGCTCCAAAAACAAGACCGCTTATCCGGGCCTGGACCATGGCTCCGAGGCACATGATGCACGGTTCCAATGTGACCACCAGCACGGTTCCCGGGAGACGGTAATTGGCTTTTGTCCGGGCCGCCTGGCGTATGGCATTGATTTCCGCATGCGCGGTAGGATCGGAGTCGGATATGCCCGAATTTTGACCCCAACCTAAAATTTTTCCGGTTGAGAGCTCAAGTACTGCCGCGGCCACCGGGACTTCGCCCTTTTTACCCGCTCTTGCGGCCAAATCCATGACCACACTCATTGCTTCGCGCCACGAATGCCAGCCGGCCGGAGGCAAAAGGCTCTGGTTCGCGCGGGGACGCAGGCATAATTTATCTTTTTTTGGCTGTTTGTCTTTTGAGGCGGAAAAAGATCCGGCCACCGGGTGGGGCAAGTGTCGCGACATCAGGCTGATTGCAGATACCGGACGCCGCCCGCGATGAGTTCGGTGCCCGGAATATCCGATTTGCCCCTTGTCCAGCCCGGATGGTTCGTCCTGTGGTTGTAAGCCTCCGGGTGCGGCATGAGTCCGAAGATGCGCCCGGTCGGATCGGTCAGTCCGGCTATGCCCAGGGGAGAACCATTGGGATTAGCCGGATATTCCTGTGTGTGCTGACCGGAAACAGGGTCGATGTACTGCATGGCAATCAGGTTTTCCCGCTCCAGAGCGGACAAAATTTGTGTATTGCCCACGGCAAGCTTGCCTTCACCATGCCGGACCGGCAGATACATGCGCTCTATTCCGGTTGTGAATACGCATGGAGAGTCCGCATTAACGCCCAAATGTACCCAGCGATCCTCGAAGCGGGCCGAATCGTTATAACTGAGGCTGACCTGCTTTTGAAAATATTTGTTTTCGCTTGCCGGCAAAAGTCCGAGTTTGACCAGTAGTTGAAAACCATTGCATATCCCAAGGATTAAATTGCCGTTGCGCACGAATTTTTCAAGATCCTCAGCGAGTTGACGTCCGGATTCCGTTTTGCTGAAGCGCCATCTCAAGGACGCGGCCTGAGCCGCTCCCAATTCATCACCATCCAGAAATCCTCCGGGAAAAATAAGAAAATTATAGTCCAGAAGATATGTTTTTTCAAAAATAAGGTCGGAAAAAAAACAAATATCGACCTGATCGGCTCCGGCTTTGCGGGCCGCATAGGCGGTCTCCCGTTCGCAATTTGTTCCATATCCGGTAATGACCAAGACTTTTGCTTGCGCCATGTGTCTACTCCGTATGTGTGTTTTTAATATATTCCCGGGCTTCACCGACAGGCATGGGCTTGGCGAAGAAAAAACCCTGCGCCTGTTTGCAGCCCATTTCAAGCAGAAGATCAAGCTGCTCGGGCTCTTCTATGCCTTCGGCCACCGTCTGTAAACCAAGATTCCGGGCCAGATCCACGATAGTCTTGACCAAAGCGTGGCCGGCCTGATCCTGGATGTTATTAATGAATGAACGATCTATCTTTACTGTATTTATTGGAAATTTTTGTAGATAGCTTAGCGAGGAGTATCCGGTTCCAAAATCGTCTATGGCCAGCTTGAAAGACATGGATTTGAGCTTGTTGAGGATGGCTATGGTTTGCTGGGCATTGGCCATGATTACACTTTCCGTAAGTTCGATAATGATCTGTTCGGGCCGGACCGCGGTTTTTTTGAGTATTTCCTCCAGCGAGGGTATGAGATCCTTGTTTCTCAGCTGAATGCCGGAGAAATTGACGTGCATTCCGATTTTTTGCCGGGAAATTTCCTGCAGGTCGTTCAGATCCCTGCAGGCGCGGTCCATAATCCAGCGTCCCATGGGGATTATTAGTTCGGTTTCTTCGGCCAGGGGTATGAATTTGTTCGGCGGGACGAGCCCGTCTTCCCGCTGCCAGCGGATCAAGGCCTCAAACCCAATGCATTGCCGGGATGTTAAATCAATCATGGGCTGATAATAAAGGCGCAACTCATCATTCTGTTCCGCCTTTCGCAGATTGGTTTCCAGATCCAGTATTTCGCGTACTTCCTGGTTCATGAATTGATCGGCCATTACATAGGAATTGGATCCCGTGTTTTTGGCCCGGTTCAGAGCGATTTCGGCGTCCCGGATAACTGCTTCGGAGCTTGAATAGGGGGTCAAAAGAGTAAATCCCATGCAGGCGGTAATAAAGATGTCCTGGTCCTGAATTTTAAAAGGCGAGTTCAGTTCGGCCTTGATTTTTTCTGCAAAAAGAGCGGCCTCGGCAACGTCGTCAATGCGGATCATTAAAGCGAATTCATCGGCATGGAAATGGCCGACGGTTTCTCGGGGAGAAACAATCTTTTCCAGGCGTCTTCCGACCTGCATCAGCAGCTCGTTACCTGATTTCCGGCCCAGGCTTTCATTTATCAGTTTGAAGCGGTCAAGATCGAGGATAAAAACGGCATATTCGTCTTTTTCGTGGTCATTGTCACGCGATTTCAGATTCTTGCGCAGTCGGTTTTTGAACAGGGATCTGTTGGGCAGTTCGGTTATGGGGTTGTAAAAAGTCTTTTTCTGCAGTTCCTGTTCAATTTCTTTTTTTTCGGTAATGTCCAGAAAAGAGAGAACCCGGCTGTGCATGGCCGGAATGCGGGCTACGTTGGATATTACATGCCGTCTTTCGCCGGAGCTGTTGATGAACGGGAATTCATATTCGTCGGGTATGCCCGGGTCAGTGCCGCGATTTTGGAAATAGTACTTAACAATTTCCTTTTCTTCCGGATGCACGAAATCCAAATAGTGCACTTTGTTTTCCAGCAATTCCTTATTCAGGCCGTACAGTTTGGCGAATTGATGGTTCGCGGTAGTCACCAGACCGGTTGTTTCATCTACAAGCACGGTGGCGCTGCCCGTGGTCTCAAATATTGTCTGGTATTTGGTTTCTGATTTATGCAGCTGTTCCTGCTGCCGGGTGCGGATGATGAAAGTAGCCAGGGCGTCGACAGCCGCCTGCAGACTCTGGATGTCGTTTTGCTCCAGATGAAGGCCCGGACAGGTGTACACGGAAAGAACTCCGAGATCCTGGGTTTCCGTTTTGAGCGGCAGGGCCAGAAATCCGCCTTTTGCCGGCGGGGAAAGAATATCTACCGATTCATTATCCAGTTCGGGGATGAATACCGGTTCTCCGGATTCCCATGTCTGACCGCACAGGCATTGCCCTTTTTTTATTTTTGAACATTTCTGCGATATTTCCGGCAATATGTTGATGCTTGCTTCGAGCTGCATGTAATCCTTGCCGGGCTGAATCAAAAAGATATGCCCCTGCCTGTTGCATTCAAGCCAGGGCAGAGTCATAAATTCCTCCAGAGTGAAGCGCAGGGCGTCTCTAAAGGAAATATCCGGTTTCAGGGTAAGCTTGAGAACCGCATTGGCTATTTTTTCACATTGCAGATGGCGATCAAGAGTTTTGGTGCGTTCCGCCACCTGTTCTTCAAGTTCCCGGGAATATTTTTGCAGTTTCCATGTCTGACGGCGGAGAGTCAGATGGGTCTTTATTCTGGAAACAAGTTCGTTTTTGTCAAAAGGCTTGTTTATAAAATCCACTCCGCCGGCTTCAATGCCCTGGGCCTTGATCTGACTGTCGTGCAGCGCGGATAAGAAGATAATGGTGATATGCCGGGTTTCAGGATCTTCCTTGATTTTTTTGCAGACATCGATGCCGTTAATATCCGGCATCATAATGTCCAACAGGATCAGATCAAAACCGTTCCTGGCTTTTTGCAGGCATTCAGAACCGCTTTCCGCGTAATCCAAATCGACCATACCCTTGAGTATTCGATCCAAAAGCAGGCGATTGTGCGGCTCATCATCAACGATCAAGACTTTTTCTTCGCGCAGTTCCTGCAAAGACATAAATAGATCCTGCATTAATCCGCCCCTGTCTGTTTTTTGCCGGCTGAATCAGTGTTATCTGTGCCTGTTAACATTTGTTTTTTAGCTTCCATCCGGAAACGGCCCTCTGAATAAGGACCAGTTACTTATTATTTCCTATTTTGAATTTTTCAACCAGTGATTTCAATTCCCTGGAAATTTCGGAGATAGTCTTTGAGGCCGAGTCTACCTGTCGGCTGGATTCATTTATGTTTTCGGACGTCTGACTGACGCTGCCGACATCCCTGGCTATATCTCCGGTTACTGCAGAGGATTGGGCCACGTTTTCATTTACTTCCTGGATGCCCTGCGATGCCTGGCTGACATTTTCGGCGATATCCCGGGTGGTCGTGGTCTGTTCTTCCACAGCGGCCGCGATAGTCCCCACGAATTCGTTTACTTCGCGGATAACTTCCTTAACCCGGGAGATGTCCTCGGATGTCGAATTCGTCGAGGACTGGATATGCTGGACCCGTTTCTTTATTTCCTCGGTAGCCTGAGCCGTTTGATTGGCCAGTTCCTTTATTTCATTGGCCACCACGGAGAAGCCCTTGCCGGCTTCGCCGGCCCTGGCGGCCTCTATGGTCGCATTCAAGGCCAGAAGGTTAGTCTGCGCGGAAATGGCGGTGATGGTTTCCGAAACTTTGCCGATTTCCCGGGCAGCATCTCCCAGTTTGGCGACCCGTTCATTGGCCGTTTCGGAACTGTTCACAGCCTTGTCCGTGATTTGTCTGGCCTGATCGGCATTGCCGGATATTTCTGAAATAGTGGCGCTCATTTCTTCAGCCGCGGCAGCGACAGTGGAGACATTGGTCGCGGCCTGCTCCATGGCCGCGGCAACCGAGTTCATGTTGGTGCTCATTTCTTCCGAGGCCGCGGCGACCGTATTCGAACGCGAGGCCATATCCCCGGAGTTTTCCGAAAGGGTGGAAGATATTTTTTTGAGATCCTCCGAGGACTGGACCATGTCGCTGCCCTTGGTGTTGATCAAAGCAAGTATCTGACTTAAGTTTTTGGACATTTGCGCCAAATCCTTCAGCATTTGTCCCAGTTCATCGTTTTTGTCCGTGTTGATTTTCTGGTCGAGATTACCGTTTGCCATCTGTTTAAGATGATCAGCCGCCTGCATTATAGGTTTCAGTACGTTGGTTTTGATAAGTATCCACGAGAGTACTCCGAGCACGGCAAGGACAGCAATTGTCCAGCCCGCGATGCCAACGGTCGCTTCCCGGATGGCCGCGTTGGATTCCTGCAGGGAACTTGTTATTTTAAAGGCACCGTGAATCTGGCCGGCTTTCCAGCCTTCCTTTGTGCCGCCGACCGGATCGGTTGCTCCTTTCGGATCGCCGTGGCAGTAAAGACATTCCTTGCTTAATCTTATTGGACGGAAGTATTGGATCTTATCCTTTCCGACAATTATTTTTTCCTGCAGATCACTGTTCTTGAATTCGGAGAGGACCTTTTTTTCCTCTGATGTAGGTTCGTTTTCCGGGTTCCGGGGCGAAACCTTGGGCACCCGGAATTTGTATCCGGCTTTCTCCGCGTTAAGGCCGGCCACGCGCATGGAGGTGACTATGGGCACCGCCTCCAGGATCTGATCCCGGTTTTTGAGCTCGGAAAAAGGCTTCATGACACCTTTTTCCAATTTTACGGCCATATTTTCGCGCACTGCCTCGGCCATCATTACGATCGCTCTGCTTTTGCCCAAAATGGATGATGTTGCGTTTTCCTTTATTTTGTTTATCTGCATCAGCGCTGAAATGAGGGAAATAATCAGCGGACCGGCCAGGATTATGGCCATTATTTTCCATTTTATACTCAAGTCCTTCCAGCGCATTTTCCCCCCTTGATTTGATCCGCCTTCAAATCTCATTTTCGATTTGGAAATCTGATATTTTTAAATCCGGAAATTTTCAAATTTCCGGATAAGATCTGACTACAGAATTTTTGAATAAAAACCAATCGGCAAAAGCTTAGATCTGGACCGATATTACGATTTTTTTCATTAGCAAAAAAGGGTTTTGATGGCAAATTTTTTCCATCAGACCCTTGGTGTTATTTGCGCCTGCTGACTGAAAATGTGCGGACTTTATTCACAAAGAGCGGCAATGTTTGCCTCTTGCCGCGAATTGTGAGAGAAATTAATATGGTTGAAAATAAATTTCAGTCCGCCAAATTTTTTGATTTTCCTGCTTTCGGACTGCGGTTTTTTGGCTCTTCGACGGAATGCATGGATTTTTGCGAGTTATTCTCCTGATCCTTTTGATGCCGCACTTTCGGTTCTGTATTTTCTAAGCCCCGCCAAAGGGGGATGCTTGCCCCCTTCGGTCTCGCTGGTTCCAGGGGAAACAGTTTTTGTTACCGGCAATGCCAATTGGTTTGAGAACCTGTTTTTGTGTTCCGTCCCGCGGTCCGTATTCCCTCTTTTGGCGAGGGCAGGAAAATATGCGAATCTTTCGTCAGGAACATCAGAAATGATCACTCGAATAAAATCCATACCTAACCTCGAGGACCCCGTTTTTTTTAATGTCCGCTGAAGGAAGATATCTGCTTTTCTTCCGGACTCACTCTCCCGGAGGAGAGCAAAATGTTGCGCCGGATAAAAATAGTGGAGGCAAGGCGGGAAATTATGCTTGATGTTAAGCGTTTGCACAGGTAAATTGGTATAAAATCGAAAGCTGGACGACAATAATTTCAAAGGTGAACGTCGTTTGGCACGCATGCATAACTCTCGGAGGCTAGCAATGAGTGAGGAAGTGTATCTGGAAATGCCTGAAAATATCGTGTCCACGGCCACTGAGGATATCAAAGCCGAACTTATACAAGCCCTGGAGAATGATCCATCCGCGCTGGCCCTGGACCTGGAGAAGACCAGGTATGTGGATTCAATGGGTATAGGGGTGCTTATTGCCGCTTTTAATTCCTGCCACAAAAAACAGATTGAGTTTAAATTGTTGAATGTGGACAAGGAAGTTTACGAACTTTTCACGACTATGCGTCTGGATCAGCATTTTCCCATTCAACCCAAGGAAAAAGGCTGACTGATCTGGTTGCGCATTTTTTGTTTTTTCCGATTTCTTACGGGATTCGGACCGCCGGGATATCCGGAGGCCGATTGTTCAATAAACCTTTTTTGCCGCAGGGATGTAGATTATGATCGATGATGAAACCTTGCACATGTATGTGGATGAAGCGCGCGAGCATCTGGAGGATATAGAGGCCAATCTGCTCGAGGTTGAGCAGGCCGGGGATGATTTTGATTCCGACCAGGTGAACAAGGTTTTTCGTGCGGCGCACTCCATGAAGGGCGGAGCAGGATTTTTGGGGCTGACCAATATAAAGGAGCTGGCGCACAAAATTGAGAATGTTCTGGACATGGTCCGCAACTATGAACTTTCTCCCACTCCGGATATCGTGAATATAGTCCTGCTTGCCTTCGACCGTTTGAGTGAACTGGTGGACAAGGTCACTGAAAGCAATGAAATGGAAATTGATGAGCATATTCAGGCTTTGACCGCCGTTACCTCCAACAATCTGCCTAACGATGAAAAGGATTCAGTGTCCAGGGAGGTGGAGATAGCCGATAAGACCGGGCGGAATGTCATGACTATCTCCGAACTGGATTTTAATCAGGCCCGCAAGGGAGGTAATTATATCTATCTCCTGGAGTTTGACTTGATTCATGACGTGCAGCGCAAGGACAAAAAACCGCTGGATCTGATCAAGGAAATGCAGTCCACGGGCAATATAATGGAAGTGAAAGTCGATCTGCAATCGGTGGGTTCGCTTGATGACGAGCCGAGTAATATCCTGCCCATGTACATGCTTTTTTCCACGATCATTGAACCGGATATCATCACTACTTTTCTGGACATGGAACAGGAAAGAGTTTTGCCCATAGAGGACAAGAGCGCGGAAAAAGAGGCCGTTTCTGAAGAAAAATCCGGTGCCGGGCAAGGGCAGTCCAGCGAATCCATAGATGAAAGCATTGACAAGTCTGATTCCGCGCCGGATTTGCCGCCCAGTGAATCGAATGCCGGAAAGGTCGAACCGGAAAGTGAGAAGGTGCCGGAAAAAAAGAACGGGCCCGGCGAAACAGTCAGCAAAGAAATTTCTAAGCCCGAAAAACCGGTCAAAGGCAAATCGAAAAAGGCGGCAAAAGAAAAAGCCGGAGAATCCTCCGGGGCATCGGCCGTGCAGTCCGAATCCTTGCGGGTTCAGGTAAGCCTTCTGGAAAATCTGATGAATCTGGCCGGAGAGCTTGTGCTTTCCCGTAACCAGCTCATGCAGTCGGTTTCGGTAAAGGACAACCGGGCGGTTGAAAGTTCGGCTCAGCGCATCGATCTGGTCACTTCCGAATTGCAGGAAGCGATCATGCTCACCCGGATGCAGCCGGTAGGCAACGTATTCAACAAATTCCCCCGTGTTGTCCGGGATATTGCCCGCGAAATGGACAAGGAAATCGAACTGAAGATGGAAGGAAAAGAAGTTGAGCTGGATAAGACCATTCTGGAAGGTCTTTCCGATCCGCTTACCCATCTGGTGCGCAATTCCGCTGATCACGGCATCGAACCGCCTGAGGAACGCAGGGAGGCAGGCAAAAAAACGACGGGCGTGATTACTTTAAAGGCCTATCATGCGGCCGGACAGGTGAATATTGCCATTGTCGATGACGGTAAGGGGATGGACGGTGATAAAATAGCCGCCAAGGCCCTGGAAAAGGGGCTTATTTCCGATGAACAAATGAAGAATATGTCCGAAATGGACAAGCTGCAGCTTATATTCATGCCTGGATTGTCTACTGCCGAGCAGGTTTCCGATGTTTCTGGCCGCGGAGTGGGCATGGATGTGGTCAAAAGCAACCTGGACAGACTGGGCGGTCAGGTGGAAATCGACACCGCTTTGGGAAGAGGTACTTCAATACTCATAAAACTGCCGCTTACCCTGGCCATTATTCCCAGTCTGCTTGTATCCATGGGCGAGGATCGTTTTGCCGTTCCCCAGGTGAATGTGGTCGAGCTTATTCAGATTCCGGCCGAAAAAGTCGCGGAAAAGGTGGAAAAGGTAGGCGAGGCCGAGGTTCTTGTTCTTCGCGGCGAACTTATTCCCCTGATGGCATTAAAAAGCGTGCTGGGCATGAAAAAAAGGCCGGAGGGGAGCAAGGCCGCGGCACAAGATCGGAATAAAACGGATGAGCAGGATATTGAGGCATACGAAAGCAGGGATACAGGCGAGATAGACAGTCAGGACGAAGCGGAAGAATATGCCGGCGCGAATTCCCTGGATACAGGCAAGGACCTGAGCATTGTCATTGTTTCCGCCGGATCGTTTAAATATGGACTGGTCGTGGATACTTTGCATGATACGGTGGAAATCGTGGTCAAGCCCCTGGGAAGGCATTTAAAATCCTGTGAGGGTTATGCCGGAGCGACCATAATGGGAGACGGCAAAGTCGCCCTGATTCTGGATATTGTCGGATTGGCCCGCCTGGCAAAATTATCCACCGTGGCCGCCTTGGAACGCGAGGACGAGGCGGATGAGGAGGAAGAGGCCAGAAAGGAAGAAGTTCATTCCCTTTTCCTGTTCAACAATGCGCCTGGAGAATATTGCGCGGTTCCGTTAAGCTTGGTTTCCCGGGTGGAAATGATCCAGGCCGACCAGATCGAGGAAGTCGGCGGAAAAAAGGTTATCCAATACCGGGGAGGAAGCCTGCCGGTTTTTGCCCTGGAAGAGGTGGCCGATGTCGGGCATCTGGAGCCGGAAGGCGAGGTGGTCATTATTGTCTTTGTCATGGCCGATCATGAGGTGGGGCTTTTGGCCTTCCCGCCGGTGGACGCGGTAGAAGTCGGGGTAAATATCGATGATTTCACCCTTAAGCAGACCGGTATTGCCGGATCCATGATAGTCAACAAAAAGACCACATTGATGATTGACATTTTCGAGTTCATGGAGGCTTTGAATCCGCATTGGTTTGAAGACAGACGGGTTCCGGAAGTAAACAAGTCCCTGGCCGGCAAATCTGGAAACAAGATACTGCTGGTTGAGGATTCGGATTTTTTCCGGGGACAGGTCAAAAAATTTATTGAGGAGGACGGATATGCGGTTGTCGTGGCCGCGGACGGCGTGGAGGCATGGGAGTATCTTACCGGTAATCCCAAGGAAATCGGGCTGGTGGTTACCGACTTGGAAATGCCCAATATGGATGGTTTTGAATTGACAGAGCATATTCGGGGCGATGAACGCTTCGCTGATTTGCCGGTACTGGCCCTGACCTCGCTGGCCGGAGAAGATGATGTGGCCAGAGGCGAACAGGTGGGGATAGACGATTATCAGATTAAACTGGACAAGGACAAATTGCTCAAGAGCATTGTTTCTTTTGTAAAAAATAAGGCTGCTTAAGATTTGATTCAGGGAGGGTTTTAAGAATGAAGAATGTGAAGCTGGCGGTAAAGATCGGAGGCGGATTCGGAGTCGTTATCCTGGTTTTTTTGATCCTCGGGGTTTTTAATGGCTGGTATATGCTGGATATTAAGCATGGGGCTCAGAAATTAAATGAGGAATATATACCCGAAGTACGGATAATGGACGATTTCAAGACGTCCTACGCCGAGGCAAGGATAGCTTTGTCCAAATTTATTTTTACTTTTGACAAAGGATATTATGAAAAAGGAATACAGAGTCTGGATGAATCCCGTAAGCACCTGCAGAGCGCAGCGGCACTGGCGGAAAAATATCCCGACCTGAGTTCGCTTAGAAAACAGGAAGAAGAGATATCCAGGGAATTGAAGCTGTATCGCGAATCCAATGAGCGCATTAATAAGTTGGCCGATAGAGCATTGGTTTTTAATGAAAAAATGGACGATTCCGCCGGGCTGATCGTACAAAATGTTTCCCAGCTTCTAAAGATGCAAAAAGAACAATTGCAAAGGGAAACCGGATTATCCGACATCAGACAAAGGGTGGATAAGATTTATTGGATAAACGATGTAATCGACATGGCCAATAATATCCGGGTGGCCAATTTCAAGGCCGAGGCCCGAAACAATAATGACTACGCCGAACAGGCCATGCCGATTTTCGACAAAATCGACATTAAGCTGGCCCGAATAGAAAAGGCGACCAGACTGCAGGAAAATCTTGATCAGCTGCAGGCCATACACGAGGCCCTTGATGAATATAAAACGGCCATGCAGGGCATGCTGGAGGTAAAAGCAGGGGTCGAGAAGGAACTCGAGCAGGCAGCCTCAATCGGGGCCAATCTTCTGGATCAGACCACGGCCGTGGCCCAGAAGGGCATGGAACGGACGGTCAGTGTTGGAAAGGGGAACGTGAACAGTGTTAATACCGCGATACTGGTTTTTGCTGTCGGTCTTGTACTGACCCTGCTTCTCGGAGGAGCGATCGCGCTTTTGCTGACGCTGAGCATTACCAGGCCGATTTTCAAGGGCGTTGATTTTGCCAAGAAGATGGCCGACGGAGATTTCAGCAGCGAATTGGACATAGATCAGAAGGACGAGGTCGGGACCCTGGCCCAGGCGCTTAACGAAATGGTCAGAAGTAACGCCAGCATGTTTAAGGAGATAAACAGCGGAGTGGACACATTGGCTTCTTCTTCCACGGAGCTCAATTCCATATCCGATGATATGTCCTCGCGTTCAGAGGGGACAGCTTCCAAGGCGAACACGGTCGCTACCGCGGCAGAGGAAATGTCCACGAACATGAATTCAGTAGCCGCGGCCATGGAACAGGCCGCGACCAACGTATCCACCGTGGCGACCGCCTCGGAGGAAATGAGTTCGACTATTTCCGAAATCGCGGAAAATTCGGAAAAGGCCAAGAATATTACCGGGGACGCGGTTCAAAAATCGCAGGAAACTTCAAACCGGGTAAACGATCTGGGCAAGGCGGCTTCGGAAATAAGCAAGGTGACGGAAAGCATAACCGCCATTTCCTCGCAGACCAATCTTCTGGCTCTGAACGCCACCATTGAGGCGGCCCGGGCCGGTGAGGCCGGCAAGGGATTCGCGGTAGTGGCCAATGAAATCAAGGAATTGGCCCAGCAGACAGCGTCGGCAACAGATGAGATCAAGGAAAGAATTCAGGCCATTCAGGATGCAACGGGAATGACGGTTTCCGAGATTGAAGAAATAAGCCAGGTTATAAACGATATTGATTCAATCATCAGCACGATTGCCGCTGCGGTGGAGGAACAATCAGCGACCACCCGCGATATCGCCGAAAATGTCGGACAGGCATCTTCCGGAATTCAGGAGGTAAATGAAAATGTTGCTCAGAGTTCCAGTGTGGCCGGGGAAATCGCCCAGGATATAGCCGACGTGAACAGTTCGGCCAGTGAAATGTCCAACAGCAGCGCCCAGGTCAGCCAGAGCGCGGATGAGCTTTCCCAGCTTGCCGAAAAGTTAAAAAGCCTGGTTGCCCGTTTTAAGATATAAACTGTCCTGATTCGGAGTGCGGGCGTGGACTGTTGGTCCAGGCCCGCTTTATGCCCGAACGGGATATGTGTTGTATAAAAAATCCAGCCTCCAACTGGCGGAATTTTTTCCGGCAGTTGTTTTCACCAGGTCTTATCCGGATTTTTTTATTTTCCGGTTAAGAAGCACATAAATGGAGCAAGAAAATGGCGGAAGAAAAAAAAGGCGGGTCGCTGCAATTGTCCTGTTTTTACGTGGGCAAGGCTCTGTGCGGTATGGATATTAATCGTGTCCAGGAAATAAACAAGGAGCTTTTGTTTACGGATGTGCCGCAGTCACCGGAATATGTACTCGGGATCATGAATCTCAGAGGCCGGATTGTGACCATTATCGACATGGGCAGGAAACTCGGCCTGGGAAACACCGAAATGACTTCGTATTCCCGGGTGGTTATCGTTCAGTCCCGGCAGGAATTTGTCGGCCTCCTGGTGGACAGAATAGCAGACGTGAACACGGTTCAAAGAGAGGATGTCTCCCCCCCGCCTTCAAATATCAAGGGGGTGCGCGGGACATATTTTCAGGGAGTGGTGCGCATTAAAAACGGGCTGGTGGCTATCGTGGACGTGGAAAAGGTCCTGGAGGGCTGACAGTTGCGAATGGGAATGCGCACGAAATCATTGATACTCGTGGTTGATGACTATCCGATGAACCGCAAGGTTCTGCGCAAGATGCTCGAACAGAACGGTTATGAGGTTCTTGAGGCGGACAATGGAGAAAAAGCCCTTGAACTGGCCCGGGAGAATATGCCGGATCTTATTCTTCTGGATATTATGATGCCCGGCCTGGACGGTTATGCCACCTGCGGAGAACTGCAGGCCGACGGCAATACTTCTGTGATACCGGTTATTTTTATTTCCGCGATGGATGAAACGGAAAGCATAGTCCGCGGCCTGAATTCAGGCGGCGTGGATTACATAAGAAAACCCTTTGCCATGCCCGAAGTCCTGGCCCGGGTCAGAGTCCATCTCAGTCTTAAATACGCCCGGGAAAGACTCATTCAGGAGCAGATGAAAATTCTGGATGAACTTCGCCAGACGCAGGAATCTTTTATTGTCGATCCGGCAGCGATGTCCCCGGCCAAATTCGAGTTTATTTTTAAGCCGGTACTGGAAGCGGGCGGAGATTTTCTGGATGTTATCCGGCTCAATCCCGATGTATATGCCTATGTGATAGCCGATGTTTCCGGACATAGTCTCGGTACAGCCTATCTGACCTCGGCACTCAAGGTTGTTTTTGAGGAGAATTTGATTTCAAATCAGCCGGTTAAAGAAGTTTTGACCATGGTCAACGCCGTATTGAAAAGGATACTCAACAAGGGCCAGTTCCTGACAGCCGGTGTGACTTTGATAAATCGCAGTCAAGGCAGTCTCCAGCATTTTAATGCCGGGCATACCGCTCCTCTGCTGGTAAGCGGTGATGGACAGGCGGAATTTCTTGATGGGGCGGGTGATATTCTCGGCGTGTTTGAAAAAACGGAATTTGCCTGGCTGGAAAGAAAAATCTCCTGCGGCGACCGCGTCTATTTCTACACTGACGGGCTGCTCGAAAGTGGCGGCTACGGACCCGGCAAGAAGTCCCTGGCCCGTTCTGATTTTTTGCATAATTGTATTCAATCCTCGGATTTGCCGTTAAAAAATGCCCTGCAGAAGATACTTGATGCCATGTGCCCTGCACCCTGCCGGTTTACGGATGACATAATTTTATTGGGCACGGATGTCTGAATGTTTGAGTGCAGGCACGAACGGCAGGGATTGCGTTTTGATTTTTCCGCCCGACTGGAAAATGTCGACCATGCGGTCAAGAGCGTTCAGGAATGGATGGAGGGACAAAAGCTGCACGGGCATTTGTTCCGGATGACTTTAATAATGCGTGAAGCCCTGAATAATGCCGTTGTACACGGCGCGGACAATGACGAGAATAAAAAAATCATTTTCAGCATAACACGGGAAAAAAAGACGCTGTTGCTGAAGATTAAGGACCCCGGCTCCGGCTTCGGATTGGAATTTGAAAAAGTGCGTCAACCGATTTGCCGGCCGGGATCCTGTCCGGAAAGTGGCTGGGGGCTGACATTGCTGCGCAAATACA
>JBNJHA010000048.1:0-1688 GCA_051748085.1 Thermodesulfobacteriota bacterium
AACAAAGCCAATCCCATAAAAGGCGGGTGAAACATGCAGCAATGGGACGAAGTACTAAGAGATCTGCAAAGCGGCCTGGGTCGGGGCTATGCCCGGGAAAACTCACTTCTGAACATCCCGGGGAAATCCATTGCCTTTAAGCTGGACCCGCATTACTATCTGGCTCCGATCGCCCTATTTCTTCGCCAATTGGCCTATTTGAGCGCCAAACCTCCGAACAAAATCCGGGCTGCGCTGATAAACACCGGCAATCTGGTAACCCGAAGCAAAACCCAGGAACACACCATTACCGTTGCCGTGACCTGGCCCGGTTTAAGCAAACCGCTGCCCATACAGGCCTGCTTCCTGCTTTCCGAATTCGTGGACCGCGCCTTGCGCATATACGCCCAGGTATCCGATCCCCTTCCAGTCGGAGAATTGCAGATAATCTCCGGCGACCGGGAAAAAGTAGTCAAATTTTTCAGCGGCAAGACCGCTCCGCATGATCTGGCCTTTGCCTGATCTTAAAAAGTCGCGGCAGCCGGTTCTTATCCGGAATTCAAAAATTCCGGATTTAGAAATATCAGATTTTGGGTTCGGAAATGAAATTTTTTTTGCGGTTTAACTAGGAAATTGAGTAATTATGAGCGAGCGTATCTTAACAGGTAATCAAATAATTACGAAAATTGCCGCCGGTAAACTGGAAAAGGGCCATTTCCGGATGGAAACTAACTCACAGGAAATGGAGGCAAGACCGTGAATAGACGAACTGCCATCAAGGGCGCGGTACTCGGCACGATTGCTCCGTTATTCGCGGTTTCCGGAAGGCCGGCTTCCGATTTTCCGGCCGATCCCGGCGTGCGGATAATAATTTCTCCTGACTACATGCCTCCGGTTTATGGACAAAAAGGCAAGGACTATATCTATCGGCTGGGCCGGGCGACACTCGCATTCATGCATGACCGTTTCGATGGCCGGGAAATGCCTCTTTGGGGAAAAAAACCGGCGCAAGTCGATCTGGAAAAAAGAATCGTCAATATCGCCTATTGGATAGGCAAGGGCACGGCCGAATTCCAGCATGTGTATCCATTGGATCCGGCATGGATCATGGCCCAGATAATGGCTGAATCACTTTTTTACGAATTCGCTGTATCCTGGGCCTTCGCGGTCGGAGTCTGCCAGTTCATATCCCCGACCGCCAAAGGATACGGCTTGGTTTGCGCCGACGACAACAATCTGGCGCAAAGCGATTTAAAGCTGGCCCATCTGTCCGGAAATCTGGATGAATACTACGCATTGCAGGACAGAATCAGAAAACTGCGCCGGTCCAGCCGCATCTTCAGCGAGGAAGACGAAGTCCTGTACGAGGCGCTTTCCGCGCTGAATAAAGGCGACAGGGCAAGATGGGCCGATCACTACCTGCAGATCCTGGATAAAGAAAAAAAACTGGTCCGGCTCAAAAACCAGGTCCGGGACAATTATACCCGCTTTTTAAATGCCAATTTCAAGAACCGAAGCATTTTTAACCAGGATGACCTGAAATTTTTAATGCGCTTTGACCAACGGGTGACTTACGCCGCTCCGATTCGGGCCATGTGCAAAATGATGGCCACGCATCTGAAACTCAGACGGGGAAATATCCTGACCGCCACCGCCGGATACAATGCCGGACTCGGCAACACCAAAGTAGACTCGCACATCTACGGTCC
>JBNJHA010000048.1:1788-18267 GCA_051748085.1 Thermodesulfobacteriota bacterium
GATGAAATTATAAAAGAATTTTTCTTATCCGCTGATTTTCTCACTTCAATATCACCCCCTTGGGATTGCCCGCAAAAAAGTTCTTGCCTGTCCGGCTGCAAATTATGCAAAAAAAGATTGCCTTTGTGAAATTTATTTACGCAAAGAATTTGTTGGACAAATACTGAACCAGTACTTTTTTCGTTAGAAGACCGCTTAAGAAGATTGGACGGTAGCATGACCGAAAAGAAAAAAATTCGCTTGCAACGCCTTTATAACCTGGCGCAAATGATCGAACAGGGGGACAACGCATCCCCCAAAAATTTGATCAAAACCCTCAAGGTCAGTAAAAGCCAATTGCACCGCGATCTTAAAGAGTTGAAGCTGCTCGGGTTTGAAACCGTTTTCGAACGCGATCAGAATAAATATGTCCTGGTCAATCATCCCAGGGATATCGGGCGGACGCTTACGGCCAGCGAACAGATAGCCCTGGTCCTGTGCCTGGTGCAGCTGGGAGAAATAAAGGATTCATACATTCTGCGCCAATCCCGTGCGGCCGCCATGAAAATACTGAACAATTCGAACGGAGAGCCTCCCCATTTTTTACGCAATTCACTGCGACTGCCCAAGATTGTCGACGGCTACGGCTGTCAGGCGAATATACTCAAGTCCGTGTGCCGGGCATTGCAGGAAAAAAAGCGGATCATAATCACTTACGCCAAGCCCGGAATGGACCCGGACGATTACGAAATCAATCCGTATCAAATATACATGTATTGCGGCAGCCCGTATCTGGACGCCTATGCCTGGGACCGGCAGGATATCCGCTGCTTCAAGCTTTGCAGGATAAAAGCGGTCAAACCCACCGGACTGTCTTTTTCCAGCTACCGGGACTATGACTTCGACGTTCACCATCGTTATTCCTTTGGAATTTATGCCGGACAACAACCGGAAGATGTCCTCCTCTGGTTCTCTTCCCGGGCGGCCCCCTATATTTGTGAAGAATACCGCCATCCGACTCAAAAGATTGAACATAATCAGGACGGGTCCATACATTATTCAGTCACTGTGCCCGAACCCCGGGAGGTTATGTGGTGGTCCTTTCAATGGGCCGAGGACAGCGCGGTACTCAAGCCGCAATGGCTGAGGGATATGGCCTGCGAAAAAATAATAATGATGTCCGAGAACTACCCCGATTAGAAAACATCCCGAAGGTCGTATAATGATTTATTTGAACACGCCCTGTGAATGCTTTGATTTTGAAACATCAAACGCCTATCCGCATGTACGCGAAATAAATATTGACACCCATGGCTACAATCTCCATGTCCGCGCCTCCGCGAGCGGACCTCGCCTCGCAGAAACAAGTCCGAACGGTAGACAACCGGATTTTTCGCAGGAAATCTATCTTGCCGAACTGGACATTAAGCTCAGCGCCGCCCTGTTTTTTCCTCAAGATGAAGATTTTTTTCTGCTCAACCCCAAGGCGATAGTCAGGCTGGCGAACATGCTGGCGTATATAAATGCGGGGGCCTGGCATCTGGCCGCGCTGCATATTATAAACTGCCCATGTCACAATTGTCCGCGGCTGAAAAAACTGTTTCAGGAAATCGTCCCGCGCGAGAAGCGGGAAACCCTCTGGGCCTCGACAATACTCAATTCGGAGGACATCCGGAAAAACGGAACGATTATTGATCATCTGTTCCTGGATGCCCCGATCCGGGACCGGGAGACAAAGGCGGGGGAGCAGATACGCAAATCCGAATTCTTCTGCACTTCCATTCAGGACACCAGCGGCGGGAAAGAACGCGTGGACATCAAACAGGCCTGGGACTCCGGCCTTATTCAGCCCGGGGAGCCGATCCGTTTGATTCCGGACAACTATGAAGAACCGCAAAAAATATCCGCCTATACAGCCGATATGAAAATCGGAGACCTGCCTTTGGAACTCAGTCGGGCCATTTCCCCTCTGATTCAGGCAGGAGAGCATTTTTCCGGACGGATAAACCGGGTTTTGAGTTCGTGGCGCAGCCCCGACGACCGCATCGCTATCAGCGTGCACAGGGTATGACCAGAATTTACACCGGCCGGAAAGCTCGAAGATTTGCAAATTCCAACCGCGAGGAGCTAAAAGATGAAAGCAGAAAAACTGTGGGCCTCGGATGGTTCCGGCAAAAAGTGGACTAAAAAAATACTCCTTGTCGATGACGATGAGCCAACCCAATTGTATATCCGGCGCATGCTGCAGAAAGCGGGATTCACTGTCTGTATCGCTGAAAACGGCCGGGACTGCCTGTGCCGTCTGGAACAGGAAGAATTCGATTGCGTGCTGATGGATATCCGCATGCCGGTCATGGACGGAATGGAAACAACCCGGCAAATCCGAACCGTAGGCAACGGCCACAAGGACACTCCGGTTATAGCCCTGACGGCTTATGTCTCAAGCGAAGCAAGGGAGACATTTCTTCAAGCGGGCATGGACGATTTCATTCCCAAGCCGACAGACAACTATACCCTCTTGAATACTCTGAAAAAATATCTTTAATTTTCCGTTACCATTCCTTCCATTATCATTCTGATCGAACGAAGTGCGTGAAGAATATCCGGCCGAATATTGCCCGCCGCCGATCTTAAAAGTCGGACCACCAAAAAGTATGCACTGAAAAGTTACAAAGATATTTTCTTTTGACACTTTTTTGCCTATTTGCTAACTAACTGACCAGCGGTCACAAAATGACCAAAGGACAGTGCAATGCCCGGCAAACAGCAGGAAAAATCCAGACAGACAAAACAGGAACTCATGCAGGCCGCTTTTTCTCTTTTTGAGCAAAAAGGCTTTTACAGCACGAGTATCTCTGAAATAACCGGGCAGGCCGGTTACGCCAAAGGCAATTTTTACCGGCATTGGACAAGCAAAAACGATCTCTTTCTGGACATCATGGCCGCCAGACTCAAGCATTACCGCTCGAAACGGGATCCGGAACTGCAAAAAGCAGGGGACATCGAAGAGGTTGCGGAAATAATAATTTCCTTTTTGGAAAACATGATCGACGACAAGACCTGGTATAAAGTCTTTCTGGAATTTACCGTCCATTCCTTTGATGACGACCGGATAAAAAAGGCATTGAATGACAGCCGGTACCGTCTGTCCAGCAGCCTTTTCGCCCGGCTTTTCTCCCCGTTTGTCGCTGACTACGCTTCGACGCAAAAACTTGGAGCGCAGGTAACCGCCCTGTTCGAAGGTTTCCTGATACATCAGGCCCTGGAATCAAACGTCTTGAGCAAGGAAGACCTGAGAAAGGCAATTTTGACTCTGGCCCGCAGTTATCTGCCGGAGATGGACAAAACCGGCGGCCGGTAAAAAGTTGTCTGCAACGACGCAGCTGCAAACCCGATAGAAAAAAACAGGGAATTATGCAGCACGCGAAAAGAGTTCCCCGGATTTTTTGGGTTCCTCGACGTTGGGTGTGGATTTTATTCGAGTGATCCTTTCTGATGTTCCTGACGAAAGGTTCGCATATTTTCTTGCCCCCGCCAAAAGGGGGAAAACGGACCGCGGGACGGAACACAAAAACAGGTTCTCAAACCAACTGGCATTGCCGGTAACAAAAACTGCCTTCCTTTGGAACCAGCGAGGCCGAAGGGGGCGGGCACTTTTGACGGAATTTTTTTGGCGGAGCTTAGAAAACACAGAACCGAAAGTTCGGCATCAAAAGGATCAGGAGAATAACTCGCAATAATCCATGCGTTCCGTCGAAAAGCCAAAAATGATGAACAGATACAGAAAAAAGGTAATTATTCAGCACGCGAAAAGAGTTCGATTAACAAACAAAATGGAGGTGAATCATGCTCGGACTGGGAAGCATTGGCGCGGCACTGGCCTTTTGGCTGAGCATTGCCGCGGCCGCTCTTTGCGTCGTCTACGGCATTGTAAACTGGAACAATAAGGGACCATCGGACGTGGAAAAGTTCGACCCCAAAAACCCTTCCCGAAATTAGCCGCAAACAAGGATAAAAGGAAAAGACAATGCTCACAAAGATTTTGGTAATGCTCGTCTATATAGGCATAATCGCCTATCTGGGCTATAAAGGATGGAAAGAAACCACACAGGCCAAGGACTACATGGTGGCCGGAAGAAAAATGCATCCGTTCATCATGGCTTTTTCCTACGGGGCGACATTTATTTCCACCTCGGCCATCATCGGCTTCGGCGGAGCGGCCGGAATGTTCGGCTTTCCGTTGCTCTGGCTGACCGTTGCCAATATTTTTCTGGGCATATTTATCGCCATGGTCTTTTTCGGAAAAAGGACCCGGCGCATGGGCGTAGCCCTGCAAAGCCTGACTTTTCCCGAACTCCTCGGCAGGCGCTATCGTTCCGGGTTTTTGCAGGGTTTTGCCGGCATAGTCATCTTCCTCTTTATTCCGGTTTATTCCGCGGCGGTGCTTATCGGCATTTCCCGGATAATAGAAATCTCCCTGCACATCCCGTACAATACTGTCTTGATATTGGTTACCCTCATCTTGACCGCGTATGTCATTACCGGCGGACTCAAGGCGGTCATGTACACCGACGCGTTCCAGGGCTGCATCATGTTTGTCATGATGCTCATTCTGTTAGTCTATACATACAGCGCCCTCGGCGGCATACTCGAAGCGCATCAGACGCTGACCGACATGGCCCCGCTGATGCCGGAAAAACTCCAGAAAGGCGGGATGCTCGGCTGGACACAGGGAGCCGTGTTTGCTTCCCCCTTATGGCTGGTTATCTATACAACCATAGTCTACGGCGTGGGGGTCGGAGTCCTGGCCCAGCCGCAGCTGGCGGTCAGATTCATGACTGTCGCTTCGGACAAGAGCCTGAACAGGGCGGTCCTGTTCGGCGGAGTATTTATCCTTTTCATGACCGGGGCCGCGTTTGTGATCGGCGCCCTGTCAAATGCCGTATTTTATGAACACTTTGAAAAAATCTCCATAGCCATGGCTCAGGGCAATATCGATAAAATAATTCCGGTATACATTGAAAAAATAATGCCCTCCTGGTTTGCCGCACTCTTTCTGGTGGCCATGTTTGCCGCGGCCATGTCCACGCTGTCTTCCCAGTATCATGTAGGCGGCACTTCCCTGGGCCGTGATTTGTTTGAAAAAGGACTCCGGATTTCATCAAGACAAAAATCCATAACACTCACCAGAGCGGGGGTCTTTCTGACCATCGTGGCCACCCTGATATGGGCCTGGCTCCTTCCGGCCTCGATCATCGCCAGGGCCACCGCCTTTTTCTTCGGACTTTGTGCCGCTTCATTCCTTCCGGCATTTACCTGCGGCCTGTATTGGAAAGGAACCACCAAGGCCGGAGCAATCACTTCCATGCTCGGCGGTTTTTTTATATCCATGTTCTGCCTTTTGTTTATCCATGAAAAGGAAGCCGCCGCGATTGGTCTGAGCAAATATCTGTTCAACCAGGATACATTGGTTTCCGGAGCGGAACCGGGAAGCTGGATATGGCTTCTGCAATGGGTCGACCCCAATGTCATCGCCCTGCCGGTCTCATTTGCGCTTATTTTCGCGGTCAGCCTGTTCACCCGGACCTATGACCGGGAACATATAGATTACTGCTGGAGTAACTTTCCCCAGTCCGGATAACCGCCATCCGACATCCGGCTTGTAAAAACTCCGGCTTTGGCCTAAATCTAACTTTATCCGGGAAACGACCAACGGATGTTTCCCGGGCCGAAGCCGGAGAATATGATGTCGCTTCCACTCCATAACTGCGTCCTGGATGAATTAGGCCGAAAAAAAACCGTTTCCGGAGATATACGGCATTTTGCCCTTCTCAAGGAAAACGGAAACAGAGATCTGTTTCTGGGCCTGGGACCGAACCCGGAAAAAACTCTTGCGCTCGCCGCGAACAGCACCGCCTGTTATCTGGAATGTCCGGATTTTATTTCCCAGATGGACAAAGAATGGATTCGCAACATCCCGCCGGGATTCGGCAAGATCGCCCCACGCAGATTGTCCTCGCATCTTGACTGCCGTATATGGCTTTACAGGCCGGGTCTGCGACTCTTTCCTTCCTTCTGGGCCGATATTCTGGCCAGCCTGAAATTTCCTCCAAAGGCAGCGGCACAGTCCGGCAAAAACAATCTGGTCATCCTTTCCAGCGCAAAGGACGGCCTGCTCACCCTCGAAACCGAACATGCCCTGAAACAGGAAGGGATGCGGGTTTTGCATCTCCCCCGGAAAAAAACCGCGCAGGATCTGGCAGACATACTGAAGTCCAAAAGGCCGCGCCATTTTTTGAGCATTAATTTCCACGGCCTGGACAGCTACGGAGAAAACATCGCCCTTCTTAAAAAGTCGGGCACCCGGGCAAGTGTGTGGTGCGTGGACAATCCGGCCCATCTCCTGAGCGCGTTAAAAACCAGAATGTGGACCGGGCTGAATCTGTTCGTCACCGACCACTGGTTTGTCAAACCATTGCGGGAACTTGGGGCCCGAAACGTTTTCCATCTTCCCCTTGCTGTCTGTCCGGAAATATTCAACCCGGCTGCTCAAAAACCGGATATGTCTTTTGAATTTCTTTTTGTCGGACGTTCAGCTTTCCCGGATCAGAAAAAATTCTTCAGCGGGCAGAAAATAGATCCGCGGCTTGAACATGAAGCGCAAGATTTATTGGCCTGCGGTACAAGACCTGATTTCTCCTGGTGGCAAAAAAAAATGCATCTTCCGCTGTGGCCCGGGAACAGAATCAGAACAGCCGGATTCGGTGCGGAAAAATTTTCCAAGATATGGCGGCGGGAAATTCTGCAGGCCGTCAGTGAAAAATACAATTTGACCATTGTCGGCGATCAGGACTGGAGCCATTTGGTTCCCCGGGCGGATCTGCGTCCGCCGGTCGATTATTACAGTAAACTGCCGCAGATATATGCCCGGTCCAGATATTCATTGAACATAACCGGGATGCTTCTGCCCCGGGGATTGACCCAGCGCCATTTTGACGTCTGGATGGCCGGGGGATTTCTTTTGACCGACTACACCCGGGGCCTGGACATCTTCCCCCGCAAACTCGTGCGGGAACATTCTTTTTCCAGTGCCGAAAATCTGCTCAGGACCGTGCGCAGGCTGGAAAACGATCCGGCTTTGAAAGCCGATCTTATGCGCGGTTATCAGCAGGAAATCATAACATTTCATACCTACAGACACAGGGTCCGCAGCATTCTGGAAAACGCCCGGGATTAAGCCCGGCCGGCCCGCAGCTTTTTCGCGGCTCTCACCTTGCCCGAAAAGACAAAAAGAGATACCTTGCGTCCGGGTGCGCCTTGCTTGACATGGATCACACCCTGACTTACCAGCTCTATTTTATGTTTGCTAAAATAAACGCTTTCAGGTAACTGCCTGACAGCCAGATTTAATAAAAAAAGTTCACCGGAATTTTTGCGTAAATTTGCTGCAGGCCTAAAACTTTAGCCCGCAAAAATTTTGGTTAACAAATACAAAACAGGCAATATTCTTGCCGTAATTTTTTACAAAAACAGGAGTCGCGCGCATGGCCAAGGAAGAAGCCATTGAAGTCGAGGGAATAATCGAAGAGGCTCTGCCGAATGCAATGTTCAGGGTAAAGCTGGACAACGGGCATGAGGTTCTGGGCCATATTTCAGGAAAAATGCGCAAATATTACATACGCATTCTGCCCGGGGACCGGGTCAAGGTCGAACTTTCGCCTTACGACCTTACCCGCGGGCGCATAACCTATCGCTACAAATAATCATGCCGGAAATTGACCTACATACCCATTCCACTGCCTCTGACGGCACCTATACACCAACCGAACTGGTTGAGCTGGCCGTAAAAACCGAACTCAAAGCCATGGCCCTGACCGACCATGATACGACCGGCGGGCTGGACGAAGCCCTGGAGGCGGCCCGGAATACACAGCTGGAACTCATTCCCGGCTGCGAACTGAGCGTCATCTATCCGGGAACCATGCATATCGTCGGACTGTGGGTCAAGCCGGATGCTCCGGTTTTGAACAAGGCCCTCAAGGAATTGCGCGACAAGCGGCACAATCGGAACCGGATAATCGTCGACAAACTGGCATCGCTGGGCATTGACATTACCTATGACGAAGTCCGGGATCTGGCCGGAGAAGCCAGCGTCGGGCGTCCTCATCTGGCCCGGGTTTTAATAGACAAAAAGGTTGTCGGCACGATGCAGCAGGCCTTTGACAAATATCTGGGACCCACCGGACGGGCATATGTCCCCAAGGACAAACTTACGCCGGAAAAAGCCATTGAACTTCTTAAACGGGAACAGGCTACCGTAATCCTGGCCCACCCCTTTTCTCTGAACCTGGACGAAAAAACTTTGCGCCGGGAATTGCAGCGCCTCAAGAGCATCGGCCTGGACGGCATGGAGGTCTATTATTCCGAGCACGGACCGGAGCGGATAAAAAGATACAAAAAAATCTGCGAGGAGTTCGATCTGCTGATAAGCGGCGGCTCCGACTTCCACGGTTCGGTCAAGCCATATATCCGCCTGGGGTACGGTAAAGGCAACCTGAACATACCCTGCAGCCTGCTCGAGGCCATGAAAAAACAGCGCCGCGAACAGGGCCTGCCTGTTCCCAATGCCTAGTCAATTACCTGAACTTCTCTGTCCCGCCGGCAACCCGGAAAAAATGCAAACAGCCCTGACCTACGGCGCGGATGCGGTATATCTGGGCGGTCCCGATCTTAATCTGCGCTCCCGGAACAGGGGTTTTTCCAATCTGGATCAGGTAATCCGGGCCGTGAAAACCGCCCACGCACATGGAACAGCCGTCTATTTCTGCTTGAATATCCTCGCCGGAGAAAAACATCTTTCCGAAGCACGCCGGACACTGGAAAGGCTGCGGGACAACCCGCCCGACGCGCTGATCATCGCCGATCCGGGCATATTGCGCATGGCCCGGAAAATCTGTCCCCGGATTCCGATCCACCTGAGCACCCAGGCCAACACGGCAAACAGCGCCGCCATTGATTTCTGGCAGGAAAACGGAGTGCGCAGGATAAACCTGGCCCGGGAAATGACTCTGCGCGACATCAAAGACTGCCTTGGACATTCTGCAGACATGGAAATGGAAATCTTCGTGCACGGAGCCATGTGCATGGCCATATCCGGACGCTGCCTTTTGAGCTCCTATTTAAACCGGCGCTCGGCCAATCTGGGCGGCTGCACCCATCCCTGCCGATTTGAATACCGCCCGCGTCTGATGCTGGAAGAAAAACAGCGGCCGGGCAAGGATACCTGGATTCTTGAAGAGGATGATGATTTTTCCCACCTGCTGGCGGCCGAGGATCTATGTCTCGTAAAATATCTGCCCTGGTTTAAAAAGAACAGAATCACTTCACTTAAAATAGAAGGGCGCATGAAAAGTGTCGCCTATCTGGCTCAGGTAACAGATGTTTACAGAACCGCTTTAAACGATATCCGGAATGACGATTTCCGGCCCGGAAAATATCTGGACGAACTGCAAAAAACCGCGACCCGGCCCTTGAGTTCCGGATTTTTCCTCACCCGGCGCAAGACATTTATTTATCCCGACTACCAGGAATCGCGAGGAATCGTCGCCAGAATCACCGCCAAAATCGGCCCCGGCATCTGGCGGGTTCAGGCAAAAGCCCGCTGGCCCCTGGACATCGATCTCAAACTTTTGCTCCCTGGCCTGCAGCGCCCGCTGCTCGATAAAAATGATTACGGGCTGGAAAATGAGCGCGGAGAAAAAATCAGCACGGCCCATCCGGGTATGGACATAATCTTCCGCTCTTCGCACCCCTCCCTGCGTCCGGGCATCATCCTCTGCCGCTAAGAGCTTCCATCCGGCGAGGCTTCCTTCATACCGTTTAAAAATTCGGCCACGGACACATTCGCCCTTTTCGCTTTTCTGCGTACATCATCCATTTCCGGACGCCAAAATTTACGTCCCTCGACATAAAACGCCTTGCCTTGCACCTCTCCCCAGACAGTCCGCCTGACTTCGCGCTCACGCCGCAGAATTCTCCGGCGAACCAGCTGCTCCCGGATGCCCAGCGTCAGGCTGTTGCGGAAAAAAGCCGTCCGCACGGCGCGGACATCGCCGGAAAGTGCGATTACCTGGAGCATACCCCCAGGTCTGTTTTTCTTCATCACCCCCGGATAGTAAACAGCATCGAGAGCCCCGGCCTCCTGCAGCTCTTCTATGAACACGCCGATTTCTTCACCGCTTAAATGATCAATATTCGATTCCAGGACCCATATCCAGTCCCGGTCACTTTCCCGTCCGGCAAAAATAAAGGCGCGCAGTCCGTTAAAGCCGTTGTCGATCTTTCCAAATCCGAGCCCGGACCTTTGCAGGCAGCCCTCCGGCGTCCGGAAATCATGCACCAGCTGATCCATGATAAGCGCTCCGGTTGGAGTAACCGCTTCAAAATCAAACGCCAGCGGACCGATCGGTTTATCCTGCATGAGAATGGCAGTTGCCGGAGCTGGAAGCGGCAACAAGCCATGTGCGCATTGCACCCGTCCCGAGCACCACGGCAGGGGTGAAGCGCTGACCTCTTTTATCCCGAGCTCTTCCACCGCCCAGAAAGCGCCAAGTATATCCACCACCGTATCCACCGCTCCGGTTTCATGAAAATGGACATCAAGCGGACTGGTTCCGTGTATTGCCGCTTCGACTTCGGCCAGGCGCCTGAAGGCCGCGGCTGCTTTTTCCCTTATTTGCCGGGCGCAATCAAGCTTGTCCAGGACATTCAGTATGTCCTCCAGATTGCGCAAGGGCTGTTCGCTTTCGCAGTCAACCTGAAAACGCTGCCCGACAATGCCGCATCTTTTGTCCGGCCGAATGCTCAATCGCAGATCAAGCCCGGCTCTATTGAATATGTTTTCCAGTTTTTTCAGATCCAGGCCCAAATCCGCCATCGCCGCCATGAACATATCGCCGCTGATTCCATGAATACAATCAATGTGCAGATGTTGATTCATTATACCTCATCCCGCTGTATTTGCTGATGCGCCTGCAAAAATAATTTTTTGCAGTCAGTCTCAAGTTTTTAAAAGTTTACCGGATTTTTTGCGTAAATTTGCGCCAGGCCGCCCGCTTTTCATTTGCCTCTTGTCAAAAAAACAAATTGCGCTTATTATATAAATCAGGCAACTGTCCACCACACAGAAAGATATTCGGTGAACAGATACCTGATCGGAAACAAATTGAAAGATTTGTTCTTTTACCCGGAGGTCTAAAAACATGAGTTATTCAACCAGTGTGAGCGCCATCAACGCGGCGTCTCTGTCGCAGCAGTTGACCGCGAACGATGTAGCCAACATCAATACCAATGAGTACCGTTCCAAAAGGCTCGACCTGGAATCCGGCCCTCAGGGTCAGGGAGTCAGGCCGGCAGCCGTGCGCGAGAATACCAGCCCCGGTCCGGCGGTGGAGGAACTGCAAACCCGTGAAAACGAACAGGGACGGGTCGAGCAGCAAAAGACGCTGGTTGAAGGCAGCAATACGGATATGGTCGAGGAAAGCGTACAAATGATCAAGGACGAAGTCTACCTGCGCTCCAATGCCGAGGTCATAGCAGCCTATCACGAAGAAACCGGCAACCTTTTGGATATTTTGATCTGATTTTAAAGTGCCCCTTTAAGGACTTTTGTCTGCGGGAACGAAGCCTCGTTATGGACAGCAGCCGATTTTCTGAAAGACATTAAAACGTCGTCCCGTTTACGCCCCACATCTTTCCGCGCACGTTTTCAAACACGATATATACCCGATCTCCGGAAATATTCAAATTATCCCCGACCAGAGCGCATAGTTCGGCCGAGAGTTTTTCGGTCAAGGCGTCATCCAGGCCGATTCCCTTAAGCTCCATATAAACGGCCGGTTTGCGATTGCCCGCGAAGAGTATCCCGACCTCGTCCTCCAGTGTAACCATCATCACCCGTTCAGGCTTTTTCAGGATGGAACACACGGCTTGGGCCGCCTTGGACATAAAATCGTTTTGCGAACTTACCCGGTGATTGGTCTTGATTTTTAAGCAGGGCATGTTTGCCTCCTTGATTAAGAGTGTAATTCCAATTAGCCTCTTCTTGCCCGGAAATCGGCACTTGCAGGCCGTTTTTTTGCCGGGCCGTCCTCTTTTCCAATGTATTCCGAGAAGAAGACCGAAGCGCGGGGAGATACGTAATAAACAGGGTCGCGAAAATGCAGCCGGCCCGTGCAGCATCTCATTAACCCATACCTCGCCGGTCCAGCGGGAGCAAGCATATTCCCGGCACAGGAGAATCGCGGGCCGAAAACACTGCTGGTAAAAACTTTGCGGAACAGATACGGCGGACAAAGTTACTTCCAACATGACCCAAAAGCTGTCGAGGCTAAATAAAAAGGAGCGCAAATGTCTCAAACTGAACAACATCATTCTGACAAGGCTTTGGATCAGGTCATGCAGGGCCTGGGCGAACTGGCGAATGACATTGTACCCTGGTTTTTTTCAAACATGCACAAATACTACTTCCGCTCCCATCCTCCCCAGGAGCAGCTGCGCCACCTTATGGCCATAATCTCCGGCCAGGTTACCACGGCCAATCAGACGATAGCCCTGAAAAGTCCCTGCGGGACAAAAGTCACCTACATTTCTCCCGGGTCCGGGCCGGACAATCTCCTGGATATATTTGAACAGATAAAGGATCAGACCATTCAGACAGCCCGCATCTATACCAGCAAGGACGGCAATCTTAGCCTGCACTCGCTTCATTTCAGCGAAACCGGACAAAAAATCGATGAACCGAGCGAGGAGGACACGCAAAGAATAATTGACGATCTGGATTCTGAAGGGCTCATAAAGGAATGGGAACAAATCGATTTCAAAGATTTTCTGGCCTGCACCACTGCCGATTACGTGCACCGTTTTGAACCCGGTCGGGCTGCCCGACATTTCAAAATAATCAAAAAAATACAGGGCACTGAGAGAGTCCACATCGACTTCGAAGCCGAAGTCTATCCGGGGGAAGACCGTCTGACCATTTCCATGAACAATCCGCCGGCCAGGGGACTGCTCCTGGAAATATTCAAGATCTTCAAACGGCGCGACATTCCCATCAACCGCGCCTATGCCGATCTTTTCGAACCGGAAGACAGCGATCAAGCCGCGATTGTCAGTCTATACTTCTGCAACATGAAAAACGAAGGCCAAAACGAGCCTGAATATCTCCTGAATATCATCCCGGACCTGAAACAGATAAAATGGTACTGCCCGGATGAACTGGAATGCTTCGCGGACAATATGAACTGGCCGATCAAGCGGGTTTGCCTGCTTCAGGCAGCAGCTGAATTCACACACCAGATACTTTTGCGAAAAGATGCCTACGCTTACACGCTGGAGAGAATCCATAAAAAAATGCTCAAAAACCCGCAACTTGCCTCCGACCTGATTGCATACTTTCAGGCCCGTTTCGATCCCCGCAAGGAAGTCCGCGAGGATATAATCTCGCTGCGTGAGGGAAATTTCCGCCAGGGACTGGAAATGCTGGCCGATGAAGTGGACAAAAACATATTCTCATGCGCACTAAACATGTTTAAAAAAACGCTGCGCACCAATTATTTCCTGCCCGACAGTCTGGGACTGTCTTTCCGCATGTCCCCGGGCATTTTATCCGATTATCCGGAAAATGAACCCCCCTTTGGCATTTTCTATTTTCACGGACCGGGCTTTCTCGGTTTCCATGTCCGGTATCGGGATGTGTCCAGGGGAGGAGTCCGCCTGGTCAAGACAAAAAGCGAAGAACATTTCAAGGTTGAAAGCAACCGTCTTGTGGACGAAGTAACCGCCCTGGCCCTTGCCCAGCAATACAAAAACAAGGATATCCCCGAGGGTGGATCCAAAGCTGTCCTGCTTATGCGTCCCGGGGCCGATCCGGACCTGACGGTCAAAAGCATGGCTGATTCGCTTCTGGATATAATCATTTCCCGCGAAGACAAGACTGCGCGGGACGACGTTGTAGATTATCTCAACAGACATGAGATCATTTACCTCGGCCCGGACGAAAACATAACCCCCAAACATATTGAGTGGGTCGTCGAACGGGCCAGAATCCGCGAATACACATGGCCGTCGGCGCTCATGAGTTCCAAGGCAAAAGCGGGAATCAACCATAAAAAATACGGTGTAACCAGCCTGGGAGTCATAGTCTTCATGGAAGAAGTGCTCAAAGCGCTGGGTGTTGACCCTTATTCCCAGACATTTAAAATCAAAATGACCGGCGGACCGGCTGGAGACGTAGCCGGAAATGCAATGCGCATACTAAACAAAAAATTCGGCTCTAAAGCCGAAATAATCGCCGTGACCGACGGTCACGGGGCTGCGTATGATCCTGAAGGACTGGATCAGAGTGAACTGCTGCGTCTGGTTAACGGCAACCAGCGCATCAACGCCTTCAACCCGGATTTGCTGCGCGGAAACCAGGCCTTTGTTTTGTCCGCGGACACTCCTGAAAATATCCAGATCAGGGACAATCTGCACAATGCGGCCCAAGCCGATGTCTTTATTCCCTGCGGCGGTCGCCCGGAAACAATCAATTCCAGAAACTGGTTCAAATTTCTGGGCCGGGAAGAACGCCCGAGCGCTCGAGCCATTATTGAGGGGGCCAATATCTTTATTTCCAACACGGCCCGGCAGAAACTGCAGGAAAAAGGAGTGCTCATAATCCATGGTTCGTCGGCGAACAAGGCTGGAGTAATCTCTTCCTCGTATGAAATACTGGCCGGATTGATCCTGAATGACCAGGAATTTATGGAGATAAAGGAAAAATACGTGGAGCAGGTCCTGGAGATTCTGGAAAAAAGAACCCGCTCCGAGGCCAGAATCCTGCTTCGTGAATACCTGACCCGCGGCAGGACTGTTCCGCTTACGCAGATCACCATGCAGCTGTCAAAGGAAATAAACACTCTCGGAGATCTCATCTGCCGGGAACTGCAGAAAAAAATCCCCGATCTGGAACAGGACGAACTGTTCTGCGCCCAATTAAAAGATTATTGCCCGCCGGAACTGATCCGCCTATATGCCGGGCGCCTTGTCCGCGAGACTCCGGCCAGACACAGATTTGCCCTGCTCGGGGCCTATCTGTCTTCCAAAATAGTCTATAACGAGGGGTTGAAATGGCTGGAAAAAATGGCCGGAGTTCAGGATATTTACAAAGTTGTCCGCGCCTATCTGGAAGAAGAAAAAACCGTCATGCACATGCTGGAAGCGGTTGCCGGATGGGACAATGACCTGGCGCCGTCAATCGGAAAAATTATCTCCGGAATGGGACGCAAGCATCTGACAACCGAGAGAATGGGTTTAAGCTGAACCCCGGATAACAAAAAATGGTTCCTCGACGTTGGGCAGGGATTTTATTCGAGTGATCCTTTCTGATGTTCCTGACGAAAGGTTCACTTATTTTCTTGCCCTTTAATATTACGTCAAAATCCGGCACCCAAATTTAAATTTGGGTGCCGGAAAGGGAACGGGCATCCCCCTTTGGCGGGGCCTGGAAAATACAGAAACGAAAGTTCGGCAGCAAAAGGATCAGGAGAATAACTCGCAAAAATCCATGCATTCCGTCAAAGAGCCCAAAAAATTTGGCGAACAGATACTGTAACTTTTTGATTTTACTTACAGCTTTCAATTTAACACTTAACACTGCCTGCAAAAATTTATTTTTTGCAGGCGCATCCTGATATTGCTAAATCCGGAATTTTTGAGTTTCCGGATAAAAACCAGCTACACCAGAACAATCAGGGGAAATATAACCGGATCTCTTTCCAGTATCTTGCGGAAAAAGCGGCGTAAGGCGGAACGAATTCTGTCCTCCATTTTTTTCGGCTCGCTCGGGGGAATATTATCGAAAACATCCAAAACGATATTTCTTGCTTCATCCAGGACATGCGAGAACTGCTGCTCAAAAATAAACCCCTTTGATGCCAGTTCCGGGCCGTAGACAAGTTCGCCGGAGACTTGATCAATCGCCATGGAAACAATCACCAGTCCTTCTTCCCCAAGGGTCTGCCTTTCCTTTAGAACTATCTGCCCCACGTCGCCCACGCCTTTTCCGTCAACCAGGACTGATTCGGCGTTGACTTCCTCCTCGAAACGTATCCCGGAAGAAGACAGGGTCACCGGTTGCCCGTCCTCGAGGACAAGAGACCTTTCCGGGGCCACCCCGCATTCAACAGCCAGACGGGAATGCTTTAAAAGATGCCTGAATTCGCCGTGCAGGGGCAGAAAAAATTTGGGCCGGACCGTGTTGAGCATCATTTTCAATTCATTGCGGTGGGCGTGTCCCGAGGCGTGGATCGCCCGCACTTTTTCGTAGAAAACCTCGGCCCCCATACGGTACAGGTTGTTTATCACCTTGGTGATCGCCTTAGTGTTCCCGGGAATAAAACGCGAGGACATGATCACTGTATCGCCTTTGTTTATCTTGATCTGGCGATGCTCGCCCAGCCC
>JBNJHA010000049.1:0-18106 GCA_051748085.1 Thermodesulfobacteriota bacterium
TCAGCTTGTTTGGATCTGGTTGCCGCCTGCCTTTTTTGCCGCGTACATTGCCTGGTCGGTTTTTTTAAGAAAGTTGTCCAGATCTTCCCTTTGTCCGTATGTAAATCCTATACCGATGCTCGCTCCGAGCGCTATCTTTTCTCCGGTGCTTTTTAATGGTTTTTTGATTTTTTCAATCAGCTTGCGCCCGACGGAAAGTGCATCCTCCTGTTTTTTTATTTCCCCCAGGATTACCGCGAACTCATCTCCTCCGAGTCTGGCTAATGTATCCGATTTGCGGATTGTCGACTGGATACGCTCGACTGTTTCCAAAAGAGTGTCATCGCCGGTCTGGTGCCCGTAGTTGTCATTAATATTTTTAAATCCATCCAGGTCGATATACAGCAAAGCCGCAATTGTGTTTTTTCGATGACAGTTTTCTATTGTCAGCTGCAAGCGGTCAAAAAACAGCCTGCGGTTCGGCAGGTCTGTAAGCGGATCGTACATGGCCAGATGTCTTATTTTGTCTTCGTCCTGCTTGCGCTTGGTTATGTCGGCCATATATCCGACTATTTCCACGGGATTTCCGTCTTTGTCCCAGACCATACGGGCGCAATCCTGTATCCAGGTTTTGCCTTTTTCCGGATGATTAAAGGCGTATTCCCAATCTATATTGTGTCCGTCCTGCAAATTGGCAAAGGCTTCCTCAAGATCGGGCAATGATTCGGAGGAAAAATTTTCAAGCCAAATTTTCGGGTCACTTAGTAGCTTGTTCGCGGGAAATCCCAGAATGGAGTTAACGTCCTGGCTTATGTATACAAATTCAGGTGTGACAGTCGGTTTTCGGACATAGATTGTCGCCGGAACTGTTTTTATTAACGTCTCCAGCCTACGGTTAAGCATTTCCGATTCGGAGATTTTCTGCCGCAGATTAACCTGCAGTTTATGCCGTTCCAGGCTGTAGATTATTGTTTTGGTCAGCAGGTCCTTGTTCAGGCTGTCTTTGCGGACAAAATCCTGCGTACCCTCTTCCGCGGCAAGAGCCGGTATGTCGCTGTCATCGCTGGATGTAAGGACAATTATTGGCGGAGTGTCTGGAGTGGAGCGTATTGCCTGAATAGTTTCCAGGCCGTTGCTGTCCGGGAGGAAGAGATCAAGCAGGATCAGGTCATAGGTATTGTTCCGCAAAGCCTGGATGGCGGTAGACATATCCGTGACTTGGTTCACGGAGAAATTAAATTCCGGATTGTTTTCCAGAATGTTGCGCACCAGTCTGGCGTCAAGAGCATTGTCTTCCACCAGCAGGATTTTAAACTGAGTTTTGTTCACTTTTTAACTGCTCTATGATCGAATTGACCATTGTTCGAAATGGTTCCCAAAGCAAGACCGTAGCATGCCGATCCTTTTCGCTGGCTGCCTGTTCTAATTTTTGAGCGAGTTTTCGGCCTTGCGTAATCTGTAACTGGGCCAGAGAAGATTTCATGGAGTGGGCAAGCCGTCCTACTTCCCGAATATCATCACTTTCCAGGGCCATGCTCATTTCATCAAGGCTTTTCGGAGCGATGTCCAGAAAACCGTCCACCAGGATTTTGACCAGATCTTTGTCGCCTAGAGCGCGGGCCACATCATCAAGATTAACCGACCAGTTATGGTCTTGTCCAGTTTGCTGTTTTTCCCCGGTGGATTTGTGTGCCGGGTGCTCAACTGTCATCCTTTGTGACGTCGGTGCAGTTTCCGCGGGCGTATAGTCCTTTTCCTCCTCGAGCCACGCAGACTGCGCGCTGAAAATGCGGCTGATAGCCCTTTGAAGTTTTTTGGTCTCCAGTGGTTTGGCCAGATAATCGTCAAATCCCAGATTAATGTATTCTTCCTTATGTTCGCGTAATGCATGGGCGGTCAGGGCAATAACCGGTATTTCGGATATCGGTTTTTTCATTCCCCGAATTTCTTTTAGAGCTTGAGTTCCGCTCATCTCGGGCATTTGTATGTCCATGATAATCAGGTCAAATTTTTTTTCACGCACGGCCTGAAGTGCTTTTTGGCCGTTTTCGGCCATAGTTGTTTGGTGCCCCAGATTTTTAAGGACGTGTTCGATTAAATTTTGATTAAGCGGATAGTCTTCGGCTACAAGTATGTTCAATCCGTTTGGTGGCGAGAAGAAATCCGGCTCAGCTTCGACCTTGTCCCCCAGGTAGAGGGGGAGGGAGAGTGTAAAACTGCTTCCCTGACCTGGCGTGCTTGCAACGGAAATATCGCCGTTTAACAGGTTGGCAATTTTTTTGCTTATGCTCAGCCCCAGTCCAGATCCGCCATATTTCCTGGTATCTGAAGCATCGACCTGGGTAAAGGGCATGAATATCTGTGCGTGCAGATTTTCCTCAATCCCGGGTCCGGAATCTGCTACGCTGAAATTGAATATAAAGGACTCCTGATTATCCCGGGGTTGGGAAATGTCTACGGATACTTCAATCGCACCCTGTTCGGTGAATTTGAATGCGTTGTTCAAGATGTTCAGAAATATCTGCCTCAGCCGGAGCGGGTCCGAGTTCACAAAGCGGGGGATCCATTCCGGTTGTTTCCATTTGAGCCGCAGATTTTTATGTTCAGCCTGCTCTTCATATTTTTGCCGCAGATAATCCAGGAACGCGTGCAGATCGAAGTCCTTTTTAATGATCCTGAGGTTGCCCTGCTCCAGGTTGGACATGTCCAATATGTCTGTAAACACGGACAAGAGATGTCTGGCGGAATGCTTTATTTCCTCTAACGTACGGTTGCGCTCCTTGTCTTCGTCCGCCTTGGCCAGGTAATCTGCGCCGCCGATTATCCCGTGCAGGGGCGTGCGCAGCTCATGGCTGATGTTAGCCAGAAAGCGGGTTTTGACTTTTTCGGCCATGACCGCTTTTTGTTTGGCTTCATCCAATGCCCTTGATGTCTCGTACTGTTTGGTTATGTCCACTCCGTAGCAGATTATGCGCCGGACGCTTCCATCCGGTTCCACATGCGGAATCTTGGAGATGACAAGCAGACGCTTTTCACCCGAGCTGTTCGGCAGCCATATTTCGTATTCGCTCCTTGTCTTTTTATCGAATGCGTGTTTTGACGTCTCAGCACAGATTTTATGATACTCTTCCGGAAGCTGTATGCATGCCGGGGCGTTTTGAAATTTATTTTTGGAATGCCCCCAGAAATCAGCGAAGGCCTTATTTACGCTTTTGTATGTTCCTGGTTCCTTTTGAAACCAGATCAAAACGTCAATGCTGTCCAGAAGCAATGCCTGTTCCTGATTTATTTCGCGCAGACTCTGACTGTGTTTCTGGATTTGAGAAACCATGTCGTCGAAGATGCCGGTGAGTTCTTTTATCTCTGTAACGCGTTGATCTTTCAGCTCCGGAGGCAAATTCTCCGGGTTGTCGGGGGTAAATCCGGACAAATTGCGGTTAAGGGATTCGAGCGGTCTTACCGTTGAACGTTTCAGACTCCAGCGGATGAAAAAACTGCTGAGGGCTACGAGTACGATGATGCCCAGGGAATTGAACATAACGGATGCAATCAGAGGAATAAGAATGTCCAGGGCAGGAATGGCCAGAACTATGGTCCATTCAGGCGAGTGCATTCTGCTTGCACCATACACGTAAAGCCTGCCCTCTATCTCCGAAATGCCTCCAAGATCCATGTCCTGTTTTTTTATGGAATTGAACAGTCTGGATTTCCCTGCGTTCTGCCTTCTGCGGACTTTTTCCTTGTCGCAATGGGCAATAATATTGCCGTATTCATCAGTAACCATGAAATACGGGGCCTTGATGCTTTCCGGTTGAAGCATGAAATGCAGGGCTTCGAGCAATATTTCCAAAGCAAGAAAATTATCGTTTTTAAGCGGCAGGGTCATCAGCGTGACAAGTTGGCCTTCCTCGTTCATGAACGGGGTGGATATGGAAAGTTCGCTTTTTGCAGGTATTTCATCGATTCTGCCGGAAAGGTCGTATCCGGTGCGGTTGTTAGATTCGGGGGCTATAATTTTTCGTTCCGGGTCCAGGATGAACACCCGGTAAATTTCGGGATATTCCATGCGCAACGTCTTGAGTATGTTTGAATGACTTTCGATATCGGGCAGGGAATTCAACAGACCGGAGATGGGTTTGAAACTCTGCAGATAGTTTGAAAGTTGTCCGCTTATCCTTTTTGCCGCTTTTTCGTATTCCTGGATGGTGGAGTTTTTTTCCCGGATTGCCTGGAATGTGCCGAGCAAAATGATGGCAAGCAGACAGGGAAGGAGAAAGGAATAAACAATCCCCCGGGTTATTACGGAATAAAAAGGAAGGGTATTTTGTTTTTTCGGCATGGATGAGATTTTAATTCAGCCGCAAATCCGGCGTGTTAAGGACTGTTATTTCTTTAAATGTACCGTTTTTAGATTTGAACACGGCATTTCTTCCTTTTACATCTCCGAATCTGTTCAGAGATATCTTTCCGTATAGGCCGGGAAAATTTTCTGTCTTGACCAGTGCCTTTTTGAGCGGGATGTTTTCGTCTTGGGACCTTTTTATAGCGGTGCGAAGAACCCGGACCGCATCATAAGCCCTGATCGCCGCAAAATTGGGGAAGTCACCAAATCTTTTTTTGTAGTTTGTTTCGAATTCATTACGTTCGGCGGTATCGCCAAAAGTATTGGCCACGAACCAGACACCGTTGGCCGTTTTCCCGGCGGCGTTAAGAAGTTCATTGGTCATCGCCCATCCGGTTGAAATGACCTGATTTTCAATACCGCTTAAGTTTATTTTTTGGAGAAGTTTTGTAAGCTGTCTGGAATTGAGCACGCAAACCAACATGCTTTGCGGGTGTTCATGTATTGTTTCTATCAGGTTTTTCCATTGCTTTTGATTCGCGGGAAAGTTTTTTTTCGCTTCAATGATACCGCCCAGCCTGGAAAATCTGGCGGAAAAGAACACGATATATGGATTGACGTAAGCGTCGTTCTGCTGTGATCCGATAGTAATCGCCTTTTTCCGGGATTTTTTTTCCACTAGAAAATGGGCCATGGATTTGGCTGCCGAGTCCGTTCCCTGGGATATGCGAAAGAAATAATCGTCCTTTCCACTTAGAAGCGGCGTGGATGTTGTCGGGGACAGAAGGATGAGTTTTTGGGCATTGATGAAGTCGAGCGCGGCCCTGCTTTGGGAGCTGGTCATGTGTCCGATTACCGCAGCCACGTTTTCCTGTTGTAGTTCCCTGTCCGCTTTGATCGCTCCCTTGCTTGTGCCGAGGTCATCCTTGACGATAAGTTTTATTTTTCTGCCGTTTATTCCCCCGGATTCATTAATTTCTTCTACGGCGAGCATCGCTCCGTTCCTTCCGTAGACCCCGAGGTCCGATCCGCTTCCGGTCAGCTGGCCTGCGAATCCGATTTTGATCGGCTTGCTGTCAAGGCAGGCCCCGACAAGCAGGGCGGCAGACAGTAGCGCGGGCAGAAGAAAAAAGGCCCGGCGTTTTTTAGTGGCCGGGCCGTTGATTGTTGTGGTGTTCATCATGGTTTGTCTTTATTCTTTTTGGTTCTCTTCATGCGCCTTTTGAATTCCGATCAGTAAAAAGAGAAAGACAACTCCAGCCAGGGCAAGGACCAAGCCCACGACGGGCAGGCTTTTATATCCTAAAATGTCGGCTAACAAACCGGCGGCAAAAGCGCTGAGTAAGCTGGCGACGGCTGTTGTGGCATTGAATATGCCCACAGCTGTACCTTGGGCAAGGGTTGAAAGTTCGGCCGTATAATCCGTCCCGGCAACGATAAGCGGGGACCAGGCCACCGGGAGAAGAAAGAAGAACAGAGGAACGAGCCAGTCATTTATTCCGGTCTGATAAAAGGCCAGTCCGGTCAACGCGGTCAATCCGGCAACCGACATCAGTCCCCCGATCATGACCACCCAGCCGCTGCCTATTTTTTTACCCAAGGTGCCGGACGGCGCGTAGGCGAATATGCCGATTCCGGCTCCGATAGCGTAGAAAAGAGAGGATGTTCCGGCGGAAATGCCGTATACGTCGTGCATGAACAAGGGGTAAAGATTGTAAATTACCCAGTTGCTGAACATGATGCAGAACCAGGCCAGGATATACAGGGCAAATGGACTTTTGTATATTTGCTTGATTTCTTCCATTCGGTGCGGCAGGTTCTGTTCGTAAGTGTGCAGAATGGAAAAAGCGCCGCGCGCCGGACGATGTGTTCCGTGTTGAAATTCGGCCGACTTTTTGTGTTTATTTTTTTCATGATTCGGCGGGAGATCGATCCGGCCCAGAATAAAACCGGGGATCATAAGCAGGGCGGCTATAATCATGCCGATCTGCGGACTTAATTGCAGCAAAGCCACCACGGCCAGACCCAAAGCCTGTCCACTGCCGTAGAATGTCTGCAGCCAGCCAATCCGTTCATCCCATTCCGATTTTGGTTTGTTTTCGACAATAAACATGGCGGAGACCGTGTTGGTCACTGCCGAACCCATGCCCTGCAGAAAGGCCAGAGCCGTCCAAAACCAGAAGGATTTCAGGGCCGGGAAGAAGGCAAGGCCAAGGGCCAGCAGAACATACCCGGACAGATAGGCCAGATGATATTTGCCGCTTTTATCTGTAAGGGCGCCGAGCAAGGGGGCGGTCAATTGACCGCCGTAAAAGGCGGCCACCACTGTTCCGGCGGCTGCAGCTCCAAGGGCGTTGCCCACGACAAGGGGAATCAGTATCGGGGCTATACCCAGAACTACGGCCCCTTGAAATCCATAGCCAAGATACCAGCGTTCCGAATATTTTTTGCATGATGTAAACATAGTTCATCTTTTGCATAATTATAATTTTGGATCAAGCATTTTTCCTGTTGCGTTTTTTGGATCCCAACCGGAGGATTTGACTTATAATCATGATCGATTATTCCAAACAGCCGAACCAGAGATCCGGACCGATTGCGGCTTTCAACGGATGTCCGCAAAAATTCGGTGAACCTTTTAATGCAGTGAACAGTTGCCGGAATAGTTGTCAAAAATGTGAATTTTGTCTTTTAAACTTGTCGGATACAACCTGTAACCTGGTTTTATAAATCATGCGCGTTCTGTTCGTAATGTATTTCATTCATTTTCTGCGACATGGAATGGTCCTGCCGGTAATCCCTCTTTTTGCCCAGGAAATCGGCGCCGGAGAGTCCATGGTCGGGCTGGTGGTGGGCAGCTTCAATGCTCTGTCCCTGGTCCTGGCCCTGGTGGTCGGGGACCTCGCGGACCGGATATCCATTAAGAAAATGCTTGTTGTCGGCGCCGGATGTAATTTTATTTACAGTCTGCTTTTGTATATAACTTCGAGCTCCTGGGGTTTGGTCGGAGCGCAGACCGTTGGCGGGCTGGGATTTCTTTTGCTCATTGTCTGTACTCAGGCCTATATTTCCGGGATGTCCAGCGTCCAGGAACGGGAGAAATGCTTTTCCAGCATGACCCTGGCCGCGGCAGTGGGGCAGTCTACTGGACCGCTTTTCGGGGGATGGCTACTTTCCCTAGGTTCTTTTGATCTGGTCTTTGCCGCTGCCGTGGGCGTGTCATTGTTCGGGGCGGTTGTATTTGGACTGCGCGTGGATCGTTCCGGAGTCGGGACCAAATCGTTCGAATCTTTGGGCAAGAGGTTGGCCAAGATCGGGCAGATGCTAAGAGATACCCGTATGGCCATTGTCCTGGCCTTTACCCTGGGGGTTATACTGGCTGTTTGTCTGCGCAGTTCCTTTCTGCCCATTCTGCTTAAATCAAAAGGTGTGAGCGGGGTGTATATCGGGGGCATGTTATCCGTTTTCGCGATATCCATGACTCTTATCCGGCTTGTGGTCGGCCGCATTTTGGGCCGCTTTTCCCGTTTAGGCGTCATTACCTTCGTCCTGGTAGTCACCGGTGGTTCGGTGGGTGTGCTCCCGCTCCTGGATCAGCCCTGGGCCCTGGCTGCTGTACTGGCTGTCTTCGGTCTTGGCTTCGGTCTTTCCCAGCCCCTGTCCATGGTCATGGTTTCGGAAAACAGCAGAGACGATCGCCGCGGCCTGGCCATGGGACTCAGGTTTTCCACCCTGACCCTGGGTACTTTTCTGGGCCCGCTTATAATGGGTGTTCTGGCCGAGTTCGGCGGAATTTCCCTGCCTTTTTACTGCGCGGTTCTTCCGGTTCTGGCCGTGGGCGTACTTGTATTTTTATTCCGTGACCGGCTTAAAATTGAAAAAAGTCATTGACAGAAGCAGCCATGTTTTATATTTTCTCTTCTTCACGACGCGGGGTGGAGCAGTATGGTAGCTCGTCGGGCTCATAACCCGAAGGTCAGAGGTTCAAATCCTCTCCCCGCTACCAAAGATTTCAAGGGGTTAGGCTAAAAAGCTTAACCCCATTTTTTGTCCCCGCACAATTTGTCCCCCATCTGTACCCTTTTTTATCCCTGGAGCACCATTGGGTCATCCCGGACTCATATTTGTTCCTTTCCCTTGTCCTGTTAGACTTGTTCGGTCTGGTGTCTGGTCCTCTGTCCGGGGCTTTTCAATTTCCTTGAATTAAAGAAGTAAGTGCAACAGTTAATGATTTCAACCTGCATTTGTTATTGGTTCTTTTAAAAACGCATGGTTGGGCCTCAAAAAATCCAATGTCTTCCTCGGACGGCCATATAAGACGTATAGTTCATAGAATCGACTAAAATTAAAATTTGTGGGGGTTATGCAAGGAATTGGAGGGAGGGGTTGATTCTTGGAAAAGTATGGTTGTCAAATGTCCTATTTGGCCATATTGTAAATGTAAAAGTAGCCTGAGTGGCTGTCACATAATAATATTCCACTCTTAATCGGTAAATTACAGGAAGGTTAACCATGGCTACCATAGAAAAAATTCAAGATGAGATACTATCTCTTTCCAGGGAGGAAAAACTCCAACTTTCCAAATGGTTTGCTGATTTGGAAGCGGAAACCTGGGATAGAGAAATTGAGAATGACTTTAAGCAAGGCGGCCCCGGTCAAGAAATTCTTGACCGGGTAAAATCTGATTATGCAGCCGGAAATTGCGTGAAATGGGATTAAATTCCTTTACACACCCCGATTTCTGGAAGTTTTTTTATAAGCTCCCAAAGCACATCCAAAAACTTGCTGACAAAAAATTTGATCTTTTCAAGGACGATCCTAGCCATCCTTCGCTTAATTTCAGCCGGAAAGGAGATGTCTGGACTGTAAATATCGGCCATCATTACAGGGCAATAGCATTCAAAGAAGGCAAGGATGTTGTCTGGTTCTGGATTGGGAGCCATGAAGACTATAATAACCTCATGAACAGGTTATAACTGTATTGATCCTGACTAGATCCGACACCCGTATTGCGAATCCCTGCTGATCAAGAACCAAGCCTCTTCATGGAATAAACCCCATCAACCCCGCCTAATCTGCTAAATCGCCTATCATCCTTGGAATCAAGCAGATGCTTGAAGCGATCGAATGTATCCTGGACGAAGGCTTTGCCCCCGTTAACTCCGGCGTTTTTAATAAACAATTAGCCCGTCCCGTTTTTCTTTCCGTTCGTAGGACGACCGGGAACTGGACATTGGTGCTGTGATTTATTTATGGTCGAATATACATGTTTTTGCTATGTCTTATTTTGAATGAAGAGAAAACGGACTTAAAAGCGGCATCTGTCGGCTAAATTATGATTAGCCCGGTATTTAGCAAAGAATATATTGAAAGAACGCAATATTAGGAAGGGATGGCCATGAAAAAGATAATCGGTATCGCCCTTGTTGTGATCGTGCTTGCTTACCTGGTTCTGCGCATCACATCCTGCTGATCTTAAGCGGCAGGGAAAAGGGGCAACCAAGCCATGGGGAAGTTTGATTTGGCTAGAATCAAGGTCCGGAGGGCAATACGCTACTTTGTTTTCATACTTATCGGCATTGTTTTGTTTGCTGTCGGGCCGCGCATCTATTCAGTAACCAAGAGTTTCTTTGCCTGGCGTCAGGTACAGACTCAGACGCTTGAAGTCCTGCAGCGCGAAGAGCTGTTTTTCCTGACTACCGACCGCGTGGTGACCCAGGTCGTGGTGGAGTCGCATGAAAACAGCATGCTCCTGGGCAACCGGAAAGGTTATCTGATTGCAAAAGCCAAGCTCTATTATGGCGTGGATTTAAATAAGCTATCCAGGGACAGGATAACCCGGGAGGGGACAAGGGTGGTCATTACCATACCAGAACCCGAAGAACTGGATTTTTCGGTTGATATCGATTCCATGCGCTATCTGACCAAACGCTCCGGCCTTCAGGCCCTGACGGACTGGGCAATGGATCGCGACCAAAAGGCGGAATTGCGCTCGCAGTTCAAGGAAGCCACCTATTCATACATGCGCGAGGAAGATCTCCTTCCTAAACGGGCACAAATCGTGAGCCGTCTTAATGAGCTTGCCGGCCTGATAGGTGATCGACTGGATGTGCAAGTAGTTTTCCGCTAACCCATTTCTCCTGCCGAGGCGGCCTGAGCCAGCCTGCATTTATCTCAAACCGCATTTCAATACTTTGTTTGAATTCAGCCTCTTGAGCCGTTTGACCCGCCCATAATTTAAAAACCATTAATATTCCCGAAGGGGAATGCGGCCCGGCTTTACTGCGATTGCCGGGCAGCATATTCACCCACAAATCTGCGGATTATTTTTTGCTTTGCGCATTATGCTTTTGACTTCTTTCTTGAAAAATCAACACGTTACCTGCTCAATAGAGCATGGTCTTTCGAAGGTGGGAGGAAGTCAGCAACGACCTTGACTTTTCCCATCGGCTATATCCGTACCTTCGATTTGCTTTTAGGCGCAATGTTCTCTACGCTTTGATTTTCCCGCCCCGGGATCCTGTTCATCCCGGTGAGTGGTGAGCGCGGGCCTGGATTTTGGCCTGCATATGTTCAACCTTTAAATGGAGGCGTGTGTATGAGTACGCAGCAGCAGCCGGACCATCAGGGTTTGAGCCGGTTGGCAGCTGGGGACACCAGCGAGATTGAAAAGTACTACGACGAATGGGCGGATGATTATGACCGCAATCTTGAGGAATGGGAATACCGGGCCCCGGAGAGGGCGGCGGATATATTGACCCGCTATCTGGGGCCGGATTCGGTCATCCTGGACGCGGGATGCGGAACCGGATTGACCGGCAAGGCTTTGGCCGCAGCTGGGTTCAAGGTTTTCGACGGCATGGACCTGTCCCGAAAATCGCTTCATACCGCCCGGAACCACGGGGTTTACCGTTCCCTCAAACAGGTGAATATGAAAGAGTTGCCCCTGCCGGCTGAAGACGATGCCTACGACGGGCTGGAGTGTATAGGTGTCCTTACCTATCTCCCGGAGAGCCGGGATGTGCTGCATGAGTTCTGTCGCGTGGTCCGTTCGGGCGGGACCATAGTCCTGACCCAGAGAAACGATATCTTTGCGGAGCGCAACTTTTCCGCAACCCTGGATGAAGTTGCACGCAGCGGAAAATGGGAGGTCCTGGAGGTTAGCGATCCGCAGCCCTATCTCCCGGAGAACGAGGAATATGCGGACGAGATCAAGATCCACTATATAACCTGCCGCGTGGTTTAGACGGCGGGTTGGATTTGCTGGCGATAATGGAAAACTTTTAGTGGTTGCTGAGGTCGGACTTGCATAGTTTGCCGAAAATATTGAATAAAATGTTTTAAAAAGGGGCCGTGTCCCGTTGTGAATGAGATATTCAGTCCAGGACCGGCGGATTGAGGAAAATATTGAAGAGTACTCGCGGATGGGCACGACCAAAGTGAGAAGAAGGTATAACCGGCCGCTTCCGTTGCTCGCACGACAGGGGCAGGACGGGCAAGAGGCTTCCGGGGGCTATTATCGTGGAAAGTTATTCGCCAATAGAGTCGTTTTATCGGATCCAGGTCCGTCCGGAATTCAGTAATTGCATGTGGGCGCATCAATTCAGGACGGAAGCTGTCCGGTAATATTTTTTTCCAGGACCCGGACCAGTTCCTCCCGGTCCACCGGCTTGGAAATATAATCATCCATCCCCGTCGCGAGAAATTTTTCCCTGTCTCCGCTCATGGCGTAAGCGGTCAGAGCTATAATCGGTATATTGCCGGTTTCGGACTCAAGAGCCCGGATTTGTCTGGTGGTTTCCACACCGTCTTGTACAGGCATCTGAATATCCATTAAAATACAGTCAAAATCTTCTTTTGATAAAGCGGAGACAGCTTCCCGACCATTGCCGACCGTCTTAACTTCACAACCTGATTTTTTTAAAAGATTTTTGATGATTACCTGGGTGGAAGAGTCGTCATCCGCCAGAAGAATACGTCTTCCAGCCAATGCCTGCCCGGTTTTTAAGTTTTTTTCCTTTTCACCCCGGACTGCTGACTTCTCCGGAATTTGAAAAGAAACAGCCATATATACAGTTGTCCCGTGACCTTCCCGGCTGGCTATGGCCATGTTTCCCCGCATAAGGTGCAGCATCCTTTTTACCAGAGCGAGACCCAATCCAGCACCTTCGAATTTTCTGGCATAGGGGGAATTGGAGTCGTTGGCCTGCGCGAATGGCTGCATGACCTGATCAATCTGGTTGTCCGCGATCCCTTTCCCCGTATCCTGCACGACAAACAGCAATCGGCAAGAATTCGGTACGGTATCGGACAATCTGGAGACATGCACATTTATCTGACCTTTCCGGGTATATTTGCAGGCATTGCCCACCAAGTTGAACATAATCTGGATCAGACGGGTATCGTCTCCGGTCAATATTTCCGGAATCGTATCATCAAGGTCTATATTCAGGATGTTTTTGTTCTTTGCACAAACGTGGTTAAAAATATCCCGAACGGATTGCATTATCTCCTTTAGTTGAAACTCCCTTTGTTCCAACTCAAGTTTATCCGCTTCTATGCGGGAGAGATCGAGAATATCGCTGAGAAGTCTGTTTAATCGATTGGAGGATTTAAGGGCCATTTCAATATATTCGCTTTGCTCCGCATCAAGGGAGGAAGTCTGCACCAGCTGCAGCATGCCCATTATTCCATTCAGGGGGGTTCTTATCTCGTGGCTCATATTGGCCAGAAATTCAGATTTGGACTTATTGGCCGTTTCAGCCTTGTTTTTTGCCTCCAAAAGCGCTTTTTCCGAACGCTTGCGCTGGATTATTCCCCACATGCCCTGCATGAGCAGGGTCAATTGCCGAACATCGGTATCGTTATATTCACTTTCCTTATTGGCTACTCCGGCAACCACGACTATTTTATCTTTGTCGAACACCGGGATATTCATGTGTCTGGTGATGTGCACATGTCCTTCGGGATAACCACGTTTAAGTGCTTCAGACTGATAATTATTGGAGATAATCGGCTTTCTCTGCCGGACCGCTTCTCCCCACAATCCGGTTTTTTCAACAGGGCATGTATATCCTTTTTTATCAATACCGCATTTGTGCATAGCCGCTTTGGACCAGCTATACATGCTGATTTTCCTCTCGTCTTCACTCATGAAGGCCAGATATCCGATATCGCTGCCGGTCAGGCGTATGCCTTCTTCCAGGGCAAAATCGGTGAGTTCCTCCGTGGGACTGGACATCATCTTTCCCAATTTGACCAAAGCCTTAAGTCGGGATTCGTTCAGGAGTATTTCTTCTTCAGTTTTTTTCTGCTTGATAATATCCCAAGTAACGTCTGCCAGGTATTGGACTCTTTCCTTTTCTTTTTCCGTGTAATCAAAAGGTTTGTTGCCTATCCCGAGAATAGCCTTGATCTTGCCTTCTCGAAATACAGGGACAACCAGTTCCCGGCTTATCGGGGCGTGTCCTTGCGGGAGGCCCTTTTTGTGGGCCAATGCTTTGTAATCGTTATGTATGACCGCCTGTCTTTTCCGTATGCAGTCCACCCATACTCCGGCCTGATCCACCGGGTAATGCCTGCCCCTGCCTTCGGCCCTGCAGAACTCCCGCAATGTTTTGCTTGACCATTGCTGCAAAGCAAGGGTTTTCTGGTCTTCGCAGACAAAATGGAAAAAGCCGATGGGGCTGTTTATCAAGGCGCATGTCTCATCCAGCGCTTTGGTCAAGAGTTCATCCAGGGAATGATGGGGGGCGTATTCAATCAGGTTCAGCCGGATCTGGGTCACTCTTCCGGCAAAATATTCATCGGTGACATCCCGGAAAACCAGGACCGCCCCGGTGATTTCTCGCGCATTGTTTCGGATCGGTGAAGCCGAATCCGCGATTTGATATTCTTGGCCGTCGTTTCCGACCAGGACTGTGTGATCGGACATGCCTTGGATTTTTCCAGTTTCCAGGACTTTTTTTACCGGGTCCGGTAATGGTTCCCCGGAATAAGAACTTACTGTTTGGAAAATTTGAGCAAAAGGTTTGCCCTGCGCCTCCTGAAAGTTCCAGCCGGTCAAACGTTCCGCTACAGGATTCATGCGTGTAACCCGGCCTTGCTTATCCGTGGCAATGACCGCGTCACCTATGGCCTTAAATGTTATGCGCAGATTTTCTTCGTTTTTTTTCAACTCCTGTTCGGTCATTGCCCGGGAAACTATTTGTCCAATTAGTTTGGCGGAGAGCTCCAGTCTTTTCTTGGCCAGATCAATCAGAAATCCGGGACGGGGCTGATATGAACGGGCCGCCTGGAGAAGTTCCTGCTCGTCCAGCTTGAAAAGCCCGGCCAGTTCCCGGATTTTTTCTTCTTTTTTCGGCGGGTCGCCGTATCCAAAGTTAATTGCCCCGACAACCTGCCCGCCTGCGAAGATCGGCTCGGCGTACATTTTTATTCCGCCCACGCACTGAACATCGGTGCTCTTGCCCGACTCTATTGCCGGTCTGGCCGAATCATTCCAGCAAAATTCGTGGCAGAGCCATTTGCCGCTGTTCAATGCTTCAAGGTTGTCCCCGGTTTGACAGAGATTCCTGGAAGCGGCATCCATCAGTTTGCACCATCCGGAAGAAAACATGCCAAAGGCGTAGTCACCGTTAGCTTCGTAAATAGCTACTGAAGTATCCAGCAAATCAATGGCATCCTCGGCTATAATCTTGAGTGTCTCTTTTCCGACGGAATCCAGGATCAATCTATGCGTGTTTAACTCCGTTACATCTCCGTAAAAGGGTTGGTAATCAGCAGATTGGCCTGGATTAAATTCAAATTGCATATCCGGGACGCTGTCTGAAATTTTGTTTTTCTGTATCCAGCTTTCCAGATATTCTATTTTTTTCTGCAGTTCTTCATAGGTCGGTTTTTCAGGCATAACGCACTCAATTGCAATAAGTTAGTTTCCATCCGAAGATTTTTTCAAAACAGGTGTCTGTAAATTTTTGATGGTCTGCCTCTTTGTATCACTGATAAGAGTTTTGTAAAATGTTTTTATTAGGTACTCTTTTTTGTCGGCCGAAAAAGCACCTGCGAATTAAATTAACTGTCGCAGATCACTTTGTTTTTTCCCTGATCCTTGGCTTGGTACAAAAGTTTATCCGCGCGACTCATTAGACTGTCTGAGCTCTCTCTTTTTCTGATTTCCACTACTCCGAAGCTGCAGGTGATTCCGTCCACTTCTTCCAGAGTCAGATTTTCTATCCTTTTCTGCAGTTTGTCTGCCAGCTTTGATGCTCCTGTAAGGTCGGTTTCCGGGCATATTATCAAAAACTCTTCGCCTCCCCAGCGTCCGGCCGTATCTGTTTTACGGATACTTGTGCACAGGTTGGCGGCAACTTCCCGGAGCACCTCGTCTCCCCTCTGATGGCCATGTAGATCGTTTACTTCTTTAAAGTCATCTATGTCGGCCATGATAAGGGACAGAGGTTCATTATAGCGCCTGCTTCTTTCGCATTCGTGCTCCAGAACTTCTTCGAGGTGCAACCGATTGTAAGTCCCGGTAAGTTTGTCAGTTATGGACAGCCTTTCCAATTCCAGGTTTTTTTGGGCCAATTCCTCGTGGGCTTGAGCAATTTTTTGATTCAGCCGGAATAATTTACGGTTCCAAAAAAGGATTGCACCTAAAACAGTTGCGACAAAAAGCGCGATTTTCCACAGCAGGCTGTAATTCAGGCCCGGCTCATATTCCACGCCCAATTGATTTTGAATGATGCGGTTGGTTTCCAATGAGGATACTGAATCAATCGCCTTGTTCAGTATGGAACGGAGTTCAGGGTTTTCTTTTTTTATCCCCATTCTGAAGAATTTTTTAAACGGGGTCTGGCCAACAATTTTTAAATTGTAAAGACCGTGTTCGTGAATTTTGTAACTGACCATCTGAAGGCCGGCGATAGCGACATCTATATGCCCCTCAGAAACTTCGCGCAGCAGCTCTTCCGGATTTCTGGTGTGTACAATTTTGATCTGCGGGTAATTGGTTTTTATATATTCCTCTACCGGATCACCCTGGACAATGCCCACCATTTTGTCCTGAAGAGAGCTGATTCCCGCGATGTATTGCTCGTCCTCCAAGGCAACCATAACCCGCGCAGACTGCAAGAAGGGCTTGCTGAAAATGAAGTGTTCGGCAGTCTCAGCATTCTTGGGCAGACTGGATACAATATCGCACTCGCCTGCCTCGACTTTGCTGACGCATTCTTTCCAGTCCTGAGTCGAAACCGGGGTGAAACGAATTCCCGTGCGTTTGCTTATAACCGATACAATATCGGCTATTATCCCGGAATATTTCTCGCCGTCCATATTTTCCATGGGCAACCTGGGAGTCTGGACGCACATTTGCAGCTCTTCGTTTACGGCCAGATATCTTCTTTCATCGGCCGAGAATGCCATTTCCAGGGCGTTTTTTTCTGCATTATCGTCAGTCTGCAGCCATTTGTTTTTCAAGGTTTTAAGTTCTTCTTCCGTGACCGTATCCATTGTCTTCTGTAGAATGTTTTGCAGAATCTTTTGTTCTTTGCTTACGCCAATGGAAACCGGGGTGTTTTCGAAATGCACGTTGTCCATAAGAGGTATGCTTTTCAGATCGAGCAGGAAATGTTTGCTGATGAGATAGTCGAAAACCGGCTTTTCCGCGAGGGCCGCGTCGGTTTGCCCGGAAGAAACGCTTTTCAGGCAGTTCAGGGTGTTTTCTTCAGTAACTACGGTTACATCCGGATAGTCTCTTTTAAGTATTTCTTCATGATAGAAGTCTTTGGGAACAGCCACTTTTTTCCCGGCCAGGGATTCCAGATCGGAGAGATGCCTGTTTTCTTTTTGGACGACAATGCCGGTGAAAATAACGAAATATGGTCGAGTAAAATGTATATAGTTTTGGCGGTCTTTGGTTTCGACTACATCGCACAGGATGTCGATCTTTTCATGTTTAAGCATGTCCAGATATTTATTCCAGGCATGTCCGGAAACAAAATCAAGGCGTACATCCAGTTTGTTCGCCAATAACTGCATGTATTCAACACAGAATCCCTTGGGGATATTGTTCTCCCGAAAATTGAACGGCGGCCAGCCGTCGAGGTTGTCTACAGTCAAAACAGGATTATTCTTCAGATATTCTTTTTCTTTTTTATCCAGCGAGGGAGATGGAGATTTGTTTATTGTTATCCATTCCCGGGCCAGGCGAACCTTTTCCCGGTTGTCCACGCTGTCCATGGCCTTTTGCAGCGCGCTTTGCAGGGGTTTCATGTCCTTTTGCACGCTTATATAAAGGCCCTGAGGGCCAAGTTCAGGGACATCGATTTCGCCCTTGATTTCCAGATCAGTAAAAAATCTGGTGGCGATAAGGTAATCCACGGTTCCCCGATAACCTATATAAGCATCTGCGTGACCGTAGCTTACCGCCTTCAGCCCTTCCAAAGCGTTTTTTACCAAATGCAGCTTGATTTCCGGATGATTGTTGCTCAGAACCTCTTCCTGCTTGTAACTTTTGGCTACAGCCACGGTTTTATCTTTCAGGTCCGAGAAGTTGTGAATAGCCGTGTTGCCGTTCTCCGTGACCAGGACGTAAGGAAGCTGGAGAAAGGGTTCGGTAAAAAGCATGTATTGTTTGCGGCTTTCGGAAATCCATAAGGAAGGCAAGAGATCTATTTTTTTCTTTTTAAACAGATCCAGAAGCTCGGCCCAAGTATAACCGTTTATATATTTAAAGGAGATACCCAGTTTGCGGCCCAGAAGTTCAAGATGATCAATGGCGTAACC
>JBNJHA010000050.1:0-17841 GCA_051748085.1 Thermodesulfobacteriota bacterium
AGAAAAGCAACAGGGGACAGGCTATCTTTTGACATATAATCTTATATCGGGTAAATTTCAGATCAATCGCTTAACCACAGCCCCAAAAGGAGTTTGCCATGCCCAGGATAGCCAGGTTTATTCGCAGCGATTGTCCCACTGTATATCACGTTATGTCCAGGACCGCCCTACCCGGCCTGCCAATCAAAAATCCAGACAAGAATTATCTTCTGGAACTTATAAAGAGGTTCAGCAAGCTGTATTTTGTGGAGGTGCTGGGTTTTGCAATTATGGGCAACCATTTTCACCTGGTGGCCCGGATGCATCCCCTGGATGAGATATCAGACGAAGAGGTTGTACAGCGCTGGCATGATTATTACGGGGATGAGGCTCGGCTTTTGGGCGAGCAGGTAGCCGAAGTCAAGAAGAGGCTCTGTAGTTTGGCTGCCTATGTGAAAGATATCAAGCAGAATTTTACCAGGTACTACAACAAGAAGCACAAGAGGCAGGGCTTTTTCTGGGGGGGACGCTTCAAGAGCATGATCGTTCAGGACGGCCATACTTTGGTCAACCTATTAGCCTACGTGGACCTAAACCCCATTAGAGCGGGGATTGTGAAGAGTCCTGAGGATTACAGGTGGAGTTCTCTTGGCTACCATATTCAGACCGGGAACAAGGGTGAACTCTTAAGCCTGGACTTCGGCATAAAGGAATGGAATGAGCATAGCCCCAAGGAGATTGTCCGCAAGTACCGGGAGTTTGTCTACGAGACAGGCGCTGTGGATGCAGGCAAAGGGGCTGTGATCGAGCAGAAGATCGTAGACAAGGAGAGGAAGAAGAAATACAAGCTCCGACGGGTGGACCGATTCATGTACAGAACCCGCTACTTCACCGATGCTGGAATCATCGGCTCCAAGGAGTTTGTTGGCGAGGTTTTTGATCAGGTCAAGCACCTGCTCAAGTCCAAGGATGAGCGGAAATTTACACCTGTGGGCGGGGTAGAAGGGGTGTATTCCATGAAGAGGCTGGGTTCTTGAACTGTTGTCAGGTTGATGTTGTAAGATGATGCGTGTTGCTGTAGTGGTTGTTGCCTTTTAGCTGAATTTCGGATATTTTAATACTTAATGGAATCGCCTCAATTTCCACTTCAGTTCATTCAGTCTTGTGTCAGGTCCAGGAATATGTTTTGGACCTATTAGGTAAATATGCGACTTCGACAGAGATCAATACGTCGTTCTTGGATATTGGAATCTGTTGAGAGCTATATTCTGATCGAATCTTACCCTGAGGATAAGTACTTGCCAAGCTATTTAGTGTGGTCAGAATATGATGATGAAATATTTCATATTCTTTTCGGTGTGGATGCAAATGGGAATAGTGTACGAGTAATTACATCCTATAGGCCACATCCTGCTGAGTGGACTAACAATTTCAAAAAAAGGCGTATTAAATGAAATGCCGATTATGTGGTGGGAACATGGAGAGTATCCGGACAGATCTTCCTTTTAAACTTGAAGATCATCGGATCATTGTGGTCAAGGATGTCCCTGTGGAGCAATGTATTTCCTGTGGTGAGTACGAATTGACAGATGCCGTAATGGAACAGCTTGAAAATCTTTTCGATTCCATGGATGAGTCTTCAGAACTTGAAGTGAGACGCTTCGCTGCCTGAGAATATGAGTTGCCTAAGAAGCTCTCTCATAAAGTAAACATACATATCTTTGCCACCAGATCGGCAACAGCAGGCTCCCTATGTGTCAGGAAAGATGTCACCTTAACGATAGCCATCTTTTCGATGCCCCGCCCTTCATAGGATCCGATATCAAAGAACTTGCAGACGCAACGGGAATTTTCGAATTATCTATGAAGACGAAAATACCTTTCAGTGTATACATTTTTGGGTTGTGATATTTACAAATATTCCAATATGCTAAATGCCACTTCGGCCGCGACCGTAGTAAAGTCGCGCCGGACATATTTGCTTCCAATGGGTTTTTTAGCGTTGAAAAGGGGATTCTAAGAACAAATTTGGGCTCTGCTGAGGTTTCGGGGTCGGACCTGCACAATCCATTCAAATGTCATTAAATATGTCCCGCAAAAGCCCATTTTTTGCCCTTGGAACCTCCTTTTTACCCTGAAAATCAGCGCTGTAAACGGCAATTAGTTCCGTATCAGTGACCGATAACAGGGGGCGGCAAAAAGCGCGCCGCCCCTGATCAGCCTGTTCGCTTTTAATTTGACATCACAACGCCATGATGTCATGCTGTCAAAAATTATGGAGGTGCAATTATGACCGCATTGTCGAAACGTTCAACCATATATTTGGACCCATCGCTTCATCAGGCTTTAAAAATAAAATCCTTAGAAACATCACGGTCAATGTCTGACATTATTAATGATGCCGTTAAAGAAGCTCTAGCTGAAGATGCAGAAGATCTTGCTGTATTTGATAAAAGGCAGGATGAGCCTTTAATCAGCTATGAGGACATGGTCAAAAGGCTAAAAAAAGATGGCAGAATATAAACTTTATTTTAAAAAATCTGTCTGGAAAGATTTCAAGTCAATTCCAGACAAAGATTTAAGCAACATTCTGCAATGTATCGAAGAATTGGGAAGTGATCCACGAAAACCCGGCAGTAAAAAACTTACTGGACAGGAACGATACCGATATAGAATTGGAAAATATAGAATTCTTTATTCTATACAGGACGATGAGTTAACAATATGGATTGTAAAAGTTGGTCACAGAAAAGAAGTTTATCGCTAAAGCGAACGGCGGGATTGCCCTTTAGTCGAAAATCATGTGACGCGCCTGCGGCGCGAACATGACATTCGACCACTCAGCCCAGTCCGCGGCGTCCGCGGTTGCAGATAAATTCCGTCGTTGAGCACCGATTCAGAAATGACAGGCTGATGGATGGAAAAATGCAGAAGAACGAATGTGAGCCATATAAGCGAAAATTCTTGTATTTGATACTTACCGTTCCGATGATTATCTTGTACATTGCAATTGCTGTGTTTTTTGGGCAAATCAACGTTGTGTTTTTTGCTGTTTATGTCTCATTATTCGTGTTTGTTGCATTATTCATGAGTTATGTTTGTGTGTATTGGCAATGTCCTTATGTCGGAAAGCTTGCTCCTTGCGTGGGAGGATTTTGTCTCCCCTCCAGTCAAATTGCCAGACTAATGAACAACGCAAAACGGTCAAAAGCTCGATATAATACTTTCCTGACACTGGCTTACGCGAGCTTCTTCGGGATTATACTTTTTCCAATGTACTTCCTGTATGTGCAGGGCATCGTCTATTTGCTGGGTTACATCGGTATAGTAGTTGTTTATGGGCTTGCGTTCACTCTGTTCATCTGCCCGGTTTGTGGCACAAGATATGTTTGTCCGGGAGGTCAAGCAGCTATCAAGATGAAGGCAGCAATTGATTCATGGTGCTCAAGAGTGTTTTGAGCGAAGCGACATCTTTCCTGACACATAGGGGAACCCCCGCCTTTCACGGAATCCGATATCAAAGAACTTGCAGACGCAACGGGAATTTCTGAATTACCATTGAATACGAAAATCCCTTTTAGTGTGTTCACTTTTTGGTTGCGATATTTGAAAGTATTTCAACATATTAAATGGAAATTCTGCCGCAATCGCAGTAAGGTCACGTTAGAGTCAAAAAATGAGGTAGCTGATAACAATGCGCTCCTGAGCATGGCCGTTGTGCTTCAAAAAGACGCTTGACATCATAAGTCATAAAACATAACATATATTTATGAGAATTACATTGTCCATACCAGATGAAGTGGCCCATCGATTCCAGGCGGCAGTACCTGCCCGTCAGCGATCTCGCCTTGTTACACGTTTACTGGAACAGGAATTGAAGGATCGAGATAACTCGCTGGCAGCTGCTTGCCGGGCAGCCAATCGTGACACAGCTTTAGAGCAAGAGATCGACGAGTGGCAAGCATTTGAAGACGGAATCGAGGAATGACCGAACCCACAATCATGCGGGGAGACATTTGGTGGGTGAGTTTGGACCCGACGCAGGGTTCCGAGATTAAAAAAACTCGTCCCTGTGTTGTCCTTTCACACGACACCATAAACAGGCTTCGCCGGACTGTTGTTGTGGTTCCTCTGTCTGCCGCTGCGAAATCACACCCGCCAATCACGGTTCCGGTTAATTGTCAGGGGGGAACTGCCGTGGCCGTGGTGGATCAGATTCGGGCAGTTGCAAAACACAGGTTCAAGAATAAAATTGAGTCACTATCTCTTGAAGAACTTGACGAGGTCTGCCAGGCGGTCGCTACAATACTCGAAATCAGATAGAGGACCTTATATTTCAGGAAAGAGGCCGCCTTAACGATAAATATCTTTTCGATGCCCCACCGTCACGACCCTAATGGTCAGTTCTTTATCCTGAATGGAGTAGATAATACGATATCGGCCCACCCTGAACCGATATTTTCCCCGGCCGCTTAATTTATGTTTCCGGTTTGGCGTGGGTCCTCGCCAAAGGATTCAATTAAGGTGTTCCTTCACTTTTGTGAATTTATCTAGAGGGGCATGTTATCGCAACTGGGGGCGCCGAGTCGTTCAGCGGGTTGTCCGCTGTTTTTATGTGATTTTCGTGGCGATATACATTCCATAGCCGAAGTGAGCTTTGTATGTCTCGTAGAGGTCGATTTCCCGTCTCTCTGCGGCCACGATTTCGCGTGCTTCCCGGCTGTTTTGGTTTCGGTTCAAAAAAGCACCGAATCTCGCCTGCATGGGCCGGTAGTATTCATCCAGCCAGCAGTGTTGCGGCAAAACGAAGTACCCAATGGGCGAATAGCCTTGCTTCTCCAGAACGCTCATTTTGCTTGAAGCCAGATCGATTTCCGGATATTCGCTGTCCCAGTGCTCCTGGAGTGCTGCCGGGCGAGAGTTTGTAAGCCAGGTGATCTCGGAGGCGACCAGAAGGCCCCCCGGTTTCAGAAAGCGCCGCCATTCAGCTGCGCCCTTTTTAAAGCCAATATTGTAGATTGCCCCCTCGGACCAGATGACATCCAATTCTTCGTCGGCGAAAGGCAGATCGTCCATGGAGCATGCAAGCGTTTTTATCCGGTCCGCAATCCCGGCGTTTTCTGCCCGTTCATTCAAAATGGTCAAGAAGTCCTGAATGAAGTCCACAGCCGTGATTCGGGCATTCAAAAGCCGGGCAAGCACGAGGGTGGATGCGCCGGTACCGCATCCGATGTCGGCGATCTTGAGCGGGGCGGTGCGGTCGGGCAAGGCTATGTCGAGGGCTAATTCGGTCTCCGCGTCTCCGCCCGGACCTTGGCGATGGCCGTCCTTATGCAAGTCTACCAGCAGTTTTAAATTATTCATGGTGTCTTTTTCTCAAACAGCATCGGCTTTTTGAACAGGTCCGGGCTGTCCTGGGCATTTTTTATCGCCGCCTTCAAGGCTTCCCGGGATTTAATGTTTTTGTCCACAGCCTCCGGGTTGATCAGCCGCACTTCAAGGGTGTCCGCTTCCAGGTTCCAGGAGCAGTATTGGAACACCCGGTCGGTTTCCGGCGGCTCGCCCTCGGATGTGCCCAGCCATTCGATCTGCACGAGTTCCAAATTCCCCAGCCTGAATGTCCATCCCCGGGCATATAGGGATTCTCCTCCTTGGCCGGTAAAAGAAATCAGGTACTCCCGCTCACTTAACGGGAGTACCGCAAGGCGTTCCTTGTCGCCGTTTCCCCCGGGCCTTGTCCATAGGCCGACAATATCGCGGTCGATCTTGAGTCCCGGATCTTTGATCACCGGAACAGTATAATCACACCCGAAAACAAATATGCATAGAAGGAAAGCGGGGATTATTTTTTTCATGCTCTTCGAGCTCCTCCTGGTTAAAATTGCCCGTTGTGTATGCCGGGGGCACAGCGTTATTATCCCAAATACAAAAAAAGCCGGGCCTCTTTCGAAATCCGGCTTTGTATATATGGTGCCTTTTTAGTTCGGCTCAATCCTTTGGTTCACCGAAGGCTTCAACTGTTCGCTGCTGCCAGCGCGTCGGGTCGCGTTTGAGGTGCATTATTGCTCCTACCAGGATGCAATCGCTGCGAACTTGGTACAGCACACCGAAGGGAAACCGGTCAGTAAGGGATCTACGGGCTTGGCATGAAAACACCGGCCAGGCTTGCGGATAGTGTCTGATTCGCTCGAATGTCTGTTGTACTTCCGCTGCGAACTCAAAGCCTAGGCCTGGGCGCTGTTCATTGTAGTAGTCAACGGCTTCAGCGAATTCGTCTTCCGCACATGAGAGGACGAGTATTTTCATCTCTGATTGATTCTGGCCAGGACGTCCTCTGCCGGGGAAGCCGTGAGCAATCCTTTGTCGTATGCTTCGATCCTGGATTCAATCTCTTTCGCCCAGGCAGTATCGATGTGGCCGCCTTCGGAGTCATCGAAACTCCGGAAGAGGCGCTGAATCAATTCAGCTCTTTCAATTGGAGGTAGGGCAAGAGCATCATTGAGCACTTTTTCCACTGTAGTGGTCATATGGTTTGCCTCGTCTTTATTTGGATTCATTATAAGTATAGCTGACAATACGCGGCTTCGCAACCCGGACCCATGATGGCAAAGTGCAGTGAGGGGAAGTTTTGTATTTTGAAAAAGGTTAACCTCGGCCATAATCCTGCTCACCGAAGTGGGGTTCGGCAGGAATAACGGCATGGCGGGAGTAACTACGAGCCCTTACTCGCGAGTATCGCCCCCGTTCATCGGCTGGTTCGCATCCCGTATGTTCGGACCACGAAGGATAGAAGAACACGATGGGAATCAAGGAAGGAAATTTTTCATTCCGTTTAGCTCCAGTTCGTGGATTCGGGCCGACCCGCGTTCAGCCAATAGACCCGAAGCAACAGTTCAACAAATATCCTCCTCCGTGCTCTTGGTGCTCTTCGTGGTGAAAATTGCCCGTTGTGTATGCCGGGGGCACAGCGTTATTATCCCAAATACAAAAAAAGCCGGGCCTCTTTCGAGACCCGGCTTTGTATGTATATACGATGCTTTTTTGATCGGCGCGGGAGAAGGCTTAGTACATGCCGCCCATTCCGCCCATGCCGCCCATTCCGGGGGCACCGCCGGGCATTCCGCCGCCGTCCTTGTCGTCAGGCTTCTCGGCAATGGCCGCTTCCGTGGTCAACAGGAGCGCGGAAACGGATGCCGCGTTCTGCAGAGCAATCCGGGTAACCTTTTTCGGATCAATGACTCCGGCCTTGACCAGGTCTTCGTATTCGCCTGTGGCCGCGTTAAAGCCGTAGTTCTTCTTGTTTGCTTCCCTGATCTTCTCGATAACCAGAGAGCCTTCAAATCCGGCATTTTCGGCGATCTGGCGCAGAGGCTCACGAATAGCTGCGCGAACAACTTCCACACCGGAGGTTTCGTCATCGTCAGCAGCCTTGACTTTCTCCAGAGCGTTCAGGCAATGGATCAGGGTCACTCCGCCGCCGGCGACAATGCCTTCTTCCACTGCGGCACGGGTGGCGTTCAGGGCGTCCTCAACCCGGGCCTTCTTTTCCTTCATTTCGGTTTCAGTGGCCGCTCCGACGTTGATAACCGCAACTCCGCCGACCAGCTTGGCCAGGCGTTCCTGCAGCTTTTCCCGATCGTAGTCGGAAGTGGTCTCGTCGATCTCGGCGCGGATCTGCTTGACGCGGGCCTTGATGTCCTCGGATTTTCCGGCGCCGCTGACGATCGTGGTGTTTTCCTTGTCAATGGTTACACGCTTGGCCGACCCGAGTTCATTAACAGTCAGATTTTCCAGTTTTGTTCCCAAGTCCTCGGAAACGACCTGTCCGCCGGTAAGGGTAGCGATATCCTGGAGCATGGCCTTGCGCCGCTCGCCGAAACCGGGAGCCTTGACCGCGGATACCTGCAGGGTGCCACGCAGCTTGTTGACGACCAGAGTAGCCAGAGCCTCGCCCTCAATGTCCTCGGCGATGATGATCAGCGGCTTGCTCATTTTGGCTACCTGTTCCAGCACGGGCAGAAGTTCTTTCATATTGGAGACTTTCTTTTCGCAGAGCAGAAGCATGGGCTCTTCCATTTCGCAGACCATCTTTTCCGAGTCGGTGACGAAATAGGGAGAGAGGTAGCCGCGATCAAACTGCATGCCTTCAACGACATCCAGATTGGTTTCCAGGCCCTTGGCCTCTTCCACGGTGATTACGCCTTCCTTGCCCACTTTATTCATGGCTTCGGCAATGATGTTCCCGATGGTGGCATCATTGTTAGCCGAGATAGTACCGACCTGAGCGATTTCCTTCTGGTCCCGGGTGGGGTTGGTGACCTTGTCCAGTTCGGCGACAATGGCTTCAACGGCCTTGTCGATGCCGCGCTTGATGGACATGGGATTGCGTCCGGCGGTAACCAGTTTCAGACCTTCCTTGAAGATAGCCTGGGCCAGAACTGTAGCAGTTGTGGTGCCGTCACCGGCGATGTCGCTGGTCTTGCTAGCAACTTCCTTGACCATCTGGGCGCCCATGTTCTCGAATTTGTCTTCGAGTTCGATTTCTTTGGCAACCGTAACACCGTCCTTGGTGATGGTCGGGGAACCGAAAGATTTTTCTATAACAACATTACGACCCTTGGGGCCGAGGGTGACTTTTACGGCTTCGGCAAGCTGGTCGATGCCCAGCTTCAAGAGCTCGCGGGCTTTTACATCAAATTTGATTTCTTTGGCAGACATTATTCAACCTCCTTGAAAATGCGTTATGTTCTGTCTGTAATGATTTTTAAAAGGCAAGATTAGTTGATTGTGGCGAGGATGTCGTCTTCGCGCATAACAAGATATTCCACGCCGTCAATCTTGATTTCCGTGCCGGCGTACTTGTTGAAAAGGACGTTGTCTCCGGTTTTAACGCTCATGGGAACAGTCTTGCCGTCGTCCGTGGTTTTCCCGGGACCGGCTGCTACAATTTCACCCTTGATTGGTTTTTCCTTGGCCGAATCAGGAATAATGATTCCGCCTTTGGTTACTTCTTCCTCTTCAAGTCTTTTGACCAGTACACGATCGTGCAAGGGACTCAGGTTCATAGGTTTACCTCCATGAATTGTTTTTTGATTTCTGAAAAAAATAAACATTGTTTAGCACTCGTCAAGGAGGAGTGCTAAAAAAACTTTATTAAAAAATGACTTCAAACAACTCGGCTACGCTTAAAAGAATAAGTCTCTTTTGGGGGGAGTCAAGGGTCAAATTAAAAAAAATATTTTTTTGACAAAGTATAAAGTTTTGGGCACGCAAAGCGAATCGTATCTGTTCACCAAGTTTTTTTGCCAGTTTAAGCTTCCGGCCTGCGGTTTTCTGACGCCCGCCAAAGGGCGATGCCTGCCCCCTCAAGGCTCGCTGGCCTGGAGGAAAGCAAAATGCTGTGCCGGCACAATGTATATTTGTTCGAAATTTTTATTTTTTGTGTTTAACTTTGCAGGAGTCTAAAATTATGCTTGATATACGTTTTATCCGGAATAATATTCCTGAAATTGAGGCCGCCCTGGCCAAGCGCCGTTCCGATCTGGACCTCTCTGAGTACAAAATCCTGGATGAAAAACGCCGCGGCATGGTTCAGGAAGTTGAGGGCCTGAAGGCGGAGCGGAACAAGGCCTCGGCCGAAGTGGCGAAAAGGAAGAAGGCCGGGGAGGATGCCACAGAACTAATACAGGAATTGGGCCGGCTGTCCTCCAGGATCAAGGAATTTGACCGGGAACTCAAAGAGGTGGAGGAAAATGTCCGGGCCTGGATCATGGCCCTTCCCAATATCCCGCATGAAAGTGTTCCTGACGGGGCAACAGAGGATGACAACCGCGAGGAAAGGCGCTTTGGAAAGATCCCGGAGTTCGATTTTACTCCCAAGGCGCATTGGGAGCTTGGACCGGATTTAAACGGCCTCGATTTTGAGCGCGCGGCCAAGATAGCCGGAAGCCGTTTTGTCCTTTACCGGGGTTGGGCCGCGCGCTTGGAGCGGGCGCTTACGAGTTTCATGCTGGACGTGCAGACCCTGGAGCACGGGTACACGGAAGTGATCCCTCCGTTTATCGCCAATCGGGACAGCCTGACCGCAACCGGGCAGCTGCCCAAGTTCGAGGATGATCTATTCCGGCTCGAAGGCTGGGAGTACTATCTGATACCCACGGCCGAGGTCCCGGTGATTAACATTCATAGAAACGAGGTCTTAAGCGGAAAGGACCTGCCGGTAAAATACACCGCACACACCCCGTGTTTTAGGTCCGAGGCCGGGTCCTACGGCAAGGATACCCGGGGCATAATCCGCCAGCACCAGTTCAACAAGGTGGAGATGATCCGCTTTACCAACCCGGAGAATTCATATGCCGAGCTGGAGGAAATGACCAGGCAGGCGGAAGAGATACTCAAAAGGCTTGATCTGCCGTACCGGGTGGTCACTTTATGCGGAGGGGACATCGGTTTTTCCGCGGCCAAAACGTACGATATCGAGGTCTGGCTGCCCGGCCAGGAAAAATACCGGGAAATATCATCCTGCTCCAATTGCGAGGACTTTCAGGCCAGACGGGCCAATATCCGCTTTCAGCCGGAAGGCGGGGGCAAGAAGCAGCTCGTACATGTCCTTAACGGCTCGGGCCTGGCCGTGGGCCGGACCATGGTGGCCGTTCTGGAGAATTATCAGCAAAAGGACGGGAGCGTGGTCGTTCCCGAGGCCCTGCGGCCGTACATGGGCGGCTTGGAAAAGATAAGCGCCTGAATTTCAGGATAAGTCGCTGGACGGGACAGATCCTCATTCGCCGCTGTTTTTTTCGTTGGCTGTTGAGAAATTCTTTCTCACGCAGGTCGCTTTAAAAGTCCCAATGGCTACGCCGAAATAGTTTCTATCCGGAAATGGCCCTTTGCCAGTTTAATTGCGTCAATTTTTGTAATTAAAGGAGGAAGGGAAATGGGAAGAGAAGTTAGACTGTTTAAAAGCGAGGAGCGCAAGGACCGTACCGAGGTGAGCCGTTTTCTGCATCACCTTGCGGACAAAGTCGCGGGTGGAGAGGTGCTTCTGAGTCACGGTCGGGAAGAACTAGGCCTGAGCATCCCATCGAATGTAGTTCTGGAAGTTCAGGTCGAGGATGAGGAAAAGGGTTCAAGAGGGACACAGCATAGCCTGGAGGTGGAGATCAAGTGGTTTGATGACGGCGGAGACGCGGGTTCACTGGAGCTCAAATAGCCCCGGAGTTCGAGTTTGTCGGCCGGGCGGAGTCTGGCTCCGCCCGGGGTGCCGCCTTTCAGGGCCTAGAAAAGAATCAATGTCTGATAAACGCCGACCGCGACCAAAAAGGCCGCCGCGGTGTTGAAGACCATGCTGAATCCGGCCCATCCCCATGACCCGGCTTCCTTAGCCATGACCACGACGGAGACGAAGCACGGGGCGTAAAGCAGGATGAACAGAATGGCGCTGACTGCTTTCTTGGCATCCCATTGCGGGTCCGCGGCTATCTTTTTGGCCAGCGAGGGCTGGCCCTCTTCCGCGGTCTGGCCCAGGGAATAGGCCGTGCCCAGAGTGGAGATGATGACCTCCTTGGCCGCGAATCCGCCGATAAGAGAGATATTCAACTTCCAGTCGAATCCGGCCAGTTCCGTAACCGGCTCCAGCGCGGTTCCCATTCTTCCGGCTACAGAGTATTTTAGTTTGATCTGCCCCAGCTCCTTTTCTATCTTCTGGATTTTGTCCTGGGCCTGATCAGGGGGAAGTGCTTTTGCGTTTTTCTGCTTCTGTACCTGGGCGATCCTTTTCTCAAACGGCTGCACGTCTTCCTGCGGCAGGCGGGGGAAGGTCATGGCCGCCCATAAAAGTATGGATATGGCCAAAATTACTGTTCCCGCCTTTTTTATGTATTCCCAGGCCCGCTCCCAGGTATGGATAAGGATGCCGCTGGTTGTCGGCAGGCGGTACGGGGGCAGCTCCATGACAAAAGGTGTGGACGGCCCCCGGATGACCGTCCAGCGCAGGATGCGCGAGACCAGAAGGGCAAAGAACCATCCGGCCAGGCTGATTAAAAAGAGCACCGCGGCCTGGTGTCTGGGAAAAAAAACTCCGGCCAGAAGCAGGAAAACCGGGAGTTTGGCCCCACAGGTCATAAACGGGGCGGTAATCATGGTGGCCAGTTTTTCCTTGCGGCTTCTAAGGGTACGGGTGGCCATTATTCCCGGCACGGCACAGCCTCCGGCGATGCCTCCGGAGATTATAAAGGGCATGACCGAACAGCCGTGCAGGCCGAAGATGCGAAATACCCGGTCCAGCATATACGCCACCCGGGCCATATATCCGCTGTCCTCCAGAAAGGAAATGCACAAAAACATGACCGCGATAAGGGGGACGAATCCAAGCACCCCGCCCACTCCGTCGATTATCCCGGAAATGACCAGGGACTGCAGAAGTCCGTCAGGAAGAACGACGCTCAAGTTGATCTTCAACCAGTCAAAAAAGGCTTCCAGCCAGCCCATGGGGGTCTCGCCCAGCCAGAAAGTTGCCTTGTATACCCCGTAAAGGATGAGAATCATGATGACCGGTCCCAGGAATCTGTGCGTCAGGACCTGGTCCAGGCGGTCCGAGAATTCCAGTCTTTCCTGGTGTGTATCCCGGGAAACGACATCCTTTAAGAGTGAGGAGATGAAACCATAGCGGTAATCAGCGATTATAGCCTCCGGATAGGTGTTCAAGGTCTTCTGGCAGTGATCTGCGACCTTGGCCGCTTCTTCCTCCAATTCCCGGGCAAGTTGTCTGTTTATGGACAGACCCTTGGCCCGGACTTCTTCGTCCCCTTCCAGATACTTGAGGGCTATCCAGCGGGGAGGAAATGTTGAAGTAAAGAAGTCCTGCTGTTCAATTTTCTGGACCATACTTTGAATTACCGGGTCCAGATCCGGTCCGTAGGAGATATTCAGCGGTTCTTTTTTTTGAAAGTCGTGTTCCGAGGCGGACAGGATTTTTTGTTTTAATAAATTTTTGCCTAAGCCCTGCCTGGCTACGGTTTCAACCACCGGTCCGCCCAGCTTGCGGGCCAGAAGTTCGGTGTTGATGGTCTGTCCCTTGGCCCGGACCTCGTCCATCATGTTCAAGGCCAGGATCAAGGGTATCCCCAGCTCCAGGATTTGCACGGCCAGGTACAGATTGCGCTCCAGGGCCCCGGCGTTGATTACATCCACGACCATGTGCGGGGTGTGTTCGGCCAGGAAATTCCTGGCCACCAGTTCTTCCTGGGAATAGGCGGTCAGGGAGTATGTGCCGGGAAGGTCAATAAAATGCAGGGTATTGCCGTTGGCCTGGGCATATCCTTCCTTCTGCTCCACGGTTATGCCTGGATAGTTGCCCACGTGCTGGCGGGATCCGGTCAGGGCGTTGAAAAGAGTGGTTTTGCCGGAATTGGGGTTTCCGGCCAAAGCGATATCTATTTGCTTTTTTTTGTCCATTAGATTTCGACCTCGATAAAATCTGCTTCATTGTTGCGCAGACTCAGGGTGAATCCCTTGACCCGCAGGGCAACGGGATCACGCAGCGGGGCCCGGCCCATGACCTGGATTTCGGTGCCGGGGACAAGACCCATGTCCCGGATTCTTCTGCCCAGCTCTCCCTGGGCCTGAACCCGGGTGACCTTGGCCTTCTGGTTGACTTTTAACTGGCGTAACCCGATTATATTACTCATTATCAGTGCTCCATACCTTGCAGGATATTCTGTGTTGTTTTTGAAGCTGGCGGACAGTGGCAAACGTGATGTGTTCAGTGCAATATACCGACAGCCCTGCCTACAAAGCAGAAAATTTTTTTCCTGTCAAGAAAATTTAGGCCAAGCTAATTATTTTGGCATCTGTTCTTCATTTTTTGTATCTGTTCACCAGATTTTTTGCTGCTCGCGCTTTCGGCCTGCGGTTTTCTAATGCCCGATAATGGTTGATGCCTGCCCCTCCGGAGTGCATAAGAAAACCGGGCGGCCTGTCGCAAACGGACGCAAAAAATGATGAGTTTTTTCTGTGCGGTGAATGATTGTGTTTTCGGTTGAGCGCCGGATTCAACCTTGCCGGGAGGGGGTATTTCTGGCAGTGAAGGTGAGCCATGAATAAGTATAGAGCGGTAGCACTTTTTTCCGGAGGACTGGACAGTATATTGGCTGTTAGAATAATGCAGATGCAGGGTTGGGAGGTTGTCGGGCTGCATTTTTATTCCCCTTTTTTCGGTAATCCCGAATTGGTTGACCACTGGCGGAATATCCACAGACTTGAGATTATTAAAAAAGACGTCTCCGATGAATTCGTTGCAATGCTGTTGAATGGTCCGGAACACGGCCTGGGCAAATTCCTCAATCCCTGCGTGGATTGCAAGATTTTCATGCTCGGACTGGCTAAAAAATATATGCTTGATTTGCAGGCCAGGCTTATTATTTCCGGGGAGGTTCTTGGTCAAAGGCCGATGTCCCAGCGACGCGACGCCCTTTTCCTTATCCGCAACCGGGCGGGCGTCAAGGATGTGCTTTTGCGTCCGCTGAGCGCCGGTCTGTTTGATCCCATACCCGCGGAAAGCTTCGGGCTTGTGAACCGGGAACGTTTGCTGTCCCTCTCCGGACGGGGACGCAAGGAACAGATCGCCCTGGCCCGGGAAATGAACATCAGGGAAATACCGACTCCCGGCGGGGGATGCCTTTTAACTCAGGCGCAATCAGCCCGCCGTTATCTGCCGGTCTTAAACAACGGTTTCAGGACGCCCGTATCCGGGGATTTCCGGCTGGCCAATGTCGGACGTCAGTACTGGGCTGACGGACATTGGCTTTGCGTGGGCCGGGATAAACAGGACAACGAACGTCTTAACGCCCTGAAGAAAGAGGGGGATTATCTTTTTCAGCTTAAGGATTTTCCCGGCCCATCGGGTATAGGCAGGCCATGGTCCGGGGAATGGGAACGGAAAACAATAGAAAGCGGAGCATCCTGGTTGAGTCGTTTTGCTCCCAAGGCCAGAAAATCCTTGCGGGCGGTTGAGGTTGAAGTGCGCAACAGGACAGGAAAGGAAATTTTTCGGGTTTGGCCCGGGAATGCGGGTGATTTTAACTGGGAAGAGCCGAGTTGGGATCCTGAAGGAAAAAAGTTGTTTGTAAAACAAGCGAAATGTGGCGCGAATGATTTATAGTATTTTTCTGGTCCTTTTAAGTGCACTTCTTCTTTGGGTAGGAGCGGAATGGGTGGTTGAAAGCGCCGCCGCCATCGCCCGGCGTCTGAATTTGTCCGAATTGGTGATTGGACTTACCGTTGTCGCTTTGGGCACTTCCCTGCCGGAGTTCCTGGTGACCACTACCGCCGCCTTTAAAGGGCTGGGGGACATATCCCTGTCCAATATTGTCGGTTCGAATATTTTCAATCTTGGACTTATTCTGGGCCTGATGGCATTGATAAAGCCCGTGCCGACCAGTAGGCCACTTGTATACAGGGATGGACTGCTCCTTTGGAGCGTGACCATCCTGGTCCTGTTCATGGCCTTTGATCTGCATATGGGCCGGATTTCCGGCGGAATTCTCCTAAGTATTTTAATTGCTTACAATCTTTTGATAATACTGCGGTTCGGGAAAAACGTGGAGCAGCCGGCCATCCCTGTTCAAAGAAGCGCTAAATGGTTTGACTGGCCCCGGTTGTTTGTCGGTTTTTTGTGCGTGGCCGCAGGCGGACATTGGATGGTGGAAGGTGCCTCGGCGCTGGCCCGGATGGCCGGGATAAGCGAATGGGTTATCGGCGTGACCATTGTCGCCGCCGGCACTTCTCTGCCGGAACTCATTACCTGCTTAAGCGCCTCGCTTAAGGGCCGCAACGATATGCTGCTCGGTAATCTGGTCGGAAGTGATTTTTTCAATTTTGCCGGGGTGTTAGGGCTTACCTGTATATTGCGTCCCCTGAATGTATCCCTGTCCGCCCAGTCCAGTCTGTATACTTTGGTGGCCGTGGTTTTTGTCGTGCTGCTCTTTATGCGTACCGGCTGGAGGATCAGCAGACTGGAAGGTGCGTTGCTTCTGGGCTTTAATCTTCTTCGCTGGTCCCTTGATTTTGTCGGCAGTTAGTTTCCATGCGGGAACTCAATGCGGATGTCCCCTTTCCTGTCATTTTGAGGGAGCTTTTCGCGACCGAAGAATCGTTTTTGACCGGTCTGGAAAGACCGGCTGGGAAGGAATAATACTGCGACGTGCATAAAAAACGCAGTCGAACGCTCAAACCGGCAAAAAAATTGGTGAGCAGATACAAATAAATGTGAGTTGGAGGTAAATAATTATGCGTGATGATAAGGGATTTTATTATTATCCTAATGCGAACAGCAAAAAGGAACGGATGTATGTACGCAAAAATGAAGATGGGGGTGTGGAATTCAGATTGTGGAACGCGGATTATCCGGAAATATGGGAAAAGCACGGTTGGCTTGATATGGACATGATCCGGCGCGCCGCTGACATGTATAAAGATAAGAATAAGGACAATCCCCTGGATCTTTATGATATTAATGTTGCCAGGGCCGTGCTTAAAGAAGCGGAACGATGATTGATCTGGCGGTTATCGGCGGCGGTCCGGCCGGAATGATGGCGGCCGGCTTTGCCGCCATGAACGGTCTGGATGTTTTGCTTCTGGAGAAGAACAACCGTCCGGGGAAAAAGCTGCTTATAACCGGTAAAGGGCGGTGCAACATGACTAATGCCTGCACGGTAAAGGAAATGATTGCCAATATTCCGGGCAACGGCAAGTTTTTGACAAATGTCCTTTATCGTTTCGACAGCGGGCAGCTGATTGATTTTTTTGAAAACAGGGGCGTGCCGACCAAAATCGAGAGAGGGGCCAGGGTTTTTCCTCAATCTGATTCTTCCGGAGATGTTCTGGCGTGTCTGCAGTCATTTATGGCTGATGCCGGGGTAAAAATGATGCACCGCAGAGTCCGGGGCATAAAAAAGGAAGACGGTATTTTTTGTCTGCGTTTGGGACGGGACAAATATATATATTCCTCCAAGGTCATTTTGGCCGCCGGAGGCAGAAGTTATCCGGCCACCGGATCGACCGGGGATGGCTATGCCCTGGCCGAATCCCTGGGGCATGATATAGTCCGGCCAAGGCCCGCACTGGTGCCCATGCGCGTGGATTTCGGCGATATTCCCGATTTGCAGGGCCTTTCCCTGCGAAATGTCGGCTTCAGTGTGCTGGAAGACGGTCAGAAAGTTGTTTTTAATGCCGTGGGCGAAATGCTGTTTACCCATTTCGGGATTTCCGGGCCTGTCCCTTTGTCCGCCAGCCTGCATTTTGAGCCGGATAAAGAATATTCCTTAAGCGTGGATATGAAGCCGGGTCTGGACCATGCTAAGCTGTCGAGGCGGTTGGAGCGTGATTTTTCGGCGGATGGACGTAAAAAGATAAAAACTGTTTTATCCGGTCTTCTGCCGGACAGGCTGGTTCCGGCGATTTTTGCCTCCTGCCTTGTTGATCCCGAGAAGCAGGCCGCCCAGGCAAGTAAGAAGGATGTTCGTGAATTGACAAATGTGTTAAAGGACCTGCGCCTGCAGTTCGCAGGATTCCGTTCCTTTAAGGAGGCGATAATTACCGCCGGCGGCGTGAATGTGTCGGAGATCGACCCGCGCAGTCTGCAGTCGCGTCTGGTTGGCGGCCTTTATTTTGCCGGCGAGATAATCGATGTGCACGGCTATACCGGAGGCTTCAATCTGCATATAGCTTTTGCCACCGGCTTTGTGTCCGGAAATTCCTGCTCGTCAACAGGGAGTGCTGAATAATAATATGCCCGGGCCATATTATTTTCCGCCCCTTGTTGAGCAGGACAAAGATTGCCGTGAACCAGCTGAAAAAATGGGAAAG
>JBNJHA010000051.1:0-17119 GCA_051748085.1 Thermodesulfobacteriota bacterium
AAGTGAGTGAAGAATCTCCGGCCGAATCGGGCGTGTCACCTAAAGCAAGACCTAACCACCTGAATTTATAGCCTATGACCAAACCCAAAGTATCACATCACCCGCTGCACTTTGAGATTCTTACGGTCGGCTTACGCCTCCCTCAGAATGACACTGCCGGGAAAGTCTACCTCCGGAGGAAAAAACAATCCGCCGGTTTTGGACCAACTTGACTATCCCCAAGCAGTTTGGCCTGCTTTCTTCCGATCCCGAACCCGATAGCGATCCCGATTTCAATTTGGATTATCCCAACAAGAAAATTAACAAAGTTAAACTGGAAAAGGGACATTTCCGGATGGAAGCTCAATAACCCTTGTATCCAGGCAGGATCTTAAGAACTTGTTCATTGGGCCCGGGGCACCGTGTTCATAGAAATCGATCATCAACCGGATCAAGAAACAATTTACTGTATTTGGTCTTCCCATTTGCGGGTTTCAAACCAGTATTCCTCTCTTTCCTGCAACCAGCCCTCGGCTTTTTTGACCCTGATCCAGTTGTTGAAATAGTTGAGCGTATCAACATCGCCCTTGCGCACGGCAAAACCTATGGGTTCCCGGGTGAAATTTTCCTCAAGGGGCACAAAAAGTTTTTCATCATGCTGAATGGCCTGAAACGCCGGCATCGGGGCCGACGCCACAACGGCATGAACACGTGCGTTCAAGAGTTCCTGGATGGCCTGGGCCTCATTGTCGAACAGTTTTATTCTGGCCCTGGGCATGGATTTTTTCGCCGCGTCCGCCGCAGTGGTGCCCAGCCTCGCGGCCACGGTTATGTCCTTTTTATTGAAGTCTTCAATGGAATCGAATCCCTTGGCCTTTTGCCGACTGGCGACCATGGACATGCCGGAGTGCTCATAGGGTATGGTGAAGTTCACCTTCAGGTTTCTGTCCGGTCGAATGCCCATTCCGCCGATGATAACATCGAACTTGCCGGTTAAAAGGGCCGGTATGATGCCCGACCATTTTGTGGGTACGAACTGGACTTTGACTCCCATGTCCTCGGCCAGTTTGCGGGCTACGTCGATTTCAAAGCCGATCAGCTTCCCGTTTTTGTCCTTCATGGCCCAGGGAACGAAGGTGGACATGCCGACTTTGAGCACCCCCTTTCGTTGTACTTTTTCCAGGGTGCTTTCCCTGGTAAGTTCCTCGCGGATGTCCGCAGCGCCGGAAGCGGAGCTAAAAAACATTAGTGCAATCAAAGCCAGGGAAATTTTTTTCAGATAACGCATTGTTCCTCCTTTAAATACTTAAATGCTTAAATGTTGGAATGCTGGTTTGCGGGCTTAAAAAGATTTATAATTCCGGTTATCATCAGCGCCAAAACTAGATATATCCCGGCGATCGTAAACCATATTTCAAAAGTCAGGAATGTTTCTGATATGATCGACTGTCCCTGCATGGTCAAGTCGTAAATGGCGATAGTGCTAACCAGCGCAGAATCTTTGATAAGGGCCACGCTCTGGCTGATCAGAGGCGGAAGAATCATTCGGAGCGCCTGAGGAATGATGACGAGAAAATATGTTTGTTTCTTGCTCAGGCCTATGCTTCGTCCGGCTTCCCACTGCCCGTGATCAATGGAAATGATTCCCGCCCTTATAATTTCCGATGCGTAAGCGCCTTCGAAAAGGGCCAGTGTTATGATCGCAGTCCAGAAAGAGCTTATATTCAGAATCGGGGAAAGAACAAAATAGTTGAAAAGAAGCTGAATTAAAAGGGGAGTGTTTCGGATTGTTTCAAGATAGATTCTGGCCAGCATGTTGGCGGTAAATGAGCCGCTCATCCTGAACAGGGCAACTATGAACCCGAAAAATACGGTCAATATGAGGCTGAAGAATGTAATTTTTACGGTTACCCAGAGTCCCTTTAAAAGCGGGCCGGGAATGAAACCGTCTTCAAGTGTAAACAGGAAGTGCGGAACGCGGTACCATTGCCAATTGTATCCCAGTTCCGCAGTACCTTTATACATAATCCAAAACAAAAAGAGTATCAGAACAAGAAATTCGGCCAGCTGAAAGATTGTTTTGAATGAGGATGGTTTTCGGACATTGGTTTTGAACATAAAAAATATGATTATGTCATATAAGCGGCGGGAGTCAATCCCGCAATGTTTTGTAAATGCTTTGAGCCGGTTTCCACACAAGGGATAAAGAAAACAGTATATTTTTTGTATGTGAATGAGTGAATAAGCCTTTATTGGTTTACTGTCCGATGAAGGTGGAAAGTATAGTTATAAAGTAATGTCCAAATCATAAATGTTATATCCTGAATCCGTAAATCCGTATTTGTTCAGTAATTTTTTTATCCTTTGTCTGAGATGACTTCGCCTTTTGTTCCCTGTGCTCTTAAAAAAAGATATTGCCGCGAGCACACGGACAAATATTGATTGCAATTTGAATTTTGAGTTCCTATTCTGAATTTGGTGAACAAATACAATTATTTTTTGAGGAGGATTTTTGTCATGCATCTTGAAGCCATTAATCTGATATATTTTTCTCCGACCGGGACCACAAAAAGAGTTCTGGAGGGAATTGCCCGTGGTTTTGCCTGCGAGCGGACCAAACATTTTGATCTGACTTTCCGGAATGGTGGTGGAGTGGCGGACAATATCGACACCGGTTTGTCGATGATAGGAGTTCCAGTTTACGGCGGACGCGTTCCCGGGATTGCCGCAAAAAGGATAACCGAAATAAGAGGTCGGAGAAAACCAGCGGTTATTGTCGCTGTCTATGGCAATCGCGATTATGATGATGCGCTTATTGAGCTCCGTGATATTTCCATGCAAACGGGGTTTGTTCCCGTGGCTGGCGCTGCTTTTATCGGCGAGCATTCATTTTCCACATCAGATAGACCGATTGCACCGGGCCGCCCGGATGAAAAGGATATGGATAAGGCCGCGGATTTTGGCCGCAAACTTGCCACCCGGTTTGACAAAATGGATGAAGTCGAGAACCCGGGACTTTTAAAAGTACCCGGAAATATTCCGTACAAGGATTTAAAATTGCCGAACCTGGCGCCGCAAACCGTGCTTGACAAGTGTACTTTATGCGGGATTTGTGCTGATGTGTGTCCGGCCGGGGCGATAGAAGTTGGGGACTCTGTCGTCACCGATCCCGATTTGTGCATATTGTGTCACGCGTGTATCAGGGAGTGTCCGGAACAGGCCCGTTTTTTCCCCGAGGGTCCGATCCACGATACGGCCCGAAAAATTCACGCGAATTTTCAGACTAGAAAAGAACCGGATTTTTTTTGGGATTATGAGTAAGTACGAAGAAATTACCGAAGCCAGAAAGTTGCTGGGTATCCCGGAAAGGGCGAGCATGGCTGAAATAAAGGCCAGGTATCGTTCGACTGTTTCCCGTTGGCATCCGGACAAGTGTCCGGGAAATGAACGGGAAGGCAGTGAAATGACTCAGAAGTTGAACGCCGCTTACCGGACTATAATGGACTACTGCGCGGAATATGAATTCTCCTTTGAAAAGGAGGAAATAAAGCGGTATATTTCCAAAGAGGAATGGTGGGTCGAGCGTTTCGGGGATGGTCCGCTCTGGGGTTAGTTGGTTCTATTAAGCTCATTTGCAAAAATAGTCATTACAAATTCAGAATGCCGGTAGATGTTTTTGCGCGTATGTTTAGTAAGATAGGGCAGGGCATAATGCTTGGGGATGGTCAAGTTGGTCCAAAACCGGCGGATTGTTTTTTCCCTCCGGAGGTAGACTTTTCCACCGTGTCATTCTGAGGGAGGCGCAAGCCGACCGTGAGAATCTCCTCCAGAGTAAGGCGGAAACGCCATGGATCGGCGGTTATGTTTCTTATTTTGCACTCTGGACCCCTGAGCGGCGTCAGGGGTGACGAATAGGGAATTGCCGGTGATGGTGGCTTGGGCATTATTTTTATAGATATTTTCGCGCGTATGTTTACGAAAAATATGCGCAGCCGGGAAAATCGACCCGACCGCGCATGTTTCAGTGCAAGCCTTGAGCCTTTCCGGCTTTAGTTTTCGCCTTTTTCCCTTTTGTAGGATAAGGGTCCGTTTTCGTAACCGACCTTTTTCAGCCACCAGGCCGGGTAAAATACAGACTGGCCTATTCCATTTTCATCGTTTACATACCCGTCGTTATATTTGACATACAGTTTTTTGGTCAGTTCATGCCAGCCGTCCAGAATTTGCCCGGCGTTTTTATCCGCATAATCAGTCAACAATTTCCTGGCCTGCTTTTCCTGACCCGAATTCCATTTTTCGAGAGCGTTTTTCTCCAGTTTTTTCTGATTGGCGAACGCGTTGTCCTCGAATTTTGTCCGGGCTTCGCGAATATCCTTTATCATGTACTGGTACTTGAGCATGGCGTAGTTGGCCACATAGTTGAACGCTGTCCACATGCTGTTTTTGTCGTATTCAAGGATGTCCGCCCGTTGTATGCTTTGTGGAAGATCAAGTGCTCCAGCGTAAAAGGGCATCAAAACCGAAGTGGCCGGACGGTCCGGACCGAACCAGGTTATTCCGCCTATTGCGTCCGGCAGCCAATCCCTGGACTGGTTCACGTAGGCGTAAACGCAACGGTAGATATTCAGCGGCCTTTCAAATGCGCCCCTGACGTTGCTCAACTGTCCTTCACGATCGGCGATGCTTTCCGCACCGCCCTCGAAGCGGTTCGGATTGCCGAAAGGCCCGGCTGCCAAGCCCTTGGTCAAATCAAACTCCGTACCCTCGTAATTGTCCCGATGGATATTGAATAGATCCTCTACGCTAAGCTTCTTGTCCGGTTTTATACTGAAGGGGTATTCCCTGGTGAAAGGGCCTTCAACCCAGGGGGAAAGCTCAAGCGAGGGCGCGGCAAGAGACATGGCCCGCCATACGCGGCGTAGAGTGTAATAGGGGTGGTGAAATTCACCGTCTCCGTAAACTTTTGTCCAGTCCAAAGGACCGTTATCCGGGTTCCACCATCCTTTTTTCCGGGCGATATCAAAGATGTTTTCCGAGAAGAGCATATCCTTTGCGCCCTTTTTTACCTCCCGGATACGAAACTGATTGGCGGCGACAAAGAAATGATCGTCCGGGACCCGTTTGGCTACCCATACGCCGCTGTCTCCGTTCATGTCATAGCCGCACATCTCCATGACCCAGCCCTCGTTCGGATCGGCCACAAGCAGGGTTTCTCCGGTTCCGTAGTAACCGTATTTTTCAATCAGCCCGCCCATGAGCTTGACGGCCTGCCGCGCCGTTTTGCATCTTTCCAGAGCCACCCGGGAAAGGGAAGAGGAATAGAATATTCTCTTGCCCGGTTCGGGCTGGGGATGCACTTTGGCCTTGTCCGTGCATTCGCCGATGGACACCTGATGTTCGTTCATAAGTCCGTAATTGGCGTCAAAATAGGCATAAGTGTGCTTAACCTGCGGGATGTATCCGAGCGGCCTGGACTGCGGGAGTTCGTGGTTCTTGTAGTTCGGCCCCCGGCTGTCAGTTACCAGTCGCTGGGTACGGCTTTTACTCCATTCGGGCTTGTAGCCCAGGGCGCAATGGCTGTAGAAAACCGGGCGTTTTGATCCGGATTCGTGGTCCATTGCCGGAACGTATACCAGCCTTGGATCATTGAGTCCGTCGTCGGAATGGGAAACCATTACCGAACCGTCTTTGGAAGCCTTTTTTCCGACAATGGTCGTGGTGCAGGCCCATGTCGTTCCGGTTAAAAACAAAAGTAAAAGCGAGAAAATCATGGCCAGTTTCAATTTTTTCATAATTGCTCCTTCATGATGCTGGTTAGCCTGGTCGCATATACGGCCGGGGTTGAACAAGATAGTTTTTATCTGTAGAATATTATACCTATTTATTTGATTAATTGCTAGAGAGCAAAATCCTTTTGTAGATTTTTGGTATCTGTTCAGCAAATTTTTTGCTCTCCGGACGCAACTGCAAACAGTCGAAGACCGGAGTTAAACGAACAGATTAAACTTTACAGGTATTTGGTTTTAATGAATTTTTTGCTGTAATGCATGAAATTTTGCTAATTATTCTCCTGATCCTTTTGCTGCCGAACTTTCGGTTCTGTATTTTCTAAGCCCCGCCAAAGGGGGATGCTTGCCCCCTTCGGCCCCGCTGGTTTCAGGGGAAGACAGTTTTTGTTACCGGCAATGCCCATTGGTTTGAAAACTTGTGTTTGTGTTCCGTTCCGCGGTCCGCTTTCCCTCTTTTGGCGAGGGCAGGAAAATATGCGAACCTTTCGTCAGGAACATCAGAAAGAATCACTCGAATAAAATCCATACGCAACGTCGAGGAATGTTTTTTTTGTTTCATTCAGTTCATCCCTTAAACAATATTTAGAATATTGAGGCAGATATGCAACCTAAATTATTACATATTTACAGGAATACGCCGCTTGGCAGGGAAACTCTTCTACAGTCCATATATTTCTGCAGGGCCACCGGACAAAAATTGATCATTTACATTCCTAAACATAAGCAGTTTATGCTTTATGCGGGATCGGAAGCGATTCAAGTCGGTCTGGATTCTTCTTATTTGGCTGATATAAATACCGCTGAAAAGCATTGCCGTAATATGCTGGAACAATTTGATTTTGACGCCGACTTTTTTGTTCCCGAGGAGTTTACCGCTTCCACATTGCCCGATGTGCATGTTGATTATGATTATTTGTGTTGTCCGAGGATCATCAGCGACTTGTCCACCAAGATAAGCCTGGGGCAGTTAGGGGCAAAGGTTCGTCAGATTTTAAAGCACGCGCTTTTTCCGGTCCTTATTCCCAGTTCTGTTTATAAGCCGTGGAATTCGATAAGCGTGTTTTTCGGCGGGTCTGTATCGGCCCGGAATGCTTTGGTATTGGGGCGCACACTTGCTCAGAGATCCCGGGTTCCTTTTCGGATTTTCACCCAGGACGAAGGAAAGGGCAGGACCTACTATGAAAATATAATCCGCGAGACCGTTTCTCCCCGGGAGGAGCCGAAGTATGAATGGAAATTTTTTGATTCAGGCCGGTTGAAGGACAATTTATTTGCAGTTGAACATGATAGTCTGGTCGTACTGGGTACATTCGGTCATATTATAAGAGACGCTCTTTTCGGGAGTAAAATGGAGCTTATTCAGTCCAATTTGCCCAATAGTCTGATGCTTGTCGGTCCCAAATGCTGTTTGGTTGACGAGTCCTTAGATTAATAGAGAATTTTCGGAAAACAAAAGGCTCCCGCAAACTTACGGGAGCCTTGGTGACTATAGTTAGTTATAATCCGGAAATGCAAATAATTTTTTATGTGTTCACCAAATTTTTTGCGTGTGCTGAATAGTTACAAAATTTCCGGATTGAACTATTATAAAGGCAATGGGCGTGGTTTTATAGGTTTTATGCAGGCTCTTATTTGCAATTCCTGCAATATGAGCCGCTCGTAATCAAAGGCTGGAAAGGATGGCAAGGGTTGGTGTCCATTTTCCAAATAAGAATCCAGAAATTGACTTTCTTCCCAAAAATCCAGCAATTCGTCCTCTTCTAGAATTTTCAATTGTTCTTCTAAATTATAATTTTCCAAAGCGGGGAAAAAGCTTCCCATCAAGATGATTCCCTCCTGCATTTTCAAGATTTGTTTCCTTACATATACCTTTTAACACTCTAAATGGCAAATATTTTTTTCCGGCTCCCCGGAGTGATTTCAGAAAGGAAGAAGTAATTCTTTTAGAGTGTTGCAACAAACATCCAAGCAGATTTGTATGTGTTCAGCAAATTTCTGTAAAAAAAATGCTGAACACATTCCTTTTTCGCTTTATTGCTTTTTTTCCTATTAACTTTTACATTCTTTTTAAGGCGTTTTAATAGATATTTTTGATGATATCTGGAAGGAGGAGAACCTATGCCTGAAAAAGATGAAGAATTTGGTTGCGCCCGGCCCACGGGCGGTCCTGTTGGCGCTCCGGATGATGCTCCGGAAGAGAATCAGAAATCGAATAAAGTCGATAAAGGAGGAATATCCATGATACAAGTAGGTCAAAAGGCTCCTGATTTTGGTGCTCCGGCATATTTCAAGGGAGAATTTACATCGGTTAAATTGTCCGATTATCTGGGGCAGTGGGTGTCACTCTGCTTTTATCCAGGCGATTTTACCTTTGTCTGAGCCACGGAAATCTCGGCGGTCGCCGAGAAGAACAGCGAGTTCGAGAAGCTCGGGGTGCAGGTTTTGTCCATGAGCGTGGACAGTGTATTTGTACATAAGATGTGGGTTGATCATGAACTGTCCAAGATGACTACCTCCGGCACCATTCCTTTTCCCATGCTCTCCGACGGCGGAGGCAAGGTCGGGGAAATCTTCGGCGTTTATGATCCGCAAGGCGGAGTGGATGTCCGGGGACGCTTTTTGATAGATCCGGACGGGGTCATTCAAGGTTTTGAAGTGCTTTCTCCGCCGGTGGGCCGGAACGTCTCCGAAACCCTGCGCCAGATTCAGGCCTTCCAGGCCGTGCGCGAGAGCAAGGGTACACGGGCCACGCCTTCCGGATGGGCTCCTGGCAAGAAGATGCTTACCCCCACGCCGGGCCTTGTAGGCAAGGTCTGGGAGGAATGGAAAGTCGGCATGGCCTTTGATTAGTTTGCATGCGGAAATTTTTGAATTTCCGTAAATAAATGAGACGTTGAATATTGGGCCGAATTGTAATGCAAATAACCCCGCCGAACGGCGGGGTTATTTAGTTTCCATCCGGAAATGGCCCTTTTCCAGTTTAACTTTGTTAATTTTCTTGTTGGGATAATCCAGGTTTAAATCGGGATCGGGATCGGGATCGGAAGAATATGTCCATTCGGTACGGGAGGAATCCTCAGCTTATGGATTCGATATCGATCCCGATAGCGATATCGATCCCGAAGAAAGAAAATCCCAACACAGGAAAAATATCATTTCCGAACCCAAAACCTGATATTTCTAAATCCGAAAATTTCTAAATTCCGGATAAGAACTATTTATTTTCAGCGTCTGAACAGATTGATTGCTATGGTCAGGATTATGCTCAGAATGAGCATTGAGGTAACGGGAATGAAGACCTTTGTCTTTTCCGTTTCAAAGCGGATGTCGCCCGGGAGTTTGCCGAACCATCCGAGCATCCACGGTGCGAAATGAATAATGATTCCGATTCCCGCCAGAAGCGCACCGGCAATTATCAGCCAGCGTCCCACTCAGGCTTCTCCTTGGGAATGTAAATTTTCAGGCTAGTGACATCCTCTTTTTCCGAGGTCTGCAGGTCAATATCGTAGTGCATGGTATGGGCAATAAGTTTTGCCGAATAGGTTCCCAGTCCCGTGCCTGCTTTTTTACCGTGAGTGATGTATTTATCGAAAAAATTATTCTTGATATCCGGGGGAACCGCACCGGAGTTGCTGATGGTAAGTATTATCGGATCAAGATTGTTTATTTCCATGCTTATTTCCGAGTTTGACGGAGAAGCTTCCACAGCGTTCAGGAACAGATTGGATAGCAGATTGTACAGAAGGCGTTCCTCGGACCAGAGTAAAAATTTGTCTTTTGCACCGGCCGGATTATTGTCAATGAGAATGGTGACGGTCAGCCCGGAGGCATGGATTCTGGATTGGTTGTCGGCGATTATTTCCCTCAGAACGGCCAGGACATCCACCTGCACCGGGTGGTATTCGTAATTGCCCATTTCCATTTTGAACATGTCCAGGGAGAGATTGATCATGTTCAACATTTTTCGCCCGGTTTGTTCAATGTTTCGGAGTATATCGACCTGTTCTTCAGTCAGATTGTCGTCCTGCTCCATAATTTGGGGCAGGCCGATGATGCCGTTCAGGGGGGATTTGAGGTCGTGGCGCATGATGCGGTTTACATCGGACTTGAGGCGCTCCAGGTCCTTTTTCTGGGTTATGTCTTCCTTGACCGCCACATAATTTTTGATATTTCCTTTTTCATCCTGGACCGGGGCGATCGCCGCCTGTTCCCAGTACAGGTCGCCGTTTTTTTTGCGGTTATGTATTTCCCCGCGCCATGTATTCCCCGATCTGATCGTCTTCCACATGTCCTGATAGAATTGTTCATCATGCTCCCCGGACTTGAGAATCCTGGGGTTTTCGCCCAGGGCTTCGTCCCGGCTATATCCGGTTATGGCGCAAAAAGCGGGATTGACGTATTCTATTATGCCCTCGGTGTCGGTAATGACAATGGACATTGGGCTGTTTTCCACGGAAAGCAGGAGTTTATTCAGTTCCAGTTCTCTTCTTTTTCGTTCGGTAATATCAAAACCGAGAATAGTAACTCCGGAGACTTCGCCGCTTCGAGAGTCCTTTACCGGATAGAATCGATGTTCCATGCTATGTTCCGGGGTTGTTTCCTCGAATTGCATGTTGTTTCCGGTAGTCAGAACTTGACGGACCATGTCCACTTTCTTTCGGGTTGCCTTACTGGGAATGGTGTCTGTAAGCTTGCGGCCGATAAGCTTTTTGGTCGGCATCTGCCAACGGTTGGCCAAAGTGGAATTGGCGTGCAGGATGGTTTCGTCCCTGTCCACTAACAAAGCGGATTCCTGAATCGCGTTTAGCAGGGAATTCAATATATTGGCCTGTCTGGCTATTGTCTCTTCCGCCTGCTTTTTTTCAGTGATGTCCAGCATGATTCCCTCGACGTACACGGGCTTCCCCCGGGAATCGGGAACATTATGTATGGTCTCGTTCAGCCAGCGTATCTGGCCGTCTTTTCGCAGTATTCTGTATTCACGGTTAATGCTGTGACCGGAAACGGTAAGCAGATCTTTTTGCGCCCCGGATTCACGCATTTTTTTCATATCGTCCGGATGCATGACCTGTTTCCAGGAAATCCGTTTTTCCTCGAATTCATCCGGGGTGTATCCGGTTATTTTTTCCACCTGCCCCCGGATATAAATGAGGTTAAAGTCAAGGTCGCCCCGAAAGGCGATTCCCTGGATGTTTTTGGTCAGGGAATCATAGCGGTCTTCGCTTTCCCGGAGACGCCGGAAGAGAATGGATTGAGGATTGGATATGCCGGTGACCACCACCGCCTTGTAGATCAGATAAAAAGAAATGATTTTGAAATAGTGGCCGAGCAGATTGGACAGGTCATAAACGTCTACATAAAAAGTAAAGGCAAGTTCAGCCAGGATGGTGAACGTCAGGCTGAACATGATCAGCCTGTATATGAGCTTGTCCCATTGTTCCCTGGTTTTGTATACTACGGCCATGGTGCCGATAAGGATAAAGGATATCAGGTATTCGCTGCATATCTTGAATGCAGTCAGGCCTTGTCCCTCAATATAACAGTCCGGAAAATTCCGGGAGAATGCAAGGATTATTATCGTCGCCGTTAGAGCTGCATAGCCCAGGAATGTCAGGCGCAGGGAGAAGCGTCTGCCCATGAGCAGGGAAAAGGCCAGCAGGGATATGGCCTCCAGATAACGGGTGGCGATCCACAATTGGGTGGGAAGATTGGCGTCGTATTCCGGAAAGAAGGGCATGCCCTTGTAGCTCAGGGTATGCAGGCCGTCGAGAACCGCGACGCTCAAGAAGGCGATTCCCAAAAGCGGTATCGCGCTGCCTTCCACGTTGCGTCTGGAGTTCCAGGAGATGATGAATACGCAACCGGCAATGACAATGCTGAAAATTTCCGCGATGGTGTGAAAGAGCAAAAAATTATAATAACTGAGTATGCTCAGTCCGACCAGAGTGAAAAGTCCCAGGCTGAAATATTTTGTAAATTTTTTATCCATCATAAAGAGGTGTATGCTTAATAGTTACCCGATTCTTCTGACCTTTTATCTAAAAGTTTAAAATTGTGCAAGAAGCGCTTGAAAACGGGTATTGTAGCTGGAAGTGGATGGCGGCGGAATCTGACCGAAAAGTTGTATATCCCTGCCAAACATGCACGACACCGGCCTGATTGCGGCGTTAACTTAAATTATTCTTGCGTCGTCCTAAGGATTTGGTTAATAGTTATATAAAATCAGGTGAACTTTTTTTCATGTGCTAAACTGATACCCGAAATTTTAAATTGCCGAACTGTAAACAGCCGGGTCAAAATTTGGAAATCAATGCCTCCTGAGGTTTAATCCATGCATAAAAAGCCAACATACGCGCAATTGGAACAAAAAGTTCTGGATCTGCAAGCGGAGCTGAATCGTTGGCGCGAAGCCGGTTTCGAGGAAGAAAGCGCGATTAAATTAAGGGGTGTCCTTGAGTATTCCCCCCTGGGAGCGGTTTTGATTGAGCCGGAAAGCGGAAGGTTGGCGGATATGAATGCTATTTTCCGCCGCGAGTTGGAGATTGATGAATTAGATCGGGAAAATTTGACCATATCCGACTTGAATTTTCATGACCAGGCAATCAGGCGGCGGGTGAGTGAATATCTCCGGGAACATGCGGACTTATCTGATCTGGAATGCAGTTTCCTGTTTTCGGATGGATCTATAGAGTATTTCAGACTGTTTTCAAATATAGTCCAGGTTGGCCGGAGGTCTTTTGTTTTGGTTCTGTTTCGGAATATAACCGAGCACAAACGGATGAAGGACGATTTGCGGGAGGCAAAGGAAAGGGCTGAATCCGCGAATCGGGCCAAGTCCGAATTTCTGGCTAATATGAGTCACGAAATCCGCACTCCGCTGAACGGCATGCTTGGAATGCTGCAACTCATGCAGATGTGCGATTTGAATGAAGAACTGCAGGAATATGTGGATAACGCTCAGCTTGCCTCCAGCAATTTGAGTACGATTCTTTCGGACATACTTGATCTGGCCAAGATAGAAGCGGGCAAAATGAACATTTCTGAACATGTTTTCAATATGCAGGATGTGTTGAATGAAGTTTACGGTTCCTTTATCTATCAATTCAATCAGAAAAATCTGCTTTTGGTTTTAAATGTCCATCCCTGGATTCCGGATTCCCTGGTGGGCGATTCGGCCCGCATTCGACAGATCCTTTTCAACCTGGTCGGCAATTCGGTTAAATTTACCGACAAGGGCAGCGTGACCATTTCCGTTGACCCTTTGCAGGGGGTGTTTAATGCGGGCGGCACGCGGGCCCGTTTGCTTTTTACCGTTTCGGATACCGGCAAGGGGCTGGCTGATGCGGAAGTTACCAGCGTATTCGATCCGTTTGTGCAGGCCGACTCCGCCGGTTCCTCCTCCATCCCCGGGACCGGGCTGGGTCTGCGCATAGTCCGCGAATTCGTGGAGCTTATGGGCGGAAACATCAGCGTTGTCAGTGTGCAGGGAGAGGGTACAACGATTTATTTCACCCTGGAATTGGGCTTGCGGCAAACGGAAATGGAGCTGAAAGAGCCAAAATCGGAGCGTTGCGGGCGGATCGAGAAAAATTCCGGGCGGAAAATCATGGTTGTCGACGATGATTATTTGAGCCGGATCGCGGTCAGCCGCATGCTGAAAAAGCATGGATATGCTGTAAACGAGGCGGACAGCGGGGAAAAGGCGCTGCGTATCGCGGAGGACGAGCATCAGGATCTGGTGCTTATGGATATTCGCATGCCGGAAATGGATGGATTGGAAACAGCGAAACGGATCAGGGAAATGTGCGCCGCAAAGGGGCATGCCGCCCCGTTCATGGTCGCCATGACCGCCTATGCCATGAAGGGTGATCAGGAAAGGATGCTTCAGGGCGGCATGGACGGTTATCTGGCCAAACCTTTTGCCTGGGAAGATCTGACCGCAGTTATCGCAAAATTGGACCGCGACAGGGGAATTTAAATGCACGATCTGGCTTCGATTATGAACTTGTCCGTTGGGGATCACCTGTGCTGCATGTACATGACCGAAGAAGAACATCGGGCCATTTTGACCATGTTTATCCGGGACGGTTTCATGCACAAGGACAAGATTATCTATATAGTCGATGTCCGCACCGCGGAAACCGTGTTCGGTTATCTGGACGAGGAGGGAGTGGACACATCCGGATATATTGATTCCGGACAGCTGGTAGTGGCTGAGTCCCGGGATACTTATATCCGCGAGGGGCATTTCGATCCGGACAGCATGCTCGCGCTTTTGCGCCGTGAAACGGATAAGGCTCAAGAGCAGGGTTTCCGGGCGCTCCGGGTCACCGGAGAAATGAGCTGGGCGCTCCGGGGCGCACCCGGATCGGAAAGATTAATGGAGTACGAAGGCAAGCTCAATCAATTTTTCCCGGTAAACAAGGCGATCGGGCTTTGTCAGTATGATATGCGCAGCTTTGATCCGGAGGTGCTTCTGGACGTGCTGGCTACCCACCCCATCGCCATAGTCCGCAATAAATGTTATGATAATATGTATTTCGTTCCTCCGGAGGAGTTTCTGAGTGACGGGGACAAAGCCGGAGCCGAGCTGAAACGCCGGATTAAGAATCTGGATGACCGCCAGCGAATCGAATTGGAGCGCGCCAGATTTGAAAAGGAACTCAAGCGCAGCGAGGATCAGGCCAAACGGGAGGCGGAATTCAGCAATGCCGTTCTGGACACGGCCGGAGCGCTTATCGTTGTCCTGGACCGACAGGGACATATAGTCCGTTTTAATCGCACCTGCGAACTGCTTACCGGCTATAAGGCCGAGGAAGTACTCGGCAAGAGCATCTGGGAATTTTTTGTTCCCCCGGAAGAGGTTCAGGCAACCCGCTCGGTTTTTTCCGAATTGAGTGCCGGCCGTTTTCCCAGTCGCCTGGAAAATGACTGGATTGCCAAAGACGGTTCCCGGATTCGGGTAGCATGGTCCAATACATGTCTTTTGGATTCGAAGGACGATGTGGACATGGTTGTCAGTATCGGATTGGATGTAACCGAAATAGCACTCATGGAAAGGGCCCGGGAAAGAGAGTTTACAAGCCTGCGGGAGTATTCCGGAGGACAGGGCACCTCCCGGACCGCTTCGTCTCTGGGCATAGACTCCCTGCAAAAAAAAGATCCGCATGCATTTAAAGAATTGGCTACAGCGCTGGGAGATTTTATGGATATGGCCGTGGAGACAAGTATATACAAGGTAAAACATAATTTTTCCGGAGAACTGCGGCGGATGGCTGAACGGCAGGGAAGAATGCGTTCCGGCCCCCGGGACCTGGTTCAGGCTTATATTCAGGCCCTGCAGAAGAAAACAGGCGTTATGAATGATAAAATGGCCCGGGCGTATACCGAGGAAGGCCGTCTTCTGCTTATTGAGCTTATGGGCTATCTGGCCACGTATTATTTCAATCAATGTCTGGGAAAGGGAGAACTCGGAAGAGAAGGAGGTAAAAACCAGCCATGAGCGAATATGTTTTTGATCTTTATGTGGCCGGTCATACTGCCCGCTCCCGGCAGGCGGCCCGGAATATGGAGGAGTTCTGCGAGCAAAATTTTCCCGGGAATTTTCTCCTGAATATTATTGACGTCCTTGACGACCCGCAACGGGCCGAAGAGGAGAAAATTATAGCCACGCCTACGCTGGTCCAGCGTTCTCCGATTTCCGGCCGGCGCATTATAGGGGTTCCTTCCGATCAACAATCATTGCTGCAGGTGCTTGGTCTGGGATAAGTCGCGGATAAATGAAAACAGGAATGTCCTTAATTCTGTTTCTGCCCATCGAGGGAAATAAAATTCTGGAGGAAGAATATGAGCAAGATTAGACAGCTGCGGAAATTGCCGACCGGTATACCCGGTCTGGATGCGATCACCCAGGGAGGTCTGCCCCAGGGGAGGACCACCCTGGTTTCCGGTTCGGCCGGTAGCGGCAAGACCATCCTGGCTGCTCAGTTCCTGGTCGAAGGAATTTTGAAAAATAATGAAACAGGGGTTTTTGTTACTTTTGAGGAGCCGCCATGGTCTATCCGGCAAAACCTGATTTCCATGGGCTGGGATATCTCCGAATGGGAAGAACAGGGTAAATGGGTTTTTGTGGATGCCTCGGCCCAGGTTGGCGAGGAAGCTACTTTGATCATGGGCAGCTACGATATGGGGGCGCTTTTGGCCCGAATAGAAAACGCGGTGCAGAAATCCGGCGCTTGCCGTGTTTCGCTCGATTCTCTCGGGGCCGTTTTCACCAGATTCGGAGACAGCAAAACGGTACGCAACGAATTGTTCCGGGTGACCGCGACAGTGCGCGAGCTGGACGTAACTTCTCTCTTGACCGCGGAGCGGATAGAGGAATACGGCGCGATTTCCCGGGAAGGGGTTGAGGAATTCGTGGCTGACAATGTTATTATCCTGCGCAATGTCCTGGAAGAAGAAAAGAGGCGCAGGACCGTGGAGATCCTCAAGTTCAGGGGGACTACGCATCAAAAAGGCGAATTTCCGTTTACTATTCTGCCGGACCGGGGATTTGTGGTTATTCCCCTGTCCGATATTGACCTGGAATATGAATCAACCGATCTCCGGATAAATTCCGGAAGCAAAGAGCTGGACACAATGTGCGGCGGCGGATTTTACCGGGACTCGGTTGTTTTGGTCTCCGGGGCCACGGGTACCGGCAAGACCCTGATGGTAACCGAATTTATCGCCGGAGGGGTTAACAGCCGGGAACGCTGCCTTTTGTTCGCCTTTGAAGAAAGCCGGGAACAGTTTTTCCGGAACGCCAGCGGATGGGGAATAGATTTGCGCCCCATGGAGGAAGCCGGATATCTGAAGGTGGTCTGCGAGTATCCGGAAGTGTCCAGCCTGGAAGACAGGCTGGTCAGCATGCGTCAGATCATGAAAGAATTCAAGCCGCAGCGGGTGGCCATAGACAGTCTGTCCGCCCTGGAGCGGGTATCGACCAAAAAGAGTTTCCGGGAATTCGTTCTGGGCATAACTTCCCAGCTGAAACAGATGGAGACGGCCGGTCTTTTCACCTCCACCGCGCCTTCTCTGCTTGGAGGAGAATCCGTGACCGAGGCCCATATCTCCACATTGACCGATTCCATCATCCTTCTTCGCTATGTCGAGATTTTCGGAGAGATGCGCCGGGGGCTGACCGTGCTTAAAATGCGCGGATCGCAGCACGACAAGAATATCCGGGAATTCACCATAGACGGAAGCGGCATGCATATCGGCAAACCGTTCCGCAATGTCGGCGGAATACTGGGCGGCAACCCGCGGCAATTCGAGTCGTCGGAAATAAACCGTCTGGAAAATATGTTTGA
>JBNJHA010000052.1:0-17103 GCA_051748085.1 Thermodesulfobacteriota bacterium
GGCATTATCGTGCTCATTTTTTATTCTCCGGCATTTAAAAATCCTTTATTGATCAGCCAAAATCGGACTACATCATTCAATTCCTGCTTGCAACTTGAATTACCTTACGCTAGATGGACAAAGTCCATTCTGGAGTTTTTACGCGCAAGCACTCTCTTATTGATTTACTTCCTAAAATTTCAGGGTTCTCGGCATTGTAAAATAATTTTAAATGAAAAGCAGAAAATCCACTTCCTGCGTCAAAGGACAACTTTCAAGGATCAGTACCGGAGCAATCTTGTCCGTATCCGGCAGGACCTTCCGGAACGATTGTATTTTCGGCGTCTTATATTTCGGGTATTTTAACATCACTAACATCCAAAGGAGGTTTTAAGGTGAAAACGGCTTTAAAAATTCTGGCGCTAATACTCTGCCTGGGGCTGGCGACATCCGCCATGGCTGAGGACAATTCATGGCAGAAGACAAAAGACAGGGGAGTCCTGGTAATCGGATTGGACGACGCTTTCCCGCCCATGGGCTTTCGTGACGATCAGGGCGAACTGATTGGATTTGACATTGATGCCGCAGAGGAACTGGGGAATCGTCTACAAATCGATATCAAATGGCAGCCGACAGCCTGGGACGGAGTTATCCATTCTCTGAATGCGGACAAATTCGACTGCATCTGGAACGGAATGACCATTACCGATGAACGGGCCGCAAAAGTGGATTTCACTGATCCCTATATCATGGACGGTCAGATCGCAGTAGTCAACATGGGCGACAGCGACATTGCCAGCTTCAACGATCTGGGCGGAAAGGTCATCGGCGTGCAGCAAGGATCATCCGCGCTGGAAGCAGTCAAGGAACTGCCTCAAAAACCGTCCAAGGTAAAAGAATACGAAAACAATCCCAAGGCGTTTCTGGATCTGGAAGCCGGCCGTCTGGACGCGGTTGTCGTGGACAACGTTGCCGGACGCTACTTTATCTCCACCCGCCCGGGAAAATTCATGACCCTGCCCGGATTCATCACCAAGGAACCTTTTGGAGTCGCCTTCCGCCAGGATGACGACGCGCTTCGAAACAAAATTCAGGATGAAATCGACGCCATGGTTGAAGACGGCACAATGGGCAAAATATCCAAAAAATGGTTTGGAGAAGACATAACCAACCCGGATAAATGGTAAACAGGATTATTCTGATTTGTCGTATAAAATAGCCACAAACAGCAAGGGCAGGGTCATTTTCATGCTCCTGCTTTTGCTGTTTGTTTTCCAGATATTTCCGGTTCAGGCCGAGTCCCCGGCAACCCTTTTAAAACAGGGAACTGACAGCCTGGCCCTGGGCAATATTGAAAAGGCGGAAAAAACCTTTTTGAGTATTCATCCCCCGGACCCGGACGAGGACGATCAGGGAGCATTCGTAAAGAGCCGGATGATTCTGGCCCGATTGTACTTCGGGAATAAGGCCTATGACCGGGCTGAAAAGATGTGCCGCCAGATACTGGCGGTTTTTCCCGAAAACAGAGAGGCTAAAAATTTTATTTCCTCTATTGAGCAGGAAAATCGACCCGTTTACGAACAATTCATGCTTGATGTGCGGCGTTTTCTTCCGGCCCTGGCCAAGGGAAGCGTTATGACCCTGATTCTGGTCCTTTTCACCATGCTTGTCTCACCTCTTGGCGGTCTCTTGATCGCTCTGGGCCGGATCAGCACTATCAAACCATTATCCACTATCTGCTGGTTTTTTATCTGGATTTTCCGGGGTACTCCGCTTCTCCTGCAACTCTTCTTTATTTATTACGGTTTACCGGCCCTGGGAGTAACCCTTGATCCGATGACCTCCGCGCTTACCGGGCTCGGTCTTAACTACTCGGCTTATCTGGCCGAGATAATCCGCGGCGGGATTCAAAGTATTGATTCCGGTCAGACGGAAGCGGCCAAGGCCCTGGGCATGACTTACGGCCAGGCCATGCGGCGGGTTATAATCCCTCAGACCTATAAACGCCTCATGCCCCCGATAGGCAACGAGTTCATAGCCCTTATCAAGGACACCGCCCTGGTATCGACTATCGCCATGGTCGAACTGATGCGGGCCGCCGATCAACTGTTCAATACATATTTTAATGTGACCGTCCTGGTGCTGGCGGCCATGATATATCTCCTGTTCACCTCCATATTCACTATTACATTTGAAAAAATAGAAAAAAAAGTCGGCGCGTACGAGAACAGATAAATGCAACCGCTTATCGAACTGAAACAAATATGCAAGCGCTACGGCGATCTGACGGCTGTCGACCATGTCGATCTAACCATACATGATCGGGAAAAGGTAGTCATAATCGGTCCGTCCGGATCGGGAAAATCAACCCTGCTCCGGGCCATAAACTTCCTGGAAACCATAGACAGCGGACATATCTATTTTGAAAACAGGGAAGTAGGCTATATATCTAAACGGGGCCGGCGAATAATGGATAAGCCGCAGAAAATATGCGCCTTGCGTTCGGAAATAGGCATGGTCTTTCAGCACTTCCATCTCTTCCCGCATATGACGGTATTGGGCAACGTCATGGAAGGCCCGCTCACTGTAAGGAAAACGCCGCGCGAAGACTGCGAGGCAGTAGCCATGGACATGCTCAAGAAGGTGGGGCTTTTGGACAAAAAGGATTTCTTTCCGGCCACGCTTTCCGGAGGCCAGAAACAAAGGGTGGCCATAGCCCGGGCCCTGGCCATGAAGCCCAAATTAATGCTTTTCGACGAACCGACCTCGGCCCTGGACCCGGAACTGGTCGGCGAGGTTTTTGACGCCATAAGGACTCTGGCCAGCGAAGGCATGACCATGCTCATTGTCACCCACCAGATGAGCTTTGCCCGGGACATGGCCGACAAAATAATCTTTATGGAAAACGGATCATTCATTGCCCGGGGCAACCCGAAAGACTTCTTTTCCAGCCGGCAGGAAAACCCGCGCATAAAAAATTTCCTGGACAAGATCCTGGATTAACTTGTCCCTATGTAGCTATTCACAACATATTTTTTACTGGAGTGCGCGTGCATCCTTTTCTTATAGCAGTCATAATGGGCATTGTGGAAGGCCTGACCGAATTTCTCCCGGTCTCTTCCACCGGGCATTTGATAATTGCCGGCCATATAATGGGTTTTACCGGACTTCAGGCCGAATCATTCACAGTTGTTATCCAGCTCGGAGCCATACTGGCCGTGCTCGTTATCTACTGGCCCACTTTTACGGGACTCATTATGCCCCCGGAAAACAGGCGGTTCTCCGGCGTCTACGGTCTGTGGCTCTTGTTTCTGACCTGTCTTCCGGCTTCATTGCTCGGTCTTCTCACCCATTCATTGATCAAAAAGCTGCTCTTCAACCCGATCTGTGTTGCCTGGGCTCTGGGCGTGGGCGCCCTGGCCATTCTCTGGGTGGAAGGCAAAAAGAGAAATGTCCGCATGAACGATCTGGACGACCTGGATTCCAAAACGGCCCTGGGAATTGGATTTTTTCAATGCCTGGCCCTGTGGCCGGGGTTTTCCCGTTCCGCGGCGACGATAATGGGCGGAATGCTCCTGGGGGCCAGGCGCAAATTGGCGGCTGAATATTCATTTATCGCCGCCGTGCCCATAATGATCGCCGCTACCGGATTCGAGCTGAGTCAAAACTGGGAGAACATGAATCAAACCGACCTTTCGACTCTGGCCATCGGTTTTCTGGTTTCATTTGCGGCCGCCTGGATCGCGGTCAAGGGCTTTATAACCTTGCTCGGAAAAATCACATTGCGCCCCTTTGCCTGGTACCGGCTTTTAATTGCCCCGGCCGTACTCATATTCTGGTCTTTATAAAATCAAGCAGGCAGGTAATTCTTAAATGTTTATCCTAACCGTCATATCGACATTTTTGGGCATGCATCTATTTGCCTGGGTCCGCCTGCACCGGCAGATAAAATTCTCCAAAAAAATATTTTGCTCCGGTTTGCTGTTGTGCATCCTTCTGACCTGCTCAATCATAATCGTCCGTCTTTTCCCGGACAACTGGCCGGAATGGGTAATAAAATCTGCCTGGCACCTCTCGTTTTTCTGGGTTGGATTTCTTTTTTATGCCTTTGTTCTCCAGCTCGGATTTCTGATCCTGGAATTCGGCGCGCTTACGGTCCTGCCGAAACATTATTACCGGCAGCTGAAGTACGGTCTGGGGATACTGGCGGTTCCGGCCGCACTTTTGATTTTGTGTTTCGGATATTACACTGCCGCCGGACCGCCGACAATTACCGAATACTTCATCCATACGGACAAAACAGACACACCGCTCAAAGTTGCACTGGTTGCCGACAATCATCTCGGCATTCAGTCTCCACCCGCGGAAACTAAAAGGCTTGTCCACGCACTGGAAAAAGAAAGTCCCGATTTATGCCTGTTTGCCGGAGACATATTCAATGATCACCCCGGACTGCTTGACGCGCACATAAATCTGCTCGCGCAATTTAATCCGCCCGGGAAAAAATTCGCCGTTCTCGGCAATCATGAAATCTATTTCGGGGAAAAGGAAGCTGTCGAATTGATGGAACGATCCAAAATCCATCTATTAAGAAACAATGTCTATGCTATTCCCGAAACCAACATCCAACTGGCCGGAATTGACGATCCGGCCCGGAAGCCGGACAGGGACCGGGTATTTAATAATGCGCAAAAATCCGTTCTTAAGCAACTGGATGCGGACAAATTTACAATACTCATTACCCACAGACCCAAGGGGCTGAACAATTCCGCAAAATCCGGAGTTGATCTGCAATTAAGCGGACATACCCACAATGGACAGATCTTTCCGTTCAAATTTCTGGTTGCTCTTGCCTATCCTTATACTTACGGTGAATACAGAAAAGACAACACCAGGCTGATAGTAACCAGGGGCTTTGGGACATGGGGACCGAGCGCCCGGGTCCTTTCCCCCCCGGAAATAGTCATTCTGCATATTTTGCCGCAAGATCAGGAGAACAATAAATGAGTCCAAAAAAACACACGACATCACAAATCCCGGATTTTCGAACAGCAGGAAACAAATCGCAAACAAAAAATCTTTTGACTCCCGGGCAGGCCGAAAGACTGGAGTTCATTTACTCCAGCGGAAGCGGGGAATTTAAATCCGGAACGGATATTCAAATGATGACCCGCAAATTCCTTGGATGGGACGATCCCGGTCAAAAAACCGTCCGCGTAACCGAGGAGGCAAAAGAGATTCTTTTCAATGCCAACGGAACTGTGAAAGATGAATTTGTCCGCTGAAAACCGGTCGGGAATTGCTTTTAAGCTGGCAGATATTTACCGTGATCTGTCCCGGGAACTGGACCAGATGCGTTTTTCGTCCCCGGTTGTTCACGTGTATAATCCCCTTGACTACGCGCGTTCCGGCTTTGAGCAATATCTTGAATACTGCAGGCCCGGCGTTCCGTTTGTGCTCCTGGGCATGAATCCCGGACCGTGGGGCATGGTGCAGACCGGCGTTCCTTTCGGTGATGCACAAATGGTCCGTGACTGGCTTGGGATAAAATCCGAGCCTGATAAACCGGAAAAGGAGCATTTGGCCCGCCCGGTACACGGCCTCAATTGTCCGCGTAGGGAAGTCAGCGGTCGGCGTCTGTGGGGGTGGGCGAAAGAGGATTACAGAATTCCCGGAAATTTTTTCAGCCGCTTCTTTGTCAGCAACTATTGTCCACTGGCCTTTCTAGAGGAAAGCGGGCGCAACAGAACACCGGACAAACTGAAGCCGGCCGAAAAAAAACAGCTTTTTGCTTTGTGCGACAAGGCTTTGAAAAAATCGCTTACAATCATTCAGCCGACGATCGTCCTGGGCGTAGGCAAATTCGCTGAAAGCAGGATACAAAAGACCTGTGCGGGGATGAACTTCAAAATAGGCGGCATAGCCCATCCAAGCCCGGCAAGCCCCCTGGCCAACCAAGGATGGGCCGATCTGGCCCGGAATAAGATCCGGGAATACGAAAAAAGTCTATAAGGCCTTTGTGTGGCTGGCCGACAAAGACCTACCGATTGTCAAACTGGCAATAATGCTTGATATTCACCCCTTTGGATATGAATACAGTGTTCTCCGCTATATTTGTAGCCAGATCACCTATACGTTCAATGCGCCGGGCGACATTGATGCACCTGACTGAACGCTCAATGGCCGGAGCGTTATCAGTCATATAATTGATAACGTGCTTGATTACATTGGAATTCAATTCGTCAACGACATTGTCCATCTTGCATACCTGGATGGCTTCGTCGCAATTGCCGGCAGAAAATCCGGTCCCGGCCAGTTTAAGCATTTCCAGAGATTTATAGCCCATTGTCGCGATCCGCTGATAAAAATCCAGTGAGGGCTTCAAGCTCAATACCACGGAATCCTGGGCAATATTCGCCGCTTCGTCCCCGATGCGCTCCAGATCGACACTGACACGCATGCACCCCAGAATAAAACGTAAATCACCGGCCACCGGACCTTCAAGGGCCAGCAGTCTGAGACATTTCTCATCCACCTGAACTTCAAGTTCGTTAATGGCGTTATCCGAATCTATCACTTCCTGCGCCGAATCCGTATCCAGTTCAGCAAAGGCCTGCACGCATTTCCTGGTCGCTTCCGTAGTTTTGGATATCATTTCCAGGACCAGCATCTTTAACTGCTGCATCTCCTGTGCTAGATGGGTCTGAGGCATAATATTATCTCCTAGCCGAACCTGCCGGTTATATATTCTTCAGTCTGTTTTTCCTTGGGCCGGGTAAAGATTTTGTCGGTTGCATCCACTTCTATAAGTTTTCCTATGTAGAAAAAAGCGGTTATGTCCGACACCCGGGCGGCCTGCTGCATATTGTGGGTGACAATAACAATGGTAAATTTTTTCTTTAACTCAAAAATAAGTTCTTCAATTTTCTGGGTGGCAACCGGATCAAGAGCGGAAGCCGGCTCATCCATAAGCAGAACCTCCGGTTCGACTGCCAGAGCGCGGGCGATGCACAGCCGCTGCTGCTGTCCACCGGACAGTCCCAGGGCTGATGAATGCAGCCTGTCACAGACTTCGTCCCATAAGGCGGACATTTTCAGGCTTTCTTCCACCCGGTGGGCGATGAATTCCTTGTCGCGGATTCCGTTCACCCGGATTCCATAGGCCACATTTTCAAATATTGTCTTCGGGAATGGATTGGGCTTTTGAAAGACCATGCCCACTTTGCGCCGAAGATCGACAACATCCAGCTTTGCCGAATAAATATTCTCATCGTCCAGGAGCAGGCGCCCCTTTACACTGGTTCCGGGAATCAAGTCATTCATCCGGTTTATGCATCTCAGATATGTACTTTTGCCGCATCCGGACGGACCGATTAAAGCGGTAACATCCTTCTCGTACATATCCATGCTGATCCCGTGCAACGCATGAAAATCGGAATAATAAAAATCCAGATTTTCAGTCTTTAATTTTATTTTACTATTCATTGGCTACCTTCAAAGCTTACTGTTTTACTCAAACCGGTACTGGAATCGATCATCATGGATTGTTTGTCTCCTCGGGCTTTAACAACGTGATCCAGACAATTGTCCCGTTGTCGGCATCGGGAAGGGGGCTTTCAATCCAGATTCTGCCGTTCATCTTTTGCAGTAAATTTCTGCATATCGACAGCCCCAGCCCGGTTCCCTTTGTCGAACTGTTTCTGTGTTTCTCAACCCGGTAAAACCTTTCAAAAACCCTTTCCTGTAAATGCCGGGGAATTCCCGGTCCATTGTCCTGCACTCCGATCCAGACTTCTTTTTCCTTATCCAGGCACCGGAGGACAATACGCCCGCCGCTGTCCGGAACATATTTAATACTGTTTTCAAACAGGTTGCGCATGACCCGAGCCAGACCCTGCGCGTCTCCCATTCCCTTCAGGCACGATTGATCGCTTTCTGTTTCAAATTGAATATCCTTTTCCGTGTGCAATGTGTGGCAGTCATTCCATGCATTTTTGACCACCTGCTGCATGTCCACGATATCAATATTTAAAATTTCGCGATCGGATTCAATTCTGGAGAGCTGCAGAATATCATCAAGCAAAGACATCATCGAATTGGCATTTTTATGTATTACCTCGAGCATTTCCTTGCCCTGGTCCCGGCGGGCCTTTTCATTCTCGAGCAGAGTTTCAGTGTAACCTTTTATGGAAGTAAGCGGCGTTCTTAATTCGTGCGAAGCATTGGAAACAAAATCCTTGCGCATATTTTCCACCCGCTTAAGTTCCGTTATATCGTGAAAAACCACGATGGCCCCGATATATCTGGTTTCCGGAGTGGCTACAACATTCACGTCGAAAAACCTGTCCTCAATCCGGGCCGTAAGATCAAAATTCTTATTCCGCTCACTTTTAAGGGCTTCATTGCAGACCGACTGAAGTTCGGCGTGCATGATGATCTCCAGGGGACGCTTTCCAATGCATGCGGAGTCTACGGAAAACATTGACCTGAAATAATTATTGCAATTCTGAATCCTGCCTTCATTGTCCAGGGCCAGGACGCCGTCCTTCATGCTGTTGAGCGTTACTTCCAATTCGACTTTCTGACCGGAAATGAGCTGCAGACTGTTGCCGACTTCCTCGGCCATATCATTAATCGCTTTTGCCAGGGGTTGAAATTCCGGGGCGGGGACATTTCGTATCCGCCTTGAATAGTCACCCTGGCCGATAGCTTCAGCGGTGGCCGACAATTCAAAAATGGCCCGGGTAACCTGGCGAACAAGCAAAAATATAATCAGTGCGGATGCGCCAAAACAGGCGGCGGCGATTGCCCATATATCGCTGGACATCCGGTCCAGCGCGTTCTGAACCCGGGAATACGGCATGGAAATGCGCAGGTATCCTTCCGGTAGACTTTCCCCGCCGATCTTGCGGGCATGATACAAAAGTTCGTTTTGCACGGTGCGACTGTAGCGCACGCTGCTTCCTTCCCCGCTTCGCAGGGCTGCTCTTATTTCCGGACGCCTTATGTGATTGTCCAGTTCGTCCAGCCGGGCCGGAGGAACTTCTGAATCGGCCCGGACCACGCCGTTGTGATCAACAAAAGTAACCCGCATCCCGAGTTTCTTTCCGGCCTGCTCGACAAATCCCGGCATATCGGTACGCGGATCAGATTCAAACCTGGCCCGCAATGCCATGCTCAGGCTTGATCCGACCAGTTCGGCCCTGTGTATCGCTTCCTGGCGGACTTCATCCTCAAGGGAATTAAAAATAAAATACACCGGAACGATAATGAATAAAAGCATGACCAGCCACATGCCCAATGTCAGCTTCAAACGCAGGGATATTTTTTTATTGCCGTTCATTTGCCTTCCCACTATTCTATTTAGTTTCCTTCCGGAAATGGCCCTTTTCCAGTTTAACGGCGCCAATTTTCGTAATTATTCGATCATGTATTAAAATACGCTCGCTCATAATTACTTAATTTCCTTGTTAAACAGAAAAAAATCTCATTTCCGGATTGGAAACCCGATATTTCTAAGCCCGGAAATTATTGAATTTCCGGATAAGAACTATTTAAAAATCGAATCTGAAACTATTTCTGCGGGCTGAACCGATAACCGATTCCGCGCACCGTATGTATGAAATCGGCATACGGACCGAGCTTGACCCGCAACCGGCGGATATGCGTATCCACGGTCCGGGCGTAACCCTCGAATTCATAGCCCCATACCCGGTCCAGAAGATGCTCCCGGGTCAGGACCTTGTCCCTGTTCAGTATAAGGTGCGCGAGCAATTTGAATTCAGTGGCCGTTAATTTCATTTCTTCGCCATCCACGCTGCACAGCATGCTGTCCGTATCGACCTTAAGTCCTTGAAAAACCCAATATGTGCTGGCCTGTTCACCGGCATTTCTTTTCAAAATGGCCTTGATGCGCAGCATAACCTCCCGAACGCTGAACGGCTTCAGTACATAGTCATCGGCGCCCAGTTCAAATCCGACCACGCGGTCGACCTCTTCACCCCTGGCCGTAAGCATGAGGATGGGAATCCTTGCCATGCTTTCATCGGCTTTCAACCGTTTGCAGACATTCAAGCCGTCAATCCCGGGAAGCATCAGATCCAGAATAATGAGATCCGGTTTTTCATCAAAGGCCGTGCGAAGACCGGTTTCTCCGTCATGGGCCTGCAATGTCCTGAATCCTTCACTTTCCAGATTGATGACAAGCAGATTGCAAATATCGGGTTCATCTTCGATAACCAGAATTTTTTCCATACAGCCATTACGTCCTTTTTTGAATCCGCGAACGGTACCAGATCGAAAAGAGGTTCATGCCGAATACAAGGGCCATAAGCACAAGCGCGGTTCCGTATTGTAGATGCCTGGTTTCATCAATATTGGTTCCGGCCGTGGCCAGGACATAGATATGATACGGCAGGGCCATGACATCGGACAATATAGAGTCCGGCATTTCCGGAGTATAGAAAACCGCTGCGGTAAACATGATCGGAGCAGTTTCCCCGGCGACGCGGGACAGGCCGAGAATAAGACCGGTCAGCATTTTCGGAAACGCGGCCGGCAGGACAACACGGTATATTGTCTGCCATTTTGTTGCTCCCAGGCCGAGCGATGCCTCGCGGTAAGTCTGGGGCACCGAGCGCAGGGCTTCTTCCGCCGTACCGATTATAAGCGGCAGGATAAACGCTCCCAAAGTAAGCATTCCGGCCAAAAGACTCACGCCCATGCCCATGGCGGTAACAAAAAGGGCCAGACCGAAAAGTCCGTAAACCACCGAGGGAACTCCGGCCAGATTATTGATGCCCAGCCGGACCAGCCTGACCCACGGGCCGGGTTTGGCGTACTCGCTTAAATAGATCGCGGTGGCTATTCCCCAGGGAAAGGCGACCAGCAATGATCCGAAACTCAAGAGAAACGTGCCTACTATACAGGGGAATATTCCGCCTTCGGTCATGGAATTGCGCGGCGGCTGAGACAAAAATTCCCAGTTTATCGCGGTTAAGCCCCTGGTCACGATGAAAAACAAAATGACAAAAAGGGCCAAACCGTTTACCAGCGCCGCTCCGCGGAATATCCAGAATACAGCGGCCTGTTTTCTTCTGCGGGCTTTTATCACTATATCTCTTCCTTGCTTGTTGTTCCCGAATAAAAATTACAGCGTGGCCGCCCCGACCTGCTTATGCTTGTGCGCCAGATAATCGGCCAGCATGTTAAAGGCAAAGGTGAACACGAAAAGAACCAGTCCGATGGCGAAAAGGGCATAATAATGTTCGCTTTGATACGGGGCCTCGGCCATTTCCGCGGCGATGCTCGCCGGCATGGGGCGAATGGGATCAAAGAGAGATGTGGGAATCATTGCCGCGCCTCCGGCAACCATGAGAACAACCATTGTTTCCCCCACTGCTCTTGAGATGCCCAGTATGACGGCCGTGGAAATACCAGACAGGGAAGCCGGAAGTATTACCCGGAAAATCGTCTCCAAATGTGTGGCCCCGAGACCGAGAGAAGCCTCTTTCATTTCCTGCGGCACAGTATAAATGGCGTCCTCGGAAACACTGCATATTGTCGGCACGGACATAAAGGCCAGCATAATGGATGCATTGAACAGATTCAGGCCGGTGGGCATATCAAAAATCCTTTGCAGAAAAGGCGCGACCACGACCATGCCGAAAAAACCGATGACTACGGTCGGCAACCCTTCTATCAGTTCTACGATCGGCTTTACAATGCCCCGTATCCTTGGAGTCGCGATTTCGGCCAGATACACGGCGGTCATCACCCCCAGCGGAATGGCTATAAGCGAAGAAATTGCGGTAACGCTAAGTGTGCCGATAATAAGCGGAAAAATCCCGAAATCAGGCGGATCATATGTCGGATACCAGTATTCTCCGAAGATGAAATCAGTCACCGAAACTTCGGAAAATATAGGCATGCCCTCCATAACCAGAAAAAGGAGTATCAAGGTCAGAATTACTATTCCGCTTGCTCCGAGGAGGGTAAACAGCATGCGCATGAATAATTCTTTTTTTTGCCTGTTTATAACCATATCGACCCCGGTTCCCAAATTTTTTTACTCATTTTTACTTGCCGTCTTGTCAGTTTTCTTTTGTCCTGTTTCCGGAAAACTCGGTATCCTTGCAAGCCAAGCCGGCCAGACAAAATTTTAAAATCCGGGGGCGAAATTCACGCCCCCGGCAATCACGAAAGCAAACGTGCTTAGGTATCTTAATTCTTGTCCGAAGACTTGAGTTCTGGATTTAATAGACAGATACGTATCCGACTTCATTGACAAATTTCTGACCCTTATCCGGACTCATAACATAATTTATGAATTTCAGGGTATCGCCGGTGGGCCAGCCGTCGGTAAACATGAACAGAGTCCTGGACACGGGGAATTCGCCGCTCAAGGTAGTGGCCTTGGTACCCTCAATTCCATTCACGGTAAGCGCCCTCAGATTATCGTTTAAATATCCGATACCCACATAACCGATGGCGTTCTTGTTTTTGGAAACAGCCTGCGAAACAGCGCCGTTGGAAGCTTGAAGCAAAGCACCGGGAAATACGTGATCACTACCCATTACCTTCTTCTCCCAGGTTTCATAGGTCCCGGAAGAAGTATCCCTGGAAATAACCACAACCGGCCGGTCCGGACCGCCCACTTCTGACCAGTTCTTGATCTCGCCCTTGTATATCTTTTTCAGCTGCTCCGTGGACAGATCGGAAATGGAATTGCTGGGATGCACGACCGGAATAATGCTGTCATAGGCGACACCGAAAGGTACGGGATAATGACCGTTGTCCACGGCGCGTTTAACTTCCTTTTGCTTGATGAAGCGGGAGGCATCGGCAACGTCCGTGGTCCCGTCGATAAGGGCCTTGATTCCGTTCCCGGAACCGCCGCCGGACACGGAGACCTTGATTCCGGTTTCCTGTGTAAATGCCTCGGCCACTGTCTGGGCAATCGGCAGAACTGTGGTTGATCCCTTGACCACTACCTTGCCGGCCCATGCCGGGACGCTGCAGAACAGCCCGATTACCAGTGTGCAAATAAGTACATGTCTTCTCATTACGACCTCCTAAAATAAGTTTAATAGTTGCCACGAATGGTATGCATGGAGGTCTATACATTTTGTGTTACAAACTTGTGACCTGAGCAACAAATTTATGTTACAGAATCGGCAAGTGCCGAAACAAAGGCCGCGAGCACGAGTGGCAAAAAATTTGCTGAATAATTACTGATCGTCTTCAAAACGGTCCGCTTCTTCCGGAGCATACTGCAGCATTATCCTCTTGGTCCAAAATTGGCATCTGCGCATGCATTCCTGCAGCTTGTTCATCTGTTCATCAAAACTGCGCCTGAGATTTTCCTGATCATCCGCCAGCTTATTCATCCTTTCTTCCAGAGCACGTACTCTGTTTTCATCCGCAGCGACATTCCTTTCTTCATTTTCCGAATTCATTTCCCCGGAAGGCAGACGAAGCTTTTTCTGATTCTGCCACATAAGATATAAAGCGCGTTTCATTTTGCTGTTCTGAGTTTCCAGGCGGGACAAACGTCTTTCTTCCAGCCGGCTTTGATTTACGACTTCGGCCATTTGCTGCAGGGCCTTACTCTGCATAGTCAATGCCTGCAAATTACCGGGGTCAGGAGCAGGTTCGCCGGCAGCTCCACCATTTTCCCGCTTCAGGTCAGATTCGCTTGGACGGGCGTTAACCGCAAACCTGTGCGCCAGATCCCTCTCTATTTCCTCGCCGGTTTTATTTTTGCCAAACTGATCCTTTATATAAGCAAATATCTCCTGCGCCTCCGGTCGATATCTGCGTTTGCGCCCTTCCCCTTCATATGGAAGATAAGATTCAAATTTATCCCGGTAATAACGGATATTACTTTCCGGGATGCCAAGATTCTGGGCAATTTCTTTAATGGTCAATAAATCAGGCATGGATCCTCCGGAAAACCAACTTAAGGTTAAGTGTTTAGTTTTTATCCGGAAATTAAAAAATTTCCGGATTTAAAAATGGTTCGTCTCAAGAATCTGTGCAATACATTTTAGATTTTTGTTAAATCAAGATACAGGACCCCGCACCCCGATCAGGAGTCCAGAAAGTAACAACGCCAAGGAACACCGGCGCGAAGAATGAGTGTCCAGTGCATCCGTTTGCTGGAATTTTTTTCTTCGGGATCAAAATCGCTATCGGGATCGGAATCGACCCCGTAAGCCGAGGGTTCCACCCGCACCGAATGACATACTCTTTCGATTTCGATTTGGATTATCCCAACGGTTAGGCAATTCAATGATTTTTAATAAAAAAATTTAAATTCAGTATATTAATTGTTACTTGCAGGTTCCGGGCAACAAAATTTTGCAACTCTTTGGTTGTATCTGTTCACCAAACTTTTTTCATGTGCTGAATAGTTACCTTTGCTTTTACATAAAACTTTCAACTTAACACTGCCAGCAAAAACTTATTTTTTGCTGGCGCATCTGAACAGATACGGACAAGCCTCCATTCCCTTTTTGCACAATCAAGCCATACATTGTTTGCCCGTCCTCGGCAACAATCGCCCGGCAACTATCACCTGTTATGTCTTCAGGCCTGTTTTTGTAGAACCCCGTTTTTTCGTATCCGGTTTTAAGTTTTTTTCTCTGCCCGGGGCCGCTTATCCCCACCGCCCTCACTTTTCCGTCATCAAACTTTTATCCCTGTGTAACCAAAAAGACATGATGCAAAAAGTTCTTCAACTTAATCCTTTGCGCACAAAAAGTTCCTAACCGAATCGCTGCTTCCGGCTTTTGCGATGCAACCCTTTAAGCCCAATGCCAAGATATTTTGCAATCTGAAAATCTGGAGAATAATAATGAACAGGCTGTCGCTTAAAAAATCCTTTTTGCTCTTTACTCTGTTTTTTGGGGCCATCCCTTTGTTGATTATCGGTCTATATGCGCAAACCGCATCACAAAACACCTTGACCGAGCAGGCGGTCGACCAGCTTGAAGCCATGCGCGACATTCAGCAAAAAGCCGCTTCCCGCCAGTTTGAAACCTGGTCCAATGAAGCCGCGGTAATCGCCGGAACAAAAGAAATCTATAACTCGATTATGCTTTTTCAAAACTATTTTATGGATCTGGAACTGAAAAAAGGGCAAAGGGCCGAAGTTGACAACGAAGCATACGGGGAACTGCATAAATACATTCTGCCGCAAATGAAAAAATATGTCCAAATTATGGGCTACCTGGACATGCTGATCGTGGACGACTATGGCCGCGTCATTTTTTCCGTCAATAAGAATAATGACCTGGGACAGGATCTGAAAAACGGTCCGTTTAAGGACAGCGAGCTTGGAAAAGTATGGAAAAAAGCCATGCGCGGCAAGCGAACTTTCGGAGATTTCCGCCCCTATTCGCCCATGAATGGAGAAATTGTCGGCCTGGCCTGCGCCCCGATATATAATCACACATCGGAAGTATCCGGCGCTCTGGTACTCGCTCTTCCGACCGCGGCCATAAACGATTTCCTGCATCTTGAAGGCAGCATTCAAAACAAAGGCAAGACCTTTATCATCGGCCAGGACCTGGCCCCCAGAAACACTCTGGAGATAAATGAAGACAAAAAACATCTTGAAAATATTGTCCACCTGGCCCGGGAAAACAAAAAGGGCATCATGAGTAAAGGAAGTCATTTGCTGGCCTATTCAAGCATAAAGGCCGCCGGTCTCGACTGGATACTGGTGGACAAATTCAACAAGGCTGATGTTTTGGAGCCGGCTCATGACATGAGGAAAAATATTTTTATTTTCGGCGCGATAATTTTACTGGTTATCATGCTCGGCTCGCAGATATTTTGCCGTCGTCTGATCCTCAGGCCGTTCAGCATGCTGCAGCAATTTGCGGATAAGGTAGCCCAGGGCGATCTTGAAGCCAAAATCGACGGTTCCTTTCTGCCGGAACTGAACAATCTGAAACAATCCATCAGCATCATGATCAGTCGAATAAAGGAAAAGATAAATGAGAGCAAAATATACGCTGACCAGGCCAGACAAAACGCGGAACAGGTTCAGGACGCGCTTGAAAAAAGCAAAAAACAGGAAGAGGAACTGCAAAAAATGCTCATAGATTTTCAGGAAATCGCCGGGACCGCCAGTCGCTCATCATCCGAAGTAAACAGCCAGACAAATTCTCTGAAAAACCAGTTAACACACATAGAAAAGCAATGCGGTGCACAACGGGAAGCAACCGGACAGACCACGCAGGCCATGGAAGAAATGAACTATACCGTGATGGAGGTAGGAAGGTGGACCAAAAAATTTGAGCAGGCCTATTTTGAGATCCAGGAAAAGGTAAAAAACGGCACGGAAAAAAGTGCGGAAACAGCACAAATAATGGATATCGTGGATGATATGATGCGCAATCTGAAAAATGATTTTTCCCAGCTCGACTCGTACACCAAGGAAATCGGAAATATAATTTCGCTCATCAACGATATTACGGACCAGACCAACCTTCTGGCTTTGAACGCGGCTATTGAGGCGGCCCGGGCCGGCGAAGCCGGACGCGGATTCGCGGTAGTCGCCGACGAAGTCCGCAAATTGGCCCACAAAACGGTTGATGCCACTGCTAACGTGGAAAAAAGTGTCAAGATGATTCAGGATTCAGTGGCCAGGAACAATGAACAATTGGACAATACTTTCAAGAAAGTTGAAAAGACGCACAGCCTGAGCCAGGAAACCGGAGAATCCCTCAACCAGATAAACATAGTCATAGATCAGGCCCGCCAGGAAATCATCCGCATCCATGATCTTTCAAATTCTCAGGGAACGGTCGTTGAACAGGTGTTCTCATCCATGCAGACCGTGGAAAACATCGCCGTGGAGACCTCGGACGAGATGACCAGTTGCAGCGACTCGCTGGGATATGTGCAAGAAAAGGTCCAGGAACTTGAACTGGTGATCCTGAAATTCATAGACCGCGGGGAACACGGAGCCGACTCAAATCCGGCCGACATCAGACAGGAAGTGGAATACTGGACGAAGTACAGCCAATAAACAGCGGACAAGACGTGGTCATAACTATTCAGCACACGCAAAAAATTTGCTGAACTGATACACGCGGTCAAACTATGCTATGT
>JBNJHA010000053.1:0-16850 GCA_051748085.1 Thermodesulfobacteriota bacterium
GTCGATGCGGTTTCCGCGCACGGCGAGCACTTCCACCACGGACAGCCCCACCGGATTGGGCCGGTACGGGGAACAGGTGCGAAAGACCCCTTTTTTCTCTCCGTGCATGTGCGGCGGGCGTTGCTGCAGGGACTTGGATTTGAACTCCGGGGACTCATGAAAACTGAAAATGACCACGATCTCCTCCCCGGGCTGAATCCCGGTAAGCCCTTGCGCATACTCCGCATCTATCTCCAGGGTTCCCTGCACGTCGGATACCGACCAGTGCCGGGGAAGATCCCGGGCCTCGGTATGTACCGTCCCAATAGACTGCATTGTAACCTGCATGTATTGCTCCTGAAAAATGTCCTGCACTCAAATTTTAGATTTGAGTGCCGGACACATTTTATAAATGGATTTTGTCCACTTCATTAATATGGTCAATATCCCGGGTCCGGTGATTTCAGGCTGAAAGGAGGCTCTTCGGACAGGCAGTCCATGATTTCCTCGGCCGCCTTTTCCTCCCGGCTTGATCCGTAAACCGCAAGCCAGAGCGCTCCTTCCGCGCCGCACACCCCGCCTGCGGCCATGATCCGGGCCTGGGGGCCCCGGAAAACCCTTTTACGGCCTCAATTCCCGGGAACACCTCTCCGGGCAGGGAAAGCATGCGCACCCCGCTGGCTCCCGGGGAACTAAGCTCTCCGGCAATCTCCCGGTTAACCGAAATTTTTCTCAAAAAGCTCCTGTATAGCTTTGCTGCCGTTGTCCTCAAGAAACCTGGTACCGGTACCGGTAAAATGCGGTTTGGTTATATCCGGGGTATTCATCTTTTCCCACTCGCTTTTCATCCATTTAAACCAAGCGTCCTGTTTTTGATCAAACACATACAGATTCTTATTGCATATCTTGGCGAATTCCGCTCCCCATCCGGTACCGCCCTTGACCGTTCTATCCTCCAGAATGGACCCCACGACAAAGACCTCCTCACCGGAATCCACCTGCCAGCTTATGCTCTGCAAGACTTTGCGGAACAAAGGTGCCCGGGTGAATTTACGGTTCATGAGTCTGGAAACATAGGTGAGACTGACATCCTTTCCAGCCAATTCCTCACTGGTCAGAAACCTGAGCCCGCGCGTTCTTTCCGAGGAATGGCCCTCGAATGTGTAGTTTACTTCCTGCACCCCGTATTTTTCGGCCATTTCGCCGAAATACTCCTCCGCGCCTCTGGCTCCGCCGCTGAACAATACATACTGATTAGCATCCATAAAAATCCTCCTGGCAGTTAAATACGTTTTTGGTATAATAAAAATACTATGGACAATTACAATCCGTTTATCAAAATAACTTTAGACCAGACAAAGACAGTCTGTAAAGCATCTTGACTTCCAGACCGTTCTGGACAGCCTGCCCGGACTCCCGTATCCTTTTCCGGCAGATTCCATTCACTCTCAATAAAAACACAATCCACGAATAAAACGGTATGCAAAAAAACGAACACGGCGGGAACATCCGCAAGATGGCCGGGGAGGCCGGCTGCCCCCCGGAGGACATTCTGGATTTCTCCGCGAATATAAACCCCCTGGGCCCGCCCTCCTGGCTGCCGGATTTGCTCCGGGACGGGACCTACAGCCTGCAGCACTACCCGGACCCGGCCGCGGAAACCGCCTGCAGCAAAGCAGCCGAGCATTTTGCCCTCCCGGAAAAAGAGATCATCTGCGGCAACGGATCCTCGGAACTTTTGGACGCCGCCCTGCGCGCCTGCGGCCATACCCGGGCGGTGATCCCGGTCCCGGCCTATATCGACTACAAACAAAGGAGCCTTACAGCCGGGCTAAAGATACAAGCCGTCTCCCTTTGCCCGGAAGATGCGTTTGTTTTGGATATGGACGAAATCCGCAAGCACCTGAAAACTCCGACGGCGGTTATTCTGGGCCAGCCGAACAACCCCACCGGCATACCCGTAGACCCGGAGGAAATCCGGCGAACCGCCCGCGCCTTTCCCGGGTCTTTTTTTATAATCGACGAGGCCTTTGCCGATTTTGTCCCGGATCTGGACCGCCTGTACCGCGACCGCCCGGAAAATGTGCTCGTCCTTTATTCCCTGACCAAATTCTTTTCCGTACCCGGCCTGCGGGTGGGAATGGCATTTGGGGAAGAAAATCTTATCCGGACCATGCAGGATCTCCTGCCGGACTGGAGCGTGAATTCCCTGGCCCAGGAGTTCATCTCCCGGGCGCTTATGGACGACGCCTTTTTCCGGGAAAGCATAGATAAAAACTTAAAAGCCCGGGAAAATCTGCAAAAGGAACTGGGGAACCTGGACCTGCAAGTCTTTCCCGGCCGGGCCAACTTCCTTCTCTGCCGCCTGCCCCAAGGAATTTCAGCCTCGGATCTGCGCCGCTTTCTGCTTAAAAAACAGCATATAGCCATCCGCCTGTGCTCCAATTACTGCGGCCTGGATGACAGCTATTTCCGGACAGCCGTGCGCCGCGAAGAAGAAAACCACAAGCTTGTCGCCGGCCTCCGGGAATTCCTGCACCCCACCGCGCGGATACGGCCGAGAACAAGATCGGCAAAAACCAGAAAGCCGGCCCTGATGATCCAGGGGACCTGCTCCAACGCGGGCAAGAGCATTTTGGCCGCCGGATTCTGCCGCCTGTTCCTGCAGGAGGGCCTGAAACCCGCCCCGTTCAAGTCCCAGAACATGTCCCTCAACTCCTTTGTCACCCGGGACGGTCTGGAAATGGGCCGGGCCCAGGTGGTCCAGGCCCTGGCCTGCCGCTTGGACCCGACCGCGGACATGAACCCCGTGCTATTAAAGCCCAATTCAGACACCGGCTCACAGGTAATTGTCCAGGGCCGGGCGACAGGCAACATGAACGTCAAAAAATATTTCGCCTACAAGCAAGGCCTGTGGGAAAAAATCCACCAGTCCTATAAGCGGGTAGAAAAAGACGCGGACATAATGGTTTTGGAAGGAGCGGGAAGCCCGGCGGAGATAAACCTGAAAGAACAGGACATCGTGAACATGCGCCTGGCCGGGTGGGCGGAAGCGGATGTGCTCATAGCCGGGGATATCGACCGCGGCGGCGTGTTCGCCTCTTTTGCCGGGACCATGGCCCTTCTCGAGCCCGGGGAAAGGGAAATGGTCCAAGGCTTTATCATCAACAAATTCCGGGGGCAAAAAGAGCTCTTAAACCCGGCCCTGGACCACTGCCGCCTGCACAACCGCAGGCCGGTTCTGGGCATTATCCCCTACATCCCCGGTCTGGGACTGCCGGACGAGGATTCGGTCAGCCTCAAGGCCGATCCCGCCCTGGATTTCCCGGACCGGGAAATCAACATCGGATTTGTGGACCTGCCCCATCTCTCCAATCTGAACGACCTGGAGCCCCTGGGACTGGAGCCGGATGTGGGCCTGCAGGTCATCCGGGAGCTAAAACCGGAGCATTTTCAGCTGGACGCGCTTGTGATCCCGGGCAGCAAAAACGTGATCCAGGATTTTAAACAGCTTAAGAAATGGGGGCTTAATCGGCTTGTAAACGGACTTCTGGACCAAAACCGGGAGGTGATCGGGATCTGCGGCGGATTCCAGATGTTGGGGTCAAGGGTCAGCGATCCGCACGGCATAGAGTCCGGGCAGGCCGAGGTAGCCTGCCTGGGGATACTTCCCATGCGCACCACGCTTCAGCCAGACAAGCATCTTTTGCAGACCTTTGGAAAAGACAAACGCTTTTCTTGCCCTGTGCGCGGATATGAAATACACCATGGTCAGACCGAACCGGAAAACGGACTTATCCCAGTCATGACCGCGGAAGACGGAACCACGCTCGGTCTGGGCCACGAAACCCTGCCCGTTTGGGGTACTTACATGCACGGCGTATTCGACTCCGACGAATTCCGGCGTAAATGGCTGAACAATTTGCGCACGCGCAAGGGCTTAAAACCCCTTTTCGGGACGGGGGCGGCCTACGATCTGGAGCCAGCCCTGGACCGGCTGGCGGATATAATCCGGGAAAACACGGACATTAAACAAATATTCAAGTTTCTGGGGATATGAAATGGATTACCGCTTGGAAAAGGACAGTCTGGGAGCAAGGCAGGTTCCGGCCGGGGCCTATTACGGGGTACAGACGGTGCGGGCCATGGAAAACTTCCAGATAACCGGCATCCCCATCTCCCATTATAACCGCCTTATCCAGGCCCTGGCCTGCATAAAAAAGGCCGCTGCATTAAGCAATCACGAACTGGGAATTTTGGAGGCAGAAAAAAGCCGGGCCATTGCCGAAGCCTGCCGGGAGGCACGGCAGGGTTTTTTGGACGAGCACTTCCCTGTGGACGTGATCCAGGGCGGGGCCGGGACCTCGGTGAACATGAACGCCAACGAGGTCATCGGCAACCGGGCCCTGGAGATAATGGGCCACTTAAAAGGCGAATACCAATATCTGCACCCCAATAACCACGTCAATCTCTCCCAGTCCACCAACGACGTGTATCCCACGGCCCTGCGCATTGCCTGCATCTGGTACGCCAAAGAATTTATTCCGGAACTGAAAAAGCTTGAAAATAGTTTTGAGCGCAAGGGAAAAGAGTTCTCGGACATAATCAAGATGGGCCGCACCCAGCTCCAAGACGCGGTACCCATGACCCTGGGCCAGGAGTTCAGCGCCTTCGGGGTGACCATAGGCGAGGACGTGCAAAGACTGGAGGAAGCCATAAAACTTTTGCACGAGATAAACATGGGGGCCACGGCCATAGGCACGGGCATAAACACCCTGCCCGGATATTCCGAGCTGGTCTCCTCCCGCCTGGCGGACATAACCGGGCTCAGGCTCATCCGTTCCGGGAATCTGGTCGAGGCCACCAGCGACACCGGAGTTTTCGTGCAGCTCTCCGGGATCCTCAAGCGCATAGGAGTCAAGCTGTCCAAGATATGCAGCGACCTGCGCCTGCTCTCCTCCGGGCCGTACACCGGACTCAGGGAGATAAACCTGCCCCCGGTGCAGCCGGGTTCATCCATCATGCCCGGCAAAGTCAATCCGGTCATCCCGGAGATGGTCAACCAAGTCTGCTACCAGGTAACCGGCAACGACCTGACCGTGACCATGGCCTCGGAATCCGGGCAGCTGCAGCTGAACGTGTTCGAGCCCATAATCGCCTTTAATCTCTTTCAGTCCCTGCAGGTGCTCACAAACGCATGCTCTATTTTGCGCCGCAAATGCATAGACGGAATCACCGCCAACCGGGACAAGTGCATGCACATGGTCAGGGAGTCCTGCGGGCTGACAACAGCCCTGGTCCCGCGTATCGGTTACGAAGCCGCGGCCGATCTGGCCCGGGAGGCCATGCAGGGCGAAAAATCCATATACGATCTGGTCCTGGAAAAAGGGCTCATGAGCGAAGAAGAACTCTGCGAATGCCTGGACCCGAACAATATGACCTGCCCGCGAAACTTTGAAGTGAAATAGGACAAAGGGATTTGCGATGTATCGGGAACTGGGCAAGGCGTTTAAGGAATTCTACAAGGACAAGGGGCTTTTAAAGACCGCCGCCCTGGCCTATTACGCCACCCTTTCCTTTATCCCCATGGTTTTTCTGCTTTTGTCCATTGCCGGGTTTTTCTTCGAGGACAGCAAATGGCTGCAGGAATTTCTCTTCAGTAAGCTGTCCATACTCCCCTGGGCCAAAGAGGATATCCTGACCCAGGTGGCCAAACTGCGCAATCAGGCGGCCAATCTGGGCATTTTGAGCATTCTGTTCATCATCTGGACTTCGGGCATGTTTTTCAGCGCCTTGCAGGCCAGCCTGAACTCCATTCTGGTCCCGGAAAAGAGAACCTTTAACCTCCTGCGCTTAGGGCTTCCCTGGCTGACCAGCCCTATTCTCGGGGCGGTCATCATCGCCTCCATGCTTGCCGTGCATGTCTGGGGCTATCTTCCAACGGATTTTATCCCGGGCAATATCTCTCCCGGCGTCTGGACCTGGCTGGTCTATTCCGGGCTCATTCTGTTTCTGTATCAGATGTTCTCCCGCTCCCGGCCCAGATTTTTGCCCAGCCTGGCGGTAAGCTGCGTGATCGGGCTTTTAAGCCAGATCATCACCAAATTCATCGCGGTAATCCTGTGGAGCAAGCCGGAATACAGCATGGTCTACGGCACTCTGTCCTCGGTGGTGCTTTTCCTTCTCTGGCTGAACTACAACATGGTCCTCATCCTGATCGGGGCCTATTTTCTGAAGCACTGGAAAAAAAGAGGGGAGGAGTGATGGGGGTGCTGGGCAATGTTTTGCCATAAAAATCAGTCCATTTTGAATTGTCACCACAAAACAATGTCCATTGTGACAATATTTTTCCTGTGCCATGAGGTTTACTTTTAACTTAAAGATAAACATGGACATACCTAAACTTGACTTTAAAAATATCCATGTTAATTTAAAACCATGTTTACAAGATGGCTTCAACTCACCCCGGATTTGAGCTGCCTGCTTATCGGTCCGCGCCGCTCCGGCAAAACCACCCTACTTAAACGGCAATTTCCCGATTTAAAGTACGTTACTCTGGACGACCTGGACTACCTGGACTGGGCGTCCCGAGACCCCAAAGGATTCGTCCGGGAACTGGGTGGCTCGGCCATAATCGATGAAATCCAGAGACATCCCAAGCTCACTATCGCTGTAAAGTATGCAATCGACAATAATGACGCGGTTTTTTTAATGACCGGCTCCAGCACGCTCGGTCTCTTGGACTCGGCGTCCGATTCCCTGGCCGGCAGGATAGACATCCACTCACTGCCAACCGCCTGCTGGGGAGAGGAACTAGGAGCGCCTACCCACAAAATTTTTTCGGAAAAACCCGGTCCGCTACAGATAAAGGAGGCCAACCGTTCTCTGCGCAAAGCCGTGTCTTTCGGTCAATTTCCGGAAGTGCTTTCTTGCGAGACGGAAGAAAAAAAGCAGGAGACGTTGTCCCGGTATAAAAACACCTTTTTCACCCGCGACCTCATGCAGTTGTCCAACATGGAAAATCTGGAGGGGTTGCTGGCTATATTTCACCACCTGATAAACAGCCTGGGATCGCACTTAGAAGTCTCCAATTTCGCCCGGGAATCCGGGGTGAGCCAGCCCACGGCCAAGAAATATTTAAACGCCCTCAGCCAGGCCCAGCTTACATTCAGCATGCGTGGATACCAGTTCGGACCGGCCAAAAGATTCCTCAAGGCAAACAAGACATATTTTGCGGACAACGGCATCATACACAGTATGAATATTGATACCGGACGGGGGGCGCTGCTGGAAAACTTTGTTATTTCCGAGTTGGAAAAGCGCAGAAAATTGGGATATATTCCCACCGACAATTTTTACTACTACAAAAGTGCGGCCGGCCATGAGGTTGATCTCATTTTTGAGACCCAGAAGGCCTTGTACGCAATAGAGATAAAAAGCTCCCGCCGTCCCGGGGGAAAAGACTTAAGAAACCTGAAAAATTTTCATCCGCAAAAGGAAATCCCGGTCAAACGGTTCCTTTTCCACCTTGGCGAAGAATACTCAACTGTTGACGACATACAATTGCTCCCTGTGGCCGCCCTTTTCCGGGGGATATAAATCCGGAATCCGTTAATAAAAAGGACTATAAGCAAGGTGGGGAAAAATATAAAATTGTTGAACAAGCGAGTAATCTCGCTTTTTGGCGGTTAAAATCGTATGGATAACCCTTGGAAGCCCTGGAAAAATACGGGAAGAATACAATTCTTGGAAATACAATACCGAACAGGGATTTCAAATAGTTTATCTAATCTTTAACCGGACTTTTCACCATGGAATTGCGAACCGCTGAACCATCAGATCTTTCAGAAGTTCTCGGCTGGGTCTCCAGCAGAAATGAATGCCTTATGTGGGGTGGTCCAAAGATTCGATATCCGGCAACCCCTGAAACCGCATGGTTTGATATGGAGGCATCCGAAGGAAACGTTTACGTCCTTGTGAATGCTACGCCTTTAGTTCTTGGGTTTGGCCAGGTCCTACCTCGGGGTGGAAAGTTCCTGCATCTGGCACGATTGATTGTAGATCCGGGGTTGCGAGGGCAAGGCATAGGTCGAAACCTTTGCATCGAGCTCATGAATATAGGCGTGACGAATCACCGCGCTAAGTGGTTCACGCTCAATGTGTACGAATCCAATAAACCTGCCGTGAAGCTTTATAGATCGTTAGGATTTGAGGTAAAAGAAAAAAACGATTCAGCGGGAGAAATAGCCATGATTCAACCGATTACAAACGCTTCAACGCGTTGCAAAAACATGGGTCCTCGACGTTAGATGTAGATTCCATCCGTCTGATCCTTTTAGATGCTTTTAACGCGAGGCTCGAGCGTTTTCTTGCTCCCGCCAAAAGGAAGAAGCGGTCCGCGTACAGGGCCCCGTCCTCGGGTGACACTGGCTCATTTTCCGCGCGAGTAAGGAACACAGATAGAAGCGGGGCTCCACGCCCTTATATTCCGGGTCCTTTGTCTTTAGATGGGAGCGCCATCCATCGGGACCGGGATAAACGGCCATCCCGAACACCTCGCCCAGCTGCCCCAGGATAGTACAATACAGGGTCTGTCCGCTTTCCGGGTCCAGAACCCCGAAAATCGATTCCTCGGTTAGGACTTCCCAGGGTCGCTCCGCATAAAAACTGTCAGCTGCCTTGACCAACTCACGCCACGCAGCATAAGGGGCATTTCTTTCGCTCGGATTCATACAAAATTCCTTCTATTCAAACCGACATTCGGCTTTCACTTCGGCGGGATTATTTTTCTCCTACCGGACAGACGAATTCGCACCTTCGGCACCAGTCGGTTACAAGGATCGGAGAGCCTTCAGAATCTCTTTGCCCGCTCTCAATGGGATGGTCCCGATCTGAATTGAGGCGTTGGATACAGCTAGAACGGACATATTGTCCCTGGACGAACGCATCTGCAGGGCAGGCTTCTCGGCAGGGCACGGCACAGCCTTGGCACGGCTGGAAATCTTCCAGCGGACGGCCGGAGGGAAGGTCCCCTTCGATCAATACCGCGCGAAGCCGGACTCTGGGTCCCCATTTTTGGTCCAGCAGCAGGTTGTTTTTCCCCACCACACCCAGTCCTGCGAACACGGCGGCATCTTTCAGATACACCCCGCCTTTTTCCACGTGATAGGGCAGTGGCTGGGCCCGAACCCCATAAGTTTTAAGCAGCCAGTCTCCCAATTCCTCGGATACTTTCGTCATTTTACGGTTTCCCGCGGTATTGCCGCGGTCGAACCAGTCCAGCCGCGGATCATCTTCCGGATGATGCATGACCAGCACCAGAAGAGAGCGGGCGTTTGGCAGCCACGGAGTAGTATTCTCCGAATGGTTGGTCTCCCAACTTCCCTCAACGGCAACCTTGTAGGAAGGGCCGTCCAATACTTCATCAATAGCGGCAATCCCGGCTCGAAATCCGTCCTTTTTTTCTGCTTCGGCAATCAGTTCTTCAGCCAATTGACGATGTTGTGTCATATTCTCTCCCGTTTTTTTGGGGTCGGCAAATTGAGATTGTCCAAAACACGTTGCAATGGAAACCGTCCCGGTCCGGCTTGCGGGGCCTTGCCCTGTCGCAGCCACTGGAACATGACCGTTGCCCCCTGCAGGGCGAGATTCATTTGGAACCTCTCCCCCTGCCCCGGGAGTTCCTCCATGTAACCGGGGCGATAGCTCCGGAACTGCGGCCAGCGGCACCCTCTGTAAGAGCGCCCCATATTCTTGAGTAGCCGGAACCGATTGTTCCCGAGTCCAGCTAATCTGCGCGTCAAGGAGGTAAAGCGCGAGGCTTCTAAATCCCTGTAATTTGCATTCCACCAGAATTTGCCCGCGAAATCAACGAGTACCGCATAGCAGCCCGTTATTAAAGCCCTTATCAGACAGGGCGGTCGAAAAATTCAAGTAAGGGCCGGAAAAATGCATAACTGCCTGTTGAAAAATTCCTTTTCAAACGGGTCGCCTTTAAAAAATTGACAATCTTTAATGAAGGAAAAGCCAAATTTTGGCTTAAGCCGGAACTGGATCTGACCAAGAGCATAAGGGGACGTAGCTGGTAATTGTGATACACAAGGTCGGCTTCGAGGAGCTGACTTTTGCTGGATCTGCAATAGCCGTTTTGGAAAACACTGGATGTAATATTCCGTTCAGCTGGCATAGGACTGCCGACAGATTCGCTTCGGTGTTTCGATGAGGAGATGATAATAATTGGTCATGTGGCAGTAAGCGTGGCAGAACCAATTAAAATCAGAGACCTCCCGGACGAATTCAAAAAGCAGGACCTGACCACGCTTTTCTTCCCAAAACTTGCCTTCAAACGGACAAGATTCTATCTCGTTTCCGAATTGGAAACCTGATATTTCTAAATCCGGAATTTTTGCATTTCCGGATGGAAACTAGCTCACCTGAATTCAATAAAAAACTGGCATTTTAGGTTTAAATCAATGCCTTTTTTTTGGCCCGTACTGCAAGTAATTAATGGTCTGGCTAATTGTCAGTGGTATGCTGGCAGGTCCAGAGCGTATAAAAAACTCCTCGCCTTGTCCATTATATAAAAATACTGGCTTAGAAGCAGGTGCACACTCAAAAACAATAATTCGAGCACCTTGATAATGGACAATGTCAAAATGGATGAAATGCGAAAATGCCGGACCAATATGTCGATGTATCAAATTTTTTATGTGCAGGCGGCATTTATCATCACTTTTAAAATTATCAGCTTCAAGCCCCAAAACCTGGCATGCATCGTCTACGCCGATCAACAAGATACCGCCCTGAGTGTTTAAAAAGGCAGCTAAAGTTTTCAGCCAGGCAATCTCGATTGCCTTATCTTTTTTTCCCGTTTTTAAGTTAGTACGAACTGTAGACTTAAACTCTAAACCGGGATTTTCACCCTGTGCAATCAAAGCTTTAATCTGCTGTACGATGTCAGCATTGTTAAGGATATTTGCAGAAGCCTCGCGAAAATACTTTTTGTACCTGCGCACCAAAATCAAGGATAGAAAGACTCCTAGGACCAACGCAGCAAAAACCCAAATTGCAATAGCCCATGAAGTTTGCTCTGAGTCTGCGAGCAGATCTGATTCAGGAATGGTTACACCTATCCATCCTGCATCACTGTTCTTGTCTAAGGGGAGGAATCCGCACCACCAGGTCTTTCCTTGTACTTTTACAGAGAAAGTTCCACTTTTTTGTTCATCCTTTTCAGACCATTTACTCGCCGCAAGAAACTGAACGCGACTTTGCTTGTCATTACGGTTCGAAGTAACTATTTGCCTTTCAGGAGAAATAAGAAAAGTTCCGCTTTTATCCTTGCTGTACAATGTCTCGGTATCCTGAAGAATATCGCTGAGTTGCAGATCAATCCTAGCTACAGACACTGATTCTGGTTCCGGTTTATTTGAGGAGCTAAAACTGGTTATTGCGATAATTCCGGATTCCGTATTCTCGGAAAAATTGTACGGCACAGACCAGACCAACTTTGAATTGCCCTTATCTGAATCGTATTGCTGATACCATTTTTTCTGGTCAGAATCACGATTTAACTCCTCGTTCCAGGATTGTATACTTTTATTGGCTGACAGCCAACGTTGCCATAAAAAATTATTCTCTTCTTGGGAACTATTCCTGGTGCGAGTCAACCATCCTCTTCGTTGAGGTAACAGTAAATATTCTCCGCCATTATTGTCTGCAATCGCCAATGCGGCCACCCCGGACCTCTCTTCAAGCATGGGGATGAATTTTCCGTTTAAAGTAGATGGTTCTACTAAATCAAGCTGACCATCTTCCCCCCATTTACTGATAACTTTTAACATGGATTGAACTGGTTTAATTTTGGCAATAAATTGTTGCTTTGCCTTTTGCACCGCCTGATTAGTGAGATCCCTGGCCTGATGATTTCGAGACCGAACTTCCAGCACCAAAGACAATGTTCCCAGGGCAATACCCAGTAGAACAACCAATATGACTAAATCACGTAAAAGTTGATGACTTATTGCAAGTTTTGATTTATTTTTAGAAAAAAATTGCTTAATCATCGAAAATAAAATTTTTACCTTTTTTAATACTGAAAAGACCAAAATAAGATATCCTATATAACTTATCCAGGAAATTATCTAAAAAGCACGAAGCCGCATTGTCGGCCTGGAGGGAATTTGACCGGAATGCGGCTTCTTTGGGGAGGGACTCTTCGTAGCCAGCTGACTACTATTATATATAAACACTAACACCCCTGCTATTAATACAATGTTCCTCATTGTACAAAAAGCAGCTGTGTCTGTGATGGCTCTTTTAAGCATACATTTTTGTCCAAACTCATCAATCTAAAACACTACTGCATGCAGCATGCCATATTTGTAAAAAAATGTACGCTTTTATGTGTCTGTAATATTTAAATATTTAAGATACAACACTTGACAGCCTACTTAACAAGACGTGTCATTATGCCACATGTGTTATTTGCGGTCTTTAAACTAGGTGTAGGTAAATCTTATAAAACTCAATTAGAAAATATTCTTCATTGTTTATATTTGTTCATCATTTACTCTTTCTCAGTGAAGAAGAGGGACTTGGCTGGGGCAGGTCTTGTACTTTCAATATGCTCAACCTCGGCCTGTCTGACTGTTGAAAAATTCCTTGCCACGCAGGCCATTTTAAAATCCCGGGCAAAGCGCAAAAAAATTCAAGGTCGCACCGTACTTATCCGTATGTAAGAATTTGAACTTATCGCCGCTCTGCCTCCGTTGGAAAATTTAAGGGCGACCTGACAAACCCAGTGCCAACTGCCCACCAAGTTGGCGCACACTTCGAGGCCTGATCAAGCAGTTATTTTCTTTTATATACTGTTATTACTCATTTTTTGCTCTGGCATGTATTGTGCTTATAACCAGGGAACTTGAACAATATTCTTATAATTGACAATTTTTTACCAGGAGACAAAACATGTGCAGAAAAGAGATCTTTATCTCTTTCGTTTTAGCGGCGTTTATAGTTTTTGGAATCCATTCCTTAACATATGCTGATACCAGTGATGCGTGCACAAACTGCAAAACATCCTGCGAGCAGGATCCAGAATATTTTCAGTGTGTAAACAACAAGTGTGCAGATGTTTGCGGTATTACTGAGCCATCAGAAGAGCGCGGCACAACAAAATCCTACCATCTATGTAATATGTGGTGTACAAATTATATGAACCAGAATCCATACATCACGAAAAGTGATTGCATCAAGGGTTGCCGGGAGAACCTTGATTAAAAGGATTAAAGCAACGCACGCAGATCGTGGCACCGGAGATTCCTTCATCCGAGTGATGCACGCACACATGGGACAATTTGTCCTTGAGCTGTTCATAACCCCGGTCCAGGTGATAGCAGCACAAAGACTTCGGCTTGTACCAAGCCTGCCTGAAGGAGGCACAATAATGGGGGTTGTCCCCGGAACAGATACACCCTTTCGCGATGGACAGGGCTTTTCCTGCAACTAACACGACATCCTCAATCAAAATGGGGGAACCAAATGAAAAAAATTTTAATTTCAACCCTGGTCTGTCTTATGGCCTGTACCGGCACAGCCTGGAGCGCGCGTTGGCGGCACATGCCCTACCAGCTGCCCAATCAGGTCTACGATTGCACAAAGACCACTCATCCGCTGTGGTCCATGGACTACGTGCCCTACGACACCTGGCTCTACTGGTCCGGCTACACCAAGCGGCCCACGGAGAAGAAGGACTTCCACATCGAGGCCTGGAACGGCACGCAGTATTCGGTGAAGATGATGTACGAGAAGGACGACGGCTCCAAGCAGATGTACGAGCTCTGCAGCGGCGGCACGATCCAGTCGGTCCTGCCCTGCCTGGAGGCCCAGTGCCGACCGCAGCGAAGATGGTATTAAGCCTATCCCCAGACACAAATCCTTTTACTTATGAACCGGATATAAAGAAATCGCCAGGCCCCTACTGGGGTCTGGTTTCTATTAACCGGCCGGGGCAATGCGCCTTTCGGCGCTCAAAATCCAACACAGATGTTATTATTGCTCACTTTTTTATCCTGGCATGTATAGTACTGGAACATGATCCGGCAAAAAGATATTATACTCGGTCGGCGCTACACTCGAAAATTCCCTCCAAGGGTGGTTGATATTCAGGCAGGGGTAAAAAGTTCTTGATAACCGGCCGATATTCAAGTTAACAATTTAGAAGGCATACAATTATGTACCGATAGCTGTTGTCAAGGCAGGAACTGCCTGAATTATCCGCAAATCATATAATAAATTGTGCCGGAAGGAACAAGATGGCCGAGCAATACACCGAGAAGCAAGGCCAATACCTGGCATACATCGACAGTTACATGACTATGTACGGTCGAGCACCGGCGGAGACCGACCTGCAGCACTTTTTCGGCACAACGCCTCCCACGATTCATCAGATGATCCTGACGCTGGAAAAGAAGGGTTTCATCACTCGAACTCCCGGTCAAGCCCGGTCGATCCATCTCCTGATCAATCCCGACGATCTGCCGCGCTTGAAACGCCGGAAATGAATATAAGACTGAACAATCGAAGATGGTTTTGACCCAACTGGAAAACATCGAAGCGATTGAGAAGCGGCTGTGGAATGCGGCGGACACGTTGCGGGCGAACTCGAACTACGCCAGCAACGAGTACTTTTTGCCTGTGATGGGCTTGATCTTCCTCCGACATGCATACAGCCGCTTTCTCGGCGTGAAGGATGCCATTGAAGCCAACCTGCCCAAACGCGGCGGCAAGACGCGGGCACTGACCAAGGAGGACTTCTCCCAGAAGAGCGCCATCTTCCTTCAAGAGAAGGCCCAGTTCGATACCCTCGTCGCCTTGACCGACAGTGACGACCGCGCCAAGGCCATCATTGAGGCGATGGAATCCATCGAGGGCGACTATGCGAACCTTCGCGGCGTCCTGCCCAAGAGCGAGTATCAGGAACTCGACAACCAGGTCCTTGGCCAGCTTCTCCGCACACTTAATCCGGACGAGCTGAAGCGCGTTGCCGGTGACGTGTTCGGCCGCATTTACGAGTACTTTCTCACCCAGTTCGCCGACCAGAAGGCCCACGACGGTGGCGAGTTCTTCACGCCTGTGTCGCTGGTCTCCCTCATCGCTCACGTCATCGACCCGCAAGGCGGCACCGTGCTAGATCCCGCCTGTGGCAGCGGCGGCATGTTCGTGCAGAGTGCCCGCACTGTCGAAGAGCGTGGCCAGAGCCCGGTCGACAAGCTCACATTCTACGGCCTGGAGAAGAACGCCACCACCATCCGTCTGGCCAAGATGAACCTGGCCGTCCACGGCCTCGAAGGCGACATTCAGAAGGCCATCACCTACTACGAGGACCCGCACGAACTTGTCGGCGAAGCAGATTTCGTGATGGCCAATCCCCCATTCAACGTCGATGAGATCGACGCCGACAAGGTCAAGAAAGATCCGCGCCTGCCGTTCGGTTTGCCCGGCGTCAACAAGAAGGACAAGGTCTCCAACGGCAACTACGTCTGGATCAGTTACTTCTACAGTTACTTGGGCGAGCATGGCCGGGCCGGGTTCGTCATGTCGTCCCAGGCCTCCAGCGCCGGGCGTGACGAGGCCAAGGTTCGCCAGAAGCTTGTCGAGACCGGCGACGTGGATGTCATGATCGCCATCCGGTCGAACTTCTTCTACACCCGCACCGTGCCCTGCGAGCTGTGGCTCCTCAACCGCGCCAAGCCGGAGTAGCACGGCGACAAGGTGCTCATGATCGACGCTCGGAACATCTACCGTAAAGTCACCCGCAAGATTTACGACTTCAGCCCGGAGCAGGAACAGAATATCCTCGCCATTGTCTGGCTGTATCGCGGCCATACCGACAAGTACCTCGATCTCGTGGCGAACTATTGCCACCGCTGCCTCAACGAAGGGGAAGGCTGCTTCACCACCCAGGACGACGACGGTGAGAAGATCGAGCCGTTGCCGTCTTTCACCGGCTCACTGGCGGCGCTGCGGAAAGCACTCGATCCGTTCCTCAAGACCTTGCCCGCCGATGGCCCGCAAGTCGAACCGCTCAACGAACTGGATGCGGCTATCCCCAAGTTCAAGAGCGACGTGGACGCATTCCAGAAGGTCGTGGCCGAGCAGCAGGCTGCATGGAAGAAGCAGAAGACGACCAACGGTCAACTGAAAAAGGCGGTCGACCGTCTCGCCCCGCTAGCCGAGGCCAGCCGCAACCTCGTCAAACAGAGCGATCTGCTTTACAAACTCGCCTGTCGCGTCATTGACACCTGCGAGAATGATTGCCAGGCCCGCGACAGTGACGTCTGGGCCAACCGCGACATCACCCGCGCCCGCAAGGCCGCCGACGAAGCCCGGCAACTGGCCGTGGAGCAGCTCAAGCAGGTCCGTTACTTCTGGAGGCAAGCCAACTGGCTGACCGAACGCTTCCCTGAAGCGAAGCTGTGCGACGTTGAAGGCCTGGTCAAGCTGGTGGACAAAACCGAGATCGAAGCGAACGACTGGTCCCTCACGCCCGGCCGCTACGTCGGCGTCGCGCCCGAGGAAGTGGACGAGGATTTTGACTTTGAGGAAGCCCTGCGTGACATCCATGTCGAACTGGACGACTTGAATACCGAGGCCGTGCAACTGGCCGCGACGATCAAAAAGAACTTTGAGGAATTGGGGATATGAGCATTGCCGAATTGCTCAGGTCTGACGAGGGCAAGACCCTGGAGTTCAAGCAGGATCTCTCTTCCCCGCGAAATATGCTCAAGACGCTGGTGGCCTTCGCCAATACCGCCGGTGGCCGGATTATTATCGGCGTGACGGACAAGACGCGGGAGCCGTTGGGCATA
>JBNJHA010000054.1:0-16493 GCA_051748085.1 Thermodesulfobacteriota bacterium
GGCCGGCTTATACAGAACGCAATTCCCGCTGGCCAGGGCGGCTGAGGTCATTCCGGCACTGATGGCAAACGGGAAATTCCAGGGAGCGATTACGGCCGCGATGCCCTTGGACTGGTAGAATAAATGGTTCACCTCGCCCGGAGCCCGGCCCATGCGCCGCGGTTTCCCGAGTCTGAGCATCTCCCGGGCGTAGTATTCGATAAAGTCTATGCCCTCCCCAACATCAGCGTGTGACTGCCCCCATTGCTTGCCGACTTCCAGGACCTGATAGGCTGAGAGGCGGAAGATGTCCCTGCGGGCGATATCCGCGGCTTTGAACAGATATCCGGCCCGATCTTCCGGCGAGAGATCGCGCCACATGGGCAAAGCCGCTTTCGCCGAAGCCATTGCCGTGTCGATTTCCTGCCGGGACGCCTGGCAGACATGCCCGATTACCTCCTCCGGATCAACCGGGTTGACCGATTTTAGTTTGTCCTCGGTGTGTATTTCCCGCCAATCGATCAAAAGCGGATATGTCCCTCCGATTTTGGCGCGGACCCCGGCTATGGCTTCGGGGAACGCCTCGCGTTCATCCTTGCGCGTAAAGTCGGGCATGGGATTGTTTTCAAAAGGAGAAACTCCGCCCGCCGGAGATTGGGCCTGTTTTTCCTTCATCTTGTTTTTTTCTTCTTCTATGGTGAGCAAAGGGTCCTGCATCAGATATTCTATCTGCGCTTCCTCGGCAAAACTCTGGCGCAGAAATGATTCATTGGCCGTGTTTTCCAAAAGACGCCGGACCAGATAGGCCATGCCCGGAATCAATTCGCCATAGGGACAATAGAGGCGTACACGCTTGGCCACGTTTAACAGACCCTTGCGGACAGGTTCGGCCATACCGTACAAAACCTGAAATTCGTAGCGTTCTTCCGGGACCCCGATTTCCGCGGCCATCTCCATGACCGCGGAGATGGAGCGTATGTTATGTGAGCCGCACGCATAGTAACAGATATCGTGGTTGCGCAGGATGTTTTCAGACAAACGTTCGAAGGCCGCGTCGCTTTCGGCCTTGATGGTGTATACCGGAATCTCCCAACCGTTTTGCTTGGCCAGGACGGTTTCATAATCCCAGTAAGCCCCTTTGACCAGACGCAGGGCGATAGGCAGTTTTTCCGATCTGGCCCATCCGAGCAGATCGTCCAGATCGCTGTCCGTATCCTTGAGATAAGCCTGCAGGACCAGCGCGAGCTGATCAAATTCGCGGAATTCAGGATCGGAGCGCAGGCGTTTATAGGCCTCAATGGTGATATCCTTGTATTTGTACTGCTCCATATCGATGCACAGGTGCCCGCCGGCTTTTCTGGCCTTGCGGATGACCGGGCGCAGACGTTCGCAAATCGCGTTGACCGAGCCTTCAAAGTCCTGCGGCCGGGCCTGGGAATACAGGGCGGAAGGCTTGATGGAAGCGTTTATTACCGGGCTGTATCCCCAGTCCAGTCCGTCTGTCCCGTGCCCTTTCCATTTTGATTTTTCACCGGAAAGCGCATCGAGGAGATCCAGGTAGCTGTCCTGGTATATCTTGCCTTCCTCTTCGCTGACCGTGGCTTCGCCAAGAATGTCCACGGTGAATGTGAAATTGTCCTTGCGCAATTTGTTCAGGTTTTTGATGGCCTGTTTAGTGTTTTCGCCGACTATGAATTGTTTGCCCATGTTTTCCAGGTTGGAGCGAATGGTCTTGGCCATGATTTTCCCGGTCAGGCCTTTGCCCATTCCCGCCCCCTTGGCTCCCCATTTGAGAACGGCCGGAAGTTCCTGCTCTTCGGATGCGAAATATTCCTGTATGTGACGGGTCAGGGATTCACTGCTGTTTAAATAAGGGAAAACATCCACGAAACGGAACAGCTGGACCTTGAAATTTTCGTTGCGCATGGCCCAGTCCATAACTTTTCCGGTCCACCAGCCCTTGTTAAAGATTGAAGGCGCTTCACCGCTTATGCTTTGAAAAAATTGCCGGCCGCGCTCCGTTATTTTCGCGTTCAGGGTTTTTCTGTCCATATTTGCCTCCGGTTGTATGTTTTTTGGGGAACTCTCGCTTAATCCATGGAATTATTCAGGGTATCTGTGTTTGTCTCTTTCTCCTGCCCTTGTTCCGAGCTCCAGCGGTGTTTGGGAGCGGGCGCGAGGCGTTCTTTTTTGCCTTGTTCCCGCCCGGCTATTGCCCTTCCAAGGGGATCGAAAGAGTTTCCTTCAGACTTTCCAGGACCAGGGTTGTCCGCGAATCACGAACTCCGGGGATCGCGCCGAATTTTTCAAGAATACGGGCCAAATGGTCGGTGTCTTTTACCCGGGCTTTTAGTTGATAGTTGTATTCGCCGGCTATAAAGTACAATTCCTGCACCTCACCTATTCGGGCCAGAGACTTTCCGACCCGCGTCGATCCGACTCCTTCCTCGGTCTTGATCATAATGAACACGGTCAGCGGAAATCCCAGTTTTTTGGGGTCGAGCCGGGTTTCATAACCCTCGATAATCCCCTTTTTTTTCAGCTTGCGCACCCTTTCCAGAATTCCAGACGGAGCCATGCCCATTTTCCGGGCGATATCCGCGTTGGATATTCGGGAATTTTTTTGCAGTATATTCAGTATTTGACTGTCTTTTTTGTCTATCATGATTTTTAAATAACTTTTTTATGAATTTAATTCATTATTATTGCATAAGTCAAGAATGATTTTGAAATAATCTCTTCTATGGCATCAGGCAGGCAAAATCCGGATTCGAAACGGATGGAAGCGTTGTTTTTTTTCCCGCCTGTATTGCCAAATTGGAAAGTTTGCGCTAACTCGAAAATAAAATAAGGTTCGATTTGCAGGCGGTGTTAAATTTCAATATTTATTCGCCAATCTTTTTGCGAGCTAAAGCTTTCGGCCTGCGCCTTAATTTCAAGGTCATAGTATTCTGCAGTTGTGTATGTTCAGGTGTATCGTGAATAGTTACCAATAGTTTAGCAAGGAGCATGCTATGCACTTTACCCGCAGGAATTTTCTTAAATTTTTGGGTGTGGCCGGCACTTCAGCCGTAGCCGCCGCGAAGCCGACCGAGGCCGGTGCCTGGGAATCAAAAGCGCCACCGGATCCCTATGCCTGTCTGGTGGACATCACCAGGTGCGTTGGCTGCCGCAAATGCGAAAAGGCCTGCAAGGAGACGCATGAACTTCCCGATCCGGACAAGCCCTTTAAGGACAAAAGCGTCTTCAATGATAAAAGGCGCATGGATGCCGACAGTTTCACCGTGGTCAACCGCTATTTCACCGGCAGGGTGGATGAAGAAGAACGACTGGTCCCTTCTTTTGTAAAGATTCAATGCATGCACTGCCAGGATCCGGCCTGTGTTTCGGCGTGCATTACCGGGGCTCTATCCAAGAAAAAAAACGGCTCGGTTTATTACGACGTGAGCAAATGCATCGGCTGCCGCTATTGCATGGTCGCCTGTCCGTTCGAGGTTCCGGCCTATGAATACGATGAGCCGCTGCTGCCCCGGGTGCGCAAGTGCACTTTCTGCTTTGAGCGTATTTCCAAAGAGGGCGGCGTGCCGGCCTGCGCCGAGGTCTGCCCGGTGGAGGCCATAACTTTCGGCAGACGCGGCACGGTCCTCAAATTGGCCAGAAAAAAAATCAAAGAGGATCCCGGCCGATATGTACAGCATATTTTCGGCGAGCACGAAGTCGGGGGGACGAGCTGGCTGTATATCTCCGGCGAGCCCTTTGAAAAGCTGGGCTTCACGCCCATGCCCGCAAGACCCATGCCCCGGCTGGCGGAGACCATTCAACACAGTGTCTATGCCTATTTATGGGCCCCAATAGTTCTTTTTCTCGGGCTTGGAGGGCTTATGGGCTGGAGCAAAAAAAGGGAAAAGACCGGGGAGGATGAATCATGAGCCAGCATATTCCGCGACCTCTGCATGGTAAATTCTGGACTCCGGGGGTTATTGTCCTGGCGGTGTTAATGCTTATCGGATTCGCGGGCATTATCGCCCGGTACATCGGCGGCCTGGGCTATGCCACGAATCTGGACAACGGTCATCCCTGGGGGCTGTGGATCGGGGTGGATGTCGCCTCCGGCGTCGCCCTTGCCGCCGGCGGGTTCACCACTTCCTTTCTGGCCCATATTCTGGGCCGGCACAAATATGAGCCTGTCTTACGGCCGGCCATCCTGACCGCCGCGCTGGGGTATACCTTTGTCGCCTTTGGGGTCTTTTTGGATATCGGCCGTTCCTGGGCTATCTGGAAGCCGATTTTCAACTGGAATCTGAATTCGGCCCTGTTTGAAGTAGCCATGTGCGTCATGGCCTATCTGACTGTTCTGTACATTGAATTTTTCCCGGTCGTGGCCGAGCAGTTCAAGAACAGGGTCAAACTTTTGGGAATAATAGACGGAATTTTAAAGCCGGTTATGTGGATCTTTATTATCCTGGGCGTGGTTCTTTCCTGCATGCATCAGTCCAGTCTGGGCACGCTCATGCTGCTCGCCCCGACAAAAGTGCATCCTCTGTGGTACACACCCTGGCTGCCGCTTTTATTCCTTCTCTCCGCGTTCGCGGTCGGATATCCCATGGTTGTCTTCGAAACCGGGCTTGTCACCAAATCCAGGCATCTGGAGTCGGAAATGGAGATCCTTGGCCCGCTTTCCAGATTCACCATTTTGACCCTGGGCCTGTACCTGGTCCTGAAATTGGGGGATATGATCGCCAGGGAGACCTACATCTATCTTCTGGACGGCAGCGCCCAGTCCAATGCATTTATCGTCGAGGTCCTGTTCGGGGCGGTTGTTCCCTGGTTCATGCTCCTTTCTCCGAAAGTGCGCCGTTCCAGGGGACTTTTGTTTGCCGCGGCCGCGCTGATCGTCTTCGGGGTGCTCATAAACAGGATCAACGTGTTCACCGTTGCTTACAAGGCCCCGGTGACCCAGACTTCGTATTTTCCGTCCGTGACCGAAATGGCCATTACCATCGGCCTTATCGCCACCCTGATGTTTTTGTACCGGATCGCCGTTACCTGGCTGCCGGTAATCAGCGCGCAAAAAAAGGAGCTTGGCTCATGAAATATCTAACCGCATTAGTCGTTTTTTGGGGATTGCTGTCCGGTGTGGCCTTGGCGGTCAATCCCTTGGCCGATAAACAGGAGCATCCGGAGTTCAAGGCTCCGGATCAGGCCCGGGCCGTTAAACGGTCCGAAGAAGTGCCGGACTTTGTCAAAAACGTGCTTATTGAACCGCCCGGCGTGCGCAGTCAGCGTTTTATCCGGGAAGGGATAGATATTAAGGACATAAAGCATAGTTATTTCTGGTTGGACAGTCCGATATTGAAAAAGTCCGAGGACCGCTATCAGGGAGTGCGTTTTATGCATACCAGGCATGCGGCTTCGATCCAGGACTGCACAGTTTGTCATCACGCCCGGGCCGACAAAGCCGGGGGCAATGAAACGCTTGCTTGCGAGGCCTGCCACCAGGAAGCGTTTAAAAAGGATTATCCGGAGCGCATCGGACTCAAGGCCGCATATCATCTGCGCTGCATGGGCTGTCATGAAAAAGAGGACAAGGCTCCGACGGGATGCGAAGGGTGTCATCTGAAAAAGGAAGCGGGGCACAAGGATCTGGTCAAGCTTCCGGAAAATCCCACACCCTTTCAGGTTACGCGCGAGTGCCTGCGCTGTCATGAAAAGGCCGGGGAAGATATGCTCAAATCCGCGCATTGGCTGTGGAAAGGACCTTCTCCGTATACCATGCGCCATCAAAAGAATATTCAGCTGGGTAAGGCGGGCAAAACCCTGAACAACTTCTGAATAAACATTCAAAGCAACGAGGCTCGTTGCACATCATGTCACGCCGGATACGGATGGGAAGACGATTCTTTTGATTTTACGGATAAATCAAGGATAGACTGTCTGGTTTGCCATGACACCACGGGTACATATAAAAAGACTCCCACCGGAGCAGGCATGCCCGACCCGGAGGTGGATCTGGTCAAAGTGGCCGAGAATGTCGGATATTCCAGCCGGCAGACCTGCGGGGATTGTCATTTCAGCGGCGGCGGGGGAGACGCGGTCAAACACGCCGATTTATCCGAGACCCTGAACTGGCCGAATCGCAATTGTGATATTCACATGGGCGGGTATAATTTTTCCTGCAATGAATGTCATAAGACGCGAAATCATAAGATTCCCGGTCGAAGCTCTTCCGTGGCCGTTGTTGAAGGGACCCGGAGCTGTACTGATTGCCATTCCGAAAATCCGCATTACGGAAACGATCTTCTGGACGCCCATCTGAATAGGCATTGCGATAGCATAGCCTGCAATACCTGCCATTCTCCGGTGTATTCCAAATGCACTCCGACCAAGGTCTCCTGGGACTGGTCCGAGGCCGGGGACAAGAAACGGGAAGTTAAGACCGGGCGGTACGGACAGGAGGACTACAATTGGAAAAAAGGTTCCTTTGAATGGAAGGAGAGCGCCAAGCCGGAGTATGAGTGGCATAATGGATACATGAAACGCATTCTGGTCGGGGACAAGGTGGATTTGAACGCGGTGAACAATATTACCTATCCGGTTGGATCGATTAAGGATCCCCGGGCTAAGATCACGCCGTTTAAGGTTATGCAGGGCGTGCAGCCGGCGGATGCCGAATATCGCTACCTGCTTATTCCGCATTTGTTTGGCAAGGAAGGGTATTGGAAGACAACGGACTGGCAGAAATCGTTTGAGCTGGGAATGAAGGAGGTTGGACTTCCGTACAGTGGTGAATACGCATGGGTGCGCACGGATATGTATTGGGGGATTCATCACGAGGTTATGCCCAAGGAGTACTCTTTGTCCTGCGCGCAATGTCACAAGAGCCTTAAGGAAGGCCGGACCTGTGGGCGCTGTCATCAGGAAAGCCGGGAAGTGGATTTCAAAAAATTGTCCACGGAAGGAGTGAATTTCAAGCAGATGTATGAACAGGGCCGGGATGTCAAGGAACTTATCGGCAAGACCGATTACATAGACTTTAAGGCCCTTGGTTATGAGGGAGATCCGATCATCCACGGGGGCAGGTTCAAGAAGCTGCCGCTTGGGTATGAGGAGTGCGAGGAGAAATAGTTCAAGAAGGATATAGTCTCTCGCCCGCTCGAAGACTCGCTAGAGCCGCAGAGCAAGAGAGGAGCAAGAGGGGTTTTCTTTCTGTTCCTGCGAAACATAAAGAAAATTTCTCCGCGCGTTGCGCGTTGAATATTGTTTCAATTTTGCACTGACTTGGGCAAGGTGCGGGTAAGATTCTTCTGATGCACTAAGTGCTGAAGGTTGCCCAAATCGATCGACCCCGGGGAGCGGGCGGGAGGTAAAATCTTATCCGTCTTGAGCGGCCTGCAGAAACTGCTCGTGTCTTTCCGCGTAAGGAGGGTGCTTAAAAAAGGCTGAACCGGAGACAAAAATATCGGCCCCGAGCGCGGCCAGTTCCCCGACATTCTCCGGAGTGACCCCGCCGTCGACCTGCACATGCGGTTTTTTCTGCAGAGGCTTTAGCATTTGTCCGAGTTCCTGCAGTTTTTCCCGGGTAAAAGGGATGAATTTCTGCCCTCCGAATCCCGGATTGACACTCATTAAGAGGACCATGTCCAGCTGGGGCAGAAGATATTTTACAGCGGATAACGGCGTGGCCGGGTTCAGGGCTACTCCGTTTTTGGCACCGAGATGGGTTATCAGGGACAGCGTGCGCTCCAGATGCACACTGGCCTCGGCATGCACGCAGACCAAATCGGCTCCGGCGTCTATGAATTCCGGGACATAAACATCCGGTTTTTCAATCATCAGATGCACGTCAAAAAAAAGCCCGCTTTTTTTGCGCAAGGCCTTTATAATCGGAGGCCCGAAAGTGATGTTCGGGACGAAATGCCCGTCCATGATATCCCAGTGCACCCATTTCAGGCCGGCTTGCTCCAAAGCCTCCAATTCTTCTCCGAAGCGGGAGAAATCGCTTGAGAGCAGGGATGGAGAGATAATTATCTGTTTAGTCATCTTTTTCCTCGTCTTGCATGGGAAATTCCACCTGGATCTTGAACATCCTTTCCGCCGGCAGATTAAGGATTTCAATTCCGGTTCTTGCGGTGATTTCGGCCAGGGCGCGGCTCACGTATTCTTCGGAAGGAGCGATATAGGTGAACCATACATTGTGGGAGTGGTTGCGCAGATAGTTGTGGGTGACGCCCGAATGGCGATTGACCTCGGCCACGAATTCCTCCAGCTGGCCTTCGGGTACGGATGCCGCGCAAAGCGTACTGTGCCAGCCCAATTTGCGGGACTGAAAATTGGCTCCGATGCGCCGGATGACTCCCTTTTCCTGAAGAGCCCGAATCCGGGCCAGAGTTTCACTTTCCGTTAGTTCGATCCGCCTGCCTATTTCACGATACGGCCGGGATGAGATCGGAAAATCCGTCTGGATAATGTCCAGTATTTTTTTGTCCTGCTGATCCATTATAACGATTTCGAAGCTTACTTTTTGAGTTTTTCAGGGGTATAGGTGCAAAGTGGTTCCTCGGCCAGGTAGTCCCCGGACATGGTATAAGCTCTGGCCCGGCAGCCGCCGCAGACCTTGTGGTATTCACACACCCCGCATTTGCCCTTGTAACAGGATTGATCCCGCAATTGTCTGAATTGTGGGGATGATTCCCATATTTCGTTGAATGGCTGTTCGCGGATCTGGCCGCAGTCAAGTTCCAGATAACCGCAGGGCTGGACCTGGCCGCTGTGGGAGATGAAGCAAAAGCCGATTCCCCCGAGACAACCGCGGGTCATGGCATCCAGGCCGAAATTTTTCCTGTCCACGGTTATCCCTTCCGCCCTGGCCCGCTGGCGCATGATGCGGTAGTAATGCGGGGCGCAGGTGGCCTTGAGGTGCATGTCGGTGGTCTTGCGGAAATCATAGAACCAATTGAGGACCTGTTCGTATTTATCGGCGGAAATGATCTGCGAACTGAGCGCGGCTCCGCGCCCGGTGGGAACGAGCATGAATATGTGCCAGGCCACGGCGCCCAGGTCCTCGGCCAAATGGAATATATTGGGAAAGCTGTCCAGATTGTCCCGGGTCACGGTGGTGTTTATTTGAAATTCAATGCCCTGGGACTTCAGATGTTCAATCCCCTTAAGGGCCGCGTCAAAAGCTCCCGGAACTCCCCGAAATAAATCATGACTGGAAGCGTGTGCCCCGTCCAGAGAGATGCTGCAGCGCTGAATACCGGTTTGGCGCATCAGGCGGGCATTTTGGGCATTGATCAATGTCCCGTTGGGGGCCATCACGCAGCGCAATCCCTTTGATCCGGCATATTCGACCAGTTCAAAGACATCCTCACGCATTAATGGCTCTCCGCCGGTGAAAATGACCACCGGATCCCCGGTTTGGGGAAACGTGTCTATAAGCTCCCGGGCTTCTTCAGTGCTCAGCTCGTCCGGAAAAGGATCGGTATGGGCCTCGGCCCGGCAATGCTTGCAGGCCAAATTGCAGGCTCCGGTAATCTCCCAGGCGATAAGCCTCAGAGGCGGGGCTGAAGAAAATGTTTTTTTATCAAGCATAGTTTTTGTATTGTTAGCGGGTTACACAAACTAAAATTTTGCCCCTTTTTGCCGGGAAAGTCAAAGAAGTTCATCTGCCTCGGGAACAAGCCGTTTTTATTGTACTTTAAGACCCGGGAAAGATTTTTCGCGCGTATTTTTGCGTCAGGACCAATGAATTGTTTGTATTTGTTCAGCAAAAATTTTGCGAGTTAGAACTTTTGATACCTAGTCAGAAATTTGTTTAAAGAAATCTTAAAAAAGTATGTCGAACCGCAAAGACGTAAATATACGTAGAAAACCCAGCAGGCTATTAGTATGGTGAACAATTAACGTTGTTTGAATCAAAAGCGATTATTGCTCCGTATTTACTGTTTTTTCTGGCATTTTGTTTAAAACTTCTGCTTTATTTTTTGTAATTGTGCGTAGCAAAGGTGTTGACTGTTGCCTGAAAATGCTTAGTAAAGGAAAATAAAGGGATAAAAAACAATAACGGAGGTGAAAGACATGGTTATTGATTTCAGTACATTTTATGATTTTCCCCGGCAGTTGGACAGGATGCTGGATGAAATGTGGAAACCGTCCATGATCAGTCAAAGGAGGCAATCCTATCCTCCGGTGAATATTCAGGAAGACAGTTCAAATATTTATATCTTTTCCGAAATTCCGGGAATGGATATAAATGATATTGAATTGACCCTTTCTGACGGCAGTCTTCAGATCAAGGGCCAGAGAGAAGTGGCCAAAGGCAATTTTTACCGGCAGGAAAGGCCGACGGGACTGTTTCAGCGGTTGGTGAATCTGAATGTCCCGGTTGAAGTTGATCAGGTTCGGGCCAGAATGAAGGACGGCATCCTGGAAGTGACTTTGCCCAAGGCCGAAGAGGCCAAGCCGAAGAAAATCAGTATCGAGGCCGAGTAAGGAGGTATGCAATGAACACGGAAAATAAAGATTTGCAGAAAAATCAGGAACAGGCCATGCCCCGGTATTCTCCAAGCACTGATATAATCGAACGCGAGGACGGCTTTCATATCTTCATGGATATGCCCGGGGTGAACAAAGAGGATTTATACATAGACCTGAACGATAATGAATTGACCATAAGCGGCGTGAGCAGGACCGAGAAACCGGTGGACGCGAACAACGTGCATATGGAATTTGGTGACGGCGAGTACGCGCGGAGTTTCACCATTTCCGATGTTGTTGATCAGGAAAAAATCAAGGCATCATTGAAAAACGGAGTCCTGGAATTGATCATGCCCAAGGCTGAACGGGCCAAACCCAGGAAGATAGAGATTCAAGCCGAGTAATATCGGATAAGGAGGTGCAATTATGTTTGATCATATGCTCCCGGTTTTTAAAAAAAAGAATGAACCGCAGGAGAGAGCCCCGCACACGATGTGGGATGTTTTTGAAGACATGCTCGAACATCCTCTGTTGACTAAGGAGCGTCCCGGCTGTGATTTTATTCCGGCCATGGATGTTCAGGAAAAGAATGGGAAGCTGGTGGTCAAGGCCGAACTTCCCGGCCTGGAGGCCAAGGATGTGGATGTCAGCATTGAAAATAACCAGCTGATAATAAAAGGCGAAAAGAAGGACGAAAAAACGGAAGACAAAGAAGGCCGCAGTTATTCGGAATGTTCTTACGGCGCATTTTACCGCACCATTCCGATTGCATCGGAAGTGGATGCGGACAAAATCAAGGCGAAATTCAAAAATGGTGTTCTAACGGTAAAAGTTCCGAAAAAGGCCAAGGCAGAAGGCCGGAAGATAGCCATTGAAAATTGAGATGAAAAACCGGTCTCATAATACCTCAAGCGTTCAACCGGATTTACGTAACCTTGGTTGAACGCTTTTTTGTATCCATGAAATTCTTGGACCGCGATTTATCCGTTCAAAAATGTTGACAGGGAAAATGGATATGGGTAATTAACTTTCTCCAGCGCATATTTGGGGCTGTAGCTCAGCTGGGAGAGCACCTGAATGGCATTCAGGGGGTCAGGGGTTCAAGTCCCCTCAGCTCCACCATAAATTTCAAGGGGTTAAGACGGAAGTCTTAACCCCTTTTTCACGTTTGGTCCAATTGCATGAACCATGCAATGTTTTTTGCGATTATCTGGTTACCAAAATTAACTGGCTCCTCACATAAATCTGTGCAAAATTTTGTTGCCGGGAACCCGCAGGTAAGAATTAACACGCTGAGATTAAATGTTTTTATTAAAAATAATTGAGTTGCCTAACCGTTGGGATAATCCAAATCGCTATCGCTATCGGGATCGCTATCGAAATCGAAAGAATATGTCATTCGGTGCGGGAGGAATCTTCGGCTTATGGGGTCGATTCCGATCCCGATAGCGATTTCGATCCCGAAGAAAGAAATCCCAACAATATGAAATGTGCTGCACAAATTCTTGAGACGAACCAATTAACTTTTCGAAATTTTTCCAGCTCGCCCTGTTTTTCTTTTTGCTGCCTGCCCGTATTTATCTACCAAGTTTTTTGCGTGTTTAAGCTTACAATCTACGGCTTTCTGATATGTTTCAAAGGAGATGCTTGTCCCCTTCCGGATTCGCTGACCTTGAGAAAGGCGAAATGTCTTGCCGGTAAGGTGTCTTCGTTTGCAAACTTATGCAAAAAATCCGATGAACTTTTTTTCGTGGGCTGAATAGTTATATCTGTTCTTGCCATTTTTGTTTGATTTTGCTTAAAAAGGAATAAGAATGATAGCATTTAGAAAATTTTCCTGATTTTCCCGGAGGGAAGGCTATGGACAAAAAAACTGCCGGCTATTTATACCGCGTGGTCGGGGTTTACCTTTTTATTTCCGTTGTATGGATTCTCGCTTCGGATAATGTGGTTTATGTTCTTTGGGATGATCCGGACATGATTACCAAAGTCCAGATGTTTAAGGGATGGGCCTTTGTGCTGGTCTCAACCGCCATTATCTGGTTCCTGGTCCGCGACGGGCTTGTTAAACTGGAGGATTCCGAAAAACGGATCAGAAGGGAAAACGATTTCGCTCATTGTATTATTGAAAGCAGTCCGGTGGGTATCGTCACCGTGAACCGGGAAGGCAAAATAAATTTTGCCAATTCTTATGCCCTGGAAATATTGCAAATAGGTGAAAGGGAGGTAACCGAAAGGACTTACGATGATGACCGCTGGGAAATATCCGATTACAACGGCGATCCTGTCCCGGAAAATGAGTTGCCGTTCAGCCGGATCATGCAGGAGAGAACCATGCTGGGCGGTTTTAAACATGCCGTAACCAGGACGGACGGGACGACAATTTTTCTGGTTATAAACGGCACTCCTCTTTTTGATTCCACGGGCGAAGTCGAGCAGATTCTTTTTGCCCTGGAGGACTGGACCAAGCAGGTCGAGACGCAAAAGCGGCTGGAAACCATCAATCGTTCTCTTTCGGTGCTTAAGGACGTCAACCAGATTTTGATCCGGGAACAGGACGAACCTGTTTTTCTGCAGAAAATGTGTGACGTGCTTATCCGGGAAGGCGGCTATAAGATGGCCTGGGTAGGATTTCCGGAAGCGGACAGCTCCAGGATTTTGCCCGTGGCCCATGCCGGGGATGAACAGGGCTATCTGGAAACCGGGTCGTTTTCTGTCTCCGCGGACGAGGCAACGGGTAAAGGGCCGACCGGTCAGGCCTTCCGAACCAGGAAGCCCGTTGCGGAAAGAAACATCGCGTCTTCTGAGACTTTTTCCCCCTGGAAATCTGAAGCGCTGAAAAGAGGTTATGCTTCGGCCTTGTCACTCCCCCTGGTCTATGGGGAACAGGTTGTGGGTACTTTGAATATTTATTCCCGGGAGAGGGACTGCTTTGATGAGCGGGAAACGGCATTGCTGCAGGAGATGGCCGATGACGTGGCTTATGGACTGGCCAACTTGCGTCTGCGCCGACAACAGGAAACGGCCAGGCGCGAATTGGAAAAAAGTGAGCAAAGACTGCTTTTACACAACAGAATAGGTGAGTTCTTCCTTGCTGAAAGCGATCATGGCCCTTATCCCCGCGTGCTGGATGTTATCCTGCAGTATTTTGGCTGCCAATACGGCTTTATCGGATATATCGACCGGGATGGAAATCTTTTTTGTCCGACAATGACCTGGGATATAAGCGAAAAGTGCAAAATGGAAGACAAAGCTCCGCTCTTTGCGCGAGACGCGTGGGCCGGAGTGTGGGGAAAGGCCCTTATTGAAAAGACTCCCCGTTATTCCAATCGGCTTTTGAATCTGCCAGCGGGACATATCGCCCTGAAAAACGCGCTGGCCGCTCCCATGCTGAACAAGGGGGAACTCGTCGGGCTTATCGCTGTCGCACACCGGGAGACGGAATTTAATGATTCAGATCGGGATTACCTGGAAAGCCTGGCCAATTACATCGCCCCGATAATGCAGGCCAGGCTGGAACAGTCCCGGACATATGAAGATCTGCTCGAAGCCAAGGAACGGGCCGAGGAAAGCAACCGGATGAAAAGCGAATTTCTGGCCAATATGAGCCATGAGATCCGGACCCCCCTGAATGGAATTCTGGGCATGCTTCAATTGCTGCAAACCATGAATCTGGAAGATGAAGGCAGGGAATATGTGCAGGTTGCCGTGACTTCTTCCCGCCGTTTAAACCGCCTTTTGACCGATGTGCTGGATCTGGCCAAGATTGAAGCCGGGAAGCTCGATATCCGGGAAGAAGAATTTGAATTTTCCGATGTCATGCAGTCCGTGCGCGATATTTTCACTCAGGTGGCCCGGCGCAAGGAAATTGAATTCAATCTTGACTGGAGCCCGAAAATTCCGCACCGTTTGGTGGGTGACAGCGGCCGGGTTACGCAGCTTATTTTCAATCTCGTGGGCAACGCCTTGAAATTCACGGAAGAAGGCAGGGTTGATGTCAATGCCTATATGTATCCGTATGCGAAAGGTGCTTACGATTGCCGGATACTGTTTGTAATTTCTGATACGGGTTGCGGCATACCGGATGAAGCCCAATCCCGTATTTTTGATACCTTCACCCAGAGTGACAGCTCCATGGAGAGGAAATTCGAGGGTGCGGGACTTGGTCTGGCCCTGGTCAAAAAAATCCTTTTGCTTCTCGGCGGCACTCTGGCTATTGATTCCGCTGACGGAGAAGGAACAACCGTTTACATGAGCGTACCTTTTAAAATGGAACAAAACGGACTAACTACAGATTTGCAGATTGATGGATTGCAGGAAGTATTTAACGGTTATCTGGTACTGGTAGTCGATGACGATCCAGTGACCCGTCTGGCCACCAGAAGAATGCTGGAAAAGATGGGCTGCACAGTCGTCCTGGCTCAGGACGGCCGGGAAGCGCTGTCCCGGCTGGGCGAGATGGACGTGAACTGTATTCTCATGGATATTCAGATGCCGGAAATGGACGGGGTTACAGCGACAAAGCATATTCGATCCTCGCCGGAATTTAAGGACAAGGCCGATGTGTGCATAATCGCCATGACCGCTTATGCCATGCGCGGAGACCGGGATAAATTTATTGCCGCCGGGATGGACGATTATTTATCCAAGCCGGTGGACAGTAGTTCCCTGCTTTTTGTCCTGCAGAAAAATTTAGCGGAGTAGAACATACTGGAGATGCAAGATGTCTTTTTTGACCCGCCTGACCTTATGGGTCCTGCCCTTGGTTTTCTGGAGCTTCAACGGGTTTTGCGGCGATCTGGCCCTGTATACCGAGAATTATCCACCGTATAATTACGAGCAGGCCGGAGAAGTGCGGGGTGTCAATACCGAATTGCTGCTTCGGGCCGCTGAAAAAGGGAACGTAAATATCGTCCGCGAAGATATACTTGTTCTGCCCTGGGCCCGGGCCTATTCATCCGTCCTGCATACCCCGGACTCCTGTGTGTACACGACCATGCGCACCGAAAAAAGGGAGCCGCTTTTTAAATGGGTCGGACCGCTGGTGAATACAGAAAAAGTATTAGTGGGACTCAAAAAAAGGGGGATCCAGATTGACGCCCTAAAAGATGCGCAGGGATATGTGATCGGAACGGTCATCGATGATGTCTGCGGACATATGCTGCTTGACGCCGGAGTGCCGGAAAAGAATATTGACCCCACTTCCTCCGCTCTTTTGAATTTGCGCAAGTTGATGCGCGGCCGGATAGATCTGGTGGCCTACGACAAGCTCACCCTTAACCATATTGCCAAGCAAAACGGGATGGATTTTGAACGCCTTGAAACAGTATATGTTATCGGAAAAGGCGATCATTATCTGGCCTGCAATCCGAATTCCAACGCCACTATCCTGGGCAGGCTGCAAAAGGGGCTGAATTCCATTCAGTATTGACGCGGCACGAGAAGATGTTTTTTTTAATGCAGCTTTTGCGGTTTATATCTTTTTTCTTCCGCGGATCGAGCGGATTCAATCGCCGGATTGAAAATTCCAAGTAATTAGTTCTTATCCGGAAATTCAAAAATTTTCGGATTTAGAAATATTAGATTTCCAATTCGGAAATGAAATTTTTTTCGGTTTATCAAGGAAATTGAGTAATTATGAGCGAGCGTATCCTAATACGTGATCGAATAATTACGAAAATTGACGCAGTTAAACCGGAAAAGGGCCATTTCCGGATGGAAAGTAATTATATCTTCGGCAGGCCCCCTTCCCTCGGCAAACCGCGCTTAAAAGAGGTCTTTATGGCCGGAATTTTTTTAGTTTCAGGTTCTTTATGATCTTATAATGTTTATCGTTGCCGGTTAAAAGGGTCTTGCCGTGGGCGGTGGCCGTCGCTCCGATAAGTGCGTCGGCCAGTTGCAGGGAATGGCTCAGAAAGTATTGTTCGACATGAAACATCGCTTTTGCTGAAATTTCCTCCGAGATGTATATGATTTCGGCATTGAAACCGTGCAGGGCCTTTCGCAGCAGATTTAATTCATTTTTATTTCTCATGCCC
>JBNJHA010000055.1:0-15484 GCA_051748085.1 Thermodesulfobacteriota bacterium
TAATGAAGATCATGAAGCTCTTGTTCAGGGTATTTTTACTGAAAGGGTGCCACTCCTAATTTAGCCGAAGCGACAACTTTCTTGAAACTTACCGAAACTGGTTCAGGTCCACAAAAAAGTATAACAGCCTGCTGACCAAGGTAGAATCGAAATATCTTAATAAATCATAAAAAAATAAAATTAAAAGGAATTGATTAAATGGCTCAAAGAGATATGCTGGATCAAATTGTCCGCTATTTTGTCCGCGATAGCGGTGGTTTTTTACTGGTCAGTCATGATACTTCCTTTATCAAAATATTCAAGGGATGTTTGAAATCGCTTGGAATTTCGCAGGATCACCTTTTTCATCAGCATCATAACGATCATTATGTGCGTCAGGTTAAAAACCTTTTAAAACGATATAAAAAACTGATTCTTTTTGTGGAAGCCAATATAGAAGGTAAGAACAGTACCGTATTTTTTAAACAGATAAAGGATATCCTGGAGGACAAAGTCACAATAATTTGTATCAGTACTGAATTGAACCGGGACATATTGTGCTTGTTTCATGAAATGGGGGCGGACAATATAATTGTTAAGCCGGTATCTATAAATTCTATAGTAGAAAAAATAGCTTATACAATAAAGCCGAATAATTTGAGTAAAATGGTCCGTGCGGCACAAAACGCGATTGAAGATGAGGACTATAATACAGCAAACAGGTTTGTTGATGAAATTTTTAAGATAAACAACCAGAGTTCAATTGGCTTTATCCTTTTAGGTGATATTTACAGAAACAAAAAGAATTATCTGGAAGCGGAGGCAAATTACAAGAAAGCTTCCCAGAACGCCAAGATGTATTTAAAGCCATTGGAGAAGCTGGTTGATTTATATCAAGAAACCGAACAGGACGAAGAGCAGCTGAACATTTTAAAAAGAATGGATAAGCTTTCGCCTCTTAATCATGACCGAAAAATTGCTATAGGCGATACATACGCTAAACTGGGAGATGTGGAAAATACCACCGCGTATTATGAAAACGCCCTGCAATTGGTCCGCAAAAACGCGGATGAAATGATGAGCCATACCATGATGCAGGTAGGAAAAAAATTAAAAGAACTTGATCCGGACCGCAGCCTCAAATACATGAGTAAGGCTATGGAGATAAAAAAGGGTAATTTTACCAAAGAAGATCTTTGGATGTTTAATGAAATCGGCTTAAATTTGCGTAAACAGGGCAAATGGGAAGAAGCGATAAACCATTATTTGAACGCCTTGGAAGTCAGTAGAAGTGACGGCGGCGTCCTTTATAACATTGCAATGGCCTACCTGCAGGGTAAAAAATATTATAAAGCTATACAAAATGTGGAAAAGGCGATAGAAAACAACCCGGACCTGCTTGGAGTCGACGCCAATATACCTTACAATATCGCGCTCATATATTATTATGCCGAAAAATTTCCGGAAGCCCAGCAATATGCCAAAATAGCGCAAATAAACAATCCCGAACATGTCCATTCAGCAACTCTGCTGAAAAAAATTCAATCCTCCTGATCTGGGCTGTATTTCGCTATTATTTTTTGAATCATTTAGCCCGAAAAATATAATATATGATACGGCAACAGACAGTTGGCCTATTTATTTTTAGGGAGGGTATACAAGTTTTGTCCTGGCCGAGAATAACAACTTACACGAACGGTTAAAAACAAAATATCTGTAAACAAATGCGTCTACATCCTGAATTGCTAGCAAAAATTTTAGTTCCCGCCGTAAATCTGTGGAGTTCCACTTTTTATTATACCAGAAAAAATTTTTCCCCAACGAATCAGAGGCGTGTAGATAAAAGGCCGCTTATTTTTGCTATATGGCATGATGAAATGTTCCCTCTTTTCAGACTGCATCGCGGGGAGAAAGTCACCGCCGTTGTCAGTGCCAGCAACGACGGCGAAATCCTGGCCCGCTTTATGGCCAGGATGGGATTCGGACTGGCGCGTGGCTCCAGTTCACGTCGCGGAAAGCAGGCTTTGAAAGAGGCTGCCAAAAGCATAGACACGGGGCATGATGTTATATTCACAGTAGACGGCCCGACCGGTCCCAGACACGAGGTGAAGCCCGGTGCGGTTTACCTGGCGGCTAAATTCAATATAGAGATCGTTCCGGTCAGAGTGGATATGAGCAAAAAATTTATTTTTTCCAAAAGTTGGGATAAATTCCAACTTCCGTTGCCCTTTTCAAGAATCAAAGTTTGCTACGGAACTCCTTATCATCCACAAATAAAAATTAATTCCCGGGAAGTAAACAATGCTTGTTTTGAACTTCAAAAAAAACTTAACCTATTGCTTTAAGGTTTAACTTTTTATAATGCGCTACATTTTATACCTGATATTCACTCAATTAGCCGGATTATTGCCCTTGAAAGTCCTGCATGGCCTTGGCGATTGTCTTGGGGAATTAATTTGGATTTTCTCCAGTTCAAGACGGAGATATTCAATTCAAGCCGTGAGCCAGAGACTGGGGATTCCGAGAAAACAAGCCCGGACCATCGCCCGAAAAAGTTTCCGACATTCCGGAAGATCCTTTTTGGAAATACTTTATTCCCGTGACGATTATCGTTTTCTGCATAAAAATGTTTATGTTCCGGATATACAAACCGTGAATTTCATGCGCCATACAAAGCGGCCCATTGTATTTGCCTGCGCCCATTTTGGCGGATGGGAACTTCTGAGCAGCATTATTATTCTGTTAATGCAGGAAAAGACGGGAAAGGGTGTGGTGCGTCTGCCCAAGGACAGAAATTTGGCGGAAATTATGCTGCATCTACGTTCTAAATCCAAAATAAAAATGGTTCCGCACAGACATTCGGCTCCGGAAATTTTACGCCATTTAAGAGGAGGGGGGCTGGCTGGTTTTCTGGCAGACCACAATTGTAGTCGCAGTGAAGCTATCTTTCTGTCTTTTTTGGGGAAGAAAGCCGCTGTAAACATCGGGCCGGCTCTTTTGGGGGTCCGCTCCGAAGCCATTGTCTGGCCGGTTTTTCTCTTAAGGCTCCCGGGACAAAGATACCGGCTTATTTCAGCCGAGCCATTGGATACCCGGACTCTGCATGGGAATAGGCGGGAAAAAATTGAAAAATGTGCGCAATACTATACGCATGCTATTGCCGAGATGGTGAAAAAGCATCCGGAACAATGGTTCTGGATGCATAAAAGATGGAAAACAAGGCCGGAAGACGAATAATTTTCAGGCTGGCCCCTTTTCCGCGGTTTCTTTCAGGGCTTTTTCGATAAGCTGCTTGTCCTCGACTCTGGATTGTGAATTCAGGGCCTTGGAACCGCCGTAACATTCAATTCCCTCTTTCAATAAACGGATATGCCCGGCAGATATAACTTCCACATATGGTATTACCCGTCTTAACTCGTCATGCCGAATCCTTTTAGGAAAAATGATCGGTGTCTCCTGACCACCAAAATCTTCAAAAATTATGTACTTCATAAATTTTCCCTGTTGCTGTTTGTTTTATATAAATGTAAGTTAACCCATTATTGATGTAAAGTTAAGTTGTTATCGCCTGGAAATTTTAAAAAAACCAGCTGAAAGCTAAGTTTGGAGGGGTAAAGATGTCGGACAATGCAGTTGTCATACTGATTATCGCGGCCATAGTTGTCCTTTATTTTATGTTCCGTAAAAAAGGCGGGAGAAGAGGAGGGGGGCATACATATTATGAAGACAGACATCGGAACGAACACCCTGAAAAAGAGGGCATCGAAGAGAGGGCAGACGACAGCAGTGATTCAGGAGACGATGACTAACGCTGAATAATCCCTAAAAAAGAGGAGCCGTCCCTCCGCCTTTCTTTTTTTGTTCAGTTTCAATAGCCTTCAGTCGTTGATTAGCGGCTTTTTTCTGGCTATCCCTGTCCGCATTTTTCAAAACCATTTTATATAGATTTTGGGCCGCATCCAGCATCCCACGTTCTTGATAAAGTAAACCGGCGCGATACATAGCTGTTACCGCCCAGATATTTTCTTCCCGGTATTTGCAGGCCACCTGCAAATATGAATCAATGGCGGCCTCGATTTTGCCCTGCATCTGCTGGCCTTCTCCAATCCAGAAAAGTACTTCGGCCTGTAAAGCAGAATCTAGATTGGACCTTTCCAGCCACAATAAATTTAATATCTTTTCGGCCCATTTCCAGTTGTCTTTCTGTTGGGCGGCCAAGGCCAATTTCAATTTTTTTGCCGGAGAAAGCGTTTGTGGATATTTATCAATTAACAAGGCGTATGTATCGAGCGAATCCTTTTCCCGGCCCAAATCCATGAGTACTCCTGCCTTGGCCTTTAGAAGTTCAGCTTCTCGTTGCCCATTAAGATTATTTGCTCGTATTTTTTGAAGATATTTCCAAGCCAATTCTTTGCGGCCTTGCGCATAGGCTTTGCGGGCCAGATACAAAAAGGCTGACTGTCCGGAAGGCGTGTTCGGAAAAAGAAAAGCCATGCCTTTGGAAGCGATAATTTTTTCTTGACCGTTTTCTATGGCCTGTTGCAGTTCCCTGTAATTGTCCAGATAATCAAAAAATTCCGCCATTTTATTGTCTTCATTTTCAGAAAATTCTTCATCCCAAATTTTATATATGTTGAACTCAGTAATTCGCATCCCGGCGGCCAGCAATAATTCACGCATCAAGGGCGCGTAAATATTTTTATCATAATGAATAAATTGGGGATTATTCTGGGACAGGGCCAAAGCCAGCTGCAAGCACATCGGGAAATTTCGGACCTCTTCAAAATCCGGAAGTTCATCCCTTTGATTTAGCAGCCGATAAGCAACTATCCTTTGATACAAAGCGGTTTTGACTTCGGTCGAGAGCAGGGTGGAACTATGCTCCTTAATCAGCGCGTTTAATCTTTCCTGCTCTGAAAGAGAATCAAGGTTTTGCTGGTAATTATCCCAACCTGGGATATCGGGATCAGGAATATTCCATTTATGTTCTTTCCCCATAAGATTTAGTTCATATTCAAAAACCTGACTGAATAAAGCAGTTTTCCCTGTTGAATTGGTCTGTCCGGAAAATGAGGACGAATAAAATTGGGCAGCTTTTGCGTTATTTTTCAAGTAGGAGTTAAAAGAAAACCAGAAATTCCGATTCGGATCATCTTTTAGAGCATTTAATATTTGTTCCGCTTTATCATAATTTTTAAGCGACCAGGCGGCAAATAAACGCGATATCTCCTGAGTGTATTCCGTCCCGGAAAAAAGCGGTTTCTTGAAAGATATAGCTATGGAATTGATTAGCTGCTGTGAGTATTCCCAGAATTTGGAATCCGGCCAGGCAATGCGGGCGGACTTAGACCAGTTTGTAAGCATTTTTATCTGCCCGTCATTTAGTTGATCCGGGGTAAGCGCTTTCCAGAAATGTTTCTTCCAAACCCAAATAAATAGATTGGAAACATCAGCCATGACATGCATAGCGTTTTTATAAGTTTGGGAATCCATATATGAAGAGGCCCGGGAAAAATAATTCAGTGCCTCTTCATATTCATTAAGATTACGGTGAGCTTGACCTAAAAGAATAAGACGTTGTCCCTCAAGATCATCAAGGAATTGGGCTTCATTTTGGGTCAAAAGATTTCTTACTTTCTGGTAACGTCCTAAATCATAGTATGTCCGAGCCAGACGCAGGGTATTCTCAGGAGAAGCCGGCCGTTTTTGAAGCAGGCGGGCATAAGCGTCCAAAGCTTTATTTTTTTTCAGCCACTGTACGTATACTTGTTCTTTTGTATTTTCTTCAGCATCCGCCGGAATGGCTGACGTAAAAAAAAGAAAAACGAGAACTGTTAAACCGAGTGTAACAGGCGTAGTCCGCATATTATTTCTCCCGAGAAATTTTTATCGATCAGTATCTGTAATGTCCTTTGTCACCAGTATCTTGGATAAGACTTGCAGGCAACCTTTCATTGTTTAAAGTTTACATAATTTACATTATGGGACATTAGTATATAAAAAATAAAACGGCCCTTGCGAGCCGTTTTGAGAAATTATCTGATTTTTAAAGCGTGCCTGGCTGAACTTATTTTTTGAGCTTGTCCCAATCTTTAAGGAATGAAGTCAAACCCTTGTCGGTTAACGGATGCTCTGCAAATTTGGCCAAAATTTTGTACGGAATGGTCGCTATATCCGCCCCCAGCATAGCCGAGTCCAGAACATGATTTGTGGTTCTGACGCTGGCCACGATAACCTCGGTCTCAAAGGCGTAATTGTCATACATGGCCAGAATTTGGGTAACGATCTCCATTCCGTTATGTCCGATGTCGTCCAGACGCCCGACAAAAGGACTCACGTAATCAGCTCCGGCCTTGGCGGCCATCAGAGCCTGCAAAGGTGAAAAAACCAGGGTCACATTTGTCGGTATCTTCATTTCGGACAATGATCGGACTGCCTTCATGCCTTCCATAGTCATCGGAATCTTGACCACAACATTCGGACCGAATTTAATCAGTTCCTTGGCTTCCTCGATCATTCCCGCAGCATCCATTGAAACCGCTTCAAGGCTGACCGGGCCAGAGACAAGACTGCATATTGCCTTGGCGGTTTCTCTCCAATCTCCACCTTCACGGGCCATGAGGCTCGGATTAGTGGTTACCCCGTCTATCTGACCAAACTCAGCCGCTTTTTTAATTTCCTTTACGTTGGCGGTATCTATAAAAAATTTCATTCCTGCAACTCCTTTTTGATTTCTTCGTCTGTTTCAATACTGTTTATAAATTCATCCCTGCATTCATAACTGCAAAAATGATATACCTGACCATCCTTTCGTACCCGAATATCGCAATCGAACGGAACATACGTACCGCAAATGGGATCCTTGACCATTTCTCCGGTTTTCCCGGTTTGTTCTGGATTCTGTTTGTTTTTTTTCTGGCCCTGTTGTTTTTTTGCCCGGTCATTAACCAACAATTTGTACAGAATGAATCCGGCCACCGCGATAATCAAAAATTTAAACATTACTTATTCCTTAAAGTTTTACATCAGTTTTGCCAAATCTTATTTGCATAGAATGTATATTCTATTTCTTCCAGCATTTCTTTAACTTTTGTTCCGCCCGGAAAACAAAGCTCGGGACATATATTCAAAACAGGCACGAGAACAAAGGCCCTTTTATGCATTCGCGGATGCGGCAGAGTAAGCTCGGGAGAGTCGATTTTTGTTTCGCCGAAAATCAAAAGGTCCAGGTCCACTATTCTCGGGCCCTGTTTTGTTTTCCTCTTTCGCCCCATTATATTCTCTATCTCCAGAAGTGCCCTTAAAAATGACCGGGCTGTCCATTGTGCGGCGGAGACTTGATATAGCCCCGCGGCATTGACAAACCACGGCTGATTTTTCAAATCTTGGGGTTCGGTAAAATATTTTGGGGAAAGTTTAATTTGTTTAACGCCGGACAAATGTGCTATTTTGTCAGCCGCAAGGTCAATATTTTTTTCGGGTTCGGATAAATTCGCGCCAAGCCCCACTAGTATATCCACCCAATCGTCAGTTCCAGTGTTCATAAATTTACATTATCCTTTTGCCCTTGAGTACGCAAGGCATTGAGTGTATTCCGAATTTGTCCGTGTATAAAATTCAGATTATGGCGGTGTATTTTTAAAGCGCCTAAAAAGGGATAAAAGTCCGGAAACCTGAAAGATTGCCAATAAAGATGAATTTATGCCTGAATACAGCGAATTTAAGATGTATCTTGCCGCGGTGAAGGGTCTCTCCCCTCTTACGGTTGAGGCTTATACCCGGGATACCAAAAAATTTATAAATTTCATGCGGGAAAAAGGATTGGACCTGAATTCGGTCACTTCAGATTCCTTGATGCTTTATTTTCTGCAATTACGGCGTAATGAACATCTGCAGGGACGGAGTTTGGCTCGACACATGGCTTCCCTGCGTGTTTTTTTCAATTTTTTATCAACCCAGGAATATATTGTCCAAAACCCGGCTAAGCTTTTGGAGAATCCGCGTTTGCCGAAATCTCTGCCGAAAATACTTAGTCAGAAAGAAGTCGAGCGTCTGCTATTGGTTCCAGGTCGGGGAACCAAATTGGGAGAACGCGACCGGGCCATGCTGGAACTTATGTACGCAGCCGGACTCAGAGTTTCGGAAGTAATAGCGCTCAAAGTGTATGATTTTGATCAGCAGACAGATATGCTGAAAATCTGGGGTAAGGGAGATAAGCAGCGCATCATTCCATTACATGATCTTGCTTCGGAAATTCTGTCCACTTACCTTAATAATTGGCGACCGCGTTTCAATCCCCGCGAAGACCATATATTTTTGAATCGTTCCGGCATGGGATTAACCAGACAGGGAGTCTGGAAATTGGTTAAAAAATATGCCCTGACGGCGCAGATAAAAAAGCATTTATCACCACATACGCTCCGGCATTCATTTGCCACGCATCTTCTTGAAGGCGGAGCTGATTTGCGTACAGTACAAATATTGCTGGGACACGCGGACATCACGGCCACAGAAATATACACCCATGTTCAAAGCAGAAGACTAATAGACATGCATCAAAAATTTCATCCTCGCTCCAGGGATATTCATGAAAAATAAGATTAAATCGCCGGTGGTTATTACCTGTCATCAAAACGCTGACTTTGACGCCTTGGCGGCCATGGTTGCCGCGGGCAAACTCTATTCGGACCCGGCTCTTATTTTTCCGGGCAGTCAGGAAAAAAACATCCGGAATTTTTTTATCCAGAGCGCTATTTATCTATATAATTTTAAAACAGTAAAAGATATAGATATGGAAGTCGTCCAGACCCTTGTCCTGGTGGACACCAGACAAAGGTCCCGGCTCAGTCATGTTGCCCCGTTGCTGGATCGGGAAGATGTAGCAATCCATATTTACGATCATCATCCGCAATCGGAAGAGGATGTGCATGGGGAAAAAGAAGAAATCGCGGCGTGGGGGGCGACAACCTCCATGCTGGTTCAAGAGATTCGTTCCCGCAAAATATATGTCACCCCGGACGAAGCCACAATACTCGGGCTGGGAATATATGAAGACACAGGATGCTTTACCTTTAATTCCACTACTTCGCAGGACCTGGACGCGGCATCCTGGCTTAGGGCTCAGGATATGGATCTGAACATCATTTCCGACATGATCTCCCGGGATATGAACGCTGATCAGATAGCAATTTTAAATGAAATGATCGAATCGGCATCAAGACTGAATATAAACGGTGTTGAAATTGTTGTCGCCGAGGTTTCCATGGAAACCTATTTCGGCGATTTCGCCTTGCTGGCCCATAAACTTATGGAGATTGAAAACATTCGGGTTCTTTTTGCTATAGCCCGAATGAGTGACAGAGTACATCTTGTTGCCCGCAGCCGTTCCGCCGAGGTTGACGTGGGCAAAATATGTTCTTCGCTCGGAGGAGGCGGACATGCCTATGCTGCATCTGCCTCCATAAAGAAAAGGACTCCGGCCGAAGTCAAGGACGAATTGTTCGCCCTGCTCTACTCAGAAATAAATCCGCAGATACTGGTCAAGGATCTTATGTCCAGCCCTCCGGTTTATTTTCCGGAAGATCGCGACCTCGCTAATGCATCCGAATTAATGACCAGATTCGGACTCAAGGCTGTTCCCGTGGTCAAAAAAAAATCTCTGCAGGTTGTCGGCTACCTTGAACATCAATTGGCGGATAAGGCTGTCGGGCATGGCCTGGGGAAAATTGCTGTCCGGGAATATATGTATCCGGATTGTGAGACGCTTAGCCCCGGGGACAGTTTATATCAGGTAATGGAAATTATCATCGGGCAACAGCAAAGAATAATCCCGGTTTTGGAAAACGGCAGATTACAGGGAGTTGTCACAAGAACGGATCTGGTTAATATCCTGGTAAAAGAACCGGCCCGCCTTCCGGAAACTTTACTTCCGCAGAAAAAAAAGGAGCGGAATATAAAAACCCTGCTCAAGGATCGTCTGCCGCTGGAAGTATACGAGATGCTTGTCTCAGCCGGGGAACTAGCCGATAAAATCGGGTACTCTCTTTATTGTGTCGGCGGATTTGTCCGCGACATATTGCTTGTCCGTCCCAACCTGGATGTAGATTTGGTTGTGGAAGGGGACGGAATCGTATTCGCCAGAAAATTAGCTGCATATTTCGGCGGTCGTATCCGGGCACATAAGAAATTCAGAACCGCCGTGGTTATTTTGCCGGACGATAAACGTATTGATGTGGCCACTGCTCGTCTGGAGTATTATGAATATCCGGCAGCTTTGCCCACAGTGGAGCTTTCGTCGATAAAAATGGATTTAAATCGAAGGGACTTTACTATTAATGCCCTGGCTATACATCTAAACGGCAAAACTTTTGGAAAATTGGTTGATTTTTTTGGCGGGCAAAGAGACATAAAAGAAAAAAATATCCGTGTCCTGCATTCGTTAAGCTTTGTCGAAGATCCAACCCGGATTATCAGAGCCATAAGGTTTGAACAGCGTTTTCAATTCAAAATCGGTAAGCAGACTGAAAAATTAATTAAAAACGCTGTAGAATTGGATACTTTTCAGCGTTTATCCGGAAGCCGTATTTTTCAGGAGCTGCGCCTTATTTTCAAGGAAGAAAATCCTTCCGCCTGTCTACGCAGGATGAATGAATTCAGCCTGTTAAGAATCGTAAATCCTCATTTAAATCTTACTCCGTCACTTAACCAGATTCTGGAAGAAATTGATAAAGTTTTAAACTGGTACAAGTTGTTATATCTTGAGGAAAAACCCGAACCATGGCTTATATTTTTCGCTGGATTGTTCAGCTCGTTAAATGACCGTCAGATCGGCATAACTACAAATCGGCTGAATTTTTCCAAAAAACAAATTGAGCACTTGTTTCTTTTGCGCAGCCAGGTTCGCGAGTCGGTGCGGCAAATTTATTTGTGGCACAAACATAACGGGAAATTGAGTCAATTGTATTTTATACTCGAACCGGTATCCCTGGAAGCCCTTTTATATTTAATGGCCAGGAGCCAACAGGAAGAAACACGAAAACATATATCTTCGTTTATAACTACTTTACGCAATTTATCACTGCATGTATCGGGAAAGGATATAATAAATATGGGTATTTCCCCGGGACCGGAAATAGGCAAAATCATGCGCGAATTGACCGCCGCGCAGATTGATGGCGAATGTCCGGACAGAGTCTCACAACTTAATTGGCTCAAAAAATACGCACTGAATAAAAAATAAATGGCCAGGCATTGAATGTATCCAAGAGGATGCAGATGTATAAAAATCTCTGGCACTGTCAAATAATTATGAATGTTCAACTACACGAAGTATTTAATTTAAATAAATGGTAACTATTCACTACATTAAAAATTTGCTGAACAGATACAAAAAACGACCGTTTCCAGTCCAGGACCTTTGCCTCTTTCTTGACCAATTAACTTCAATAATTTAACAAAAGTCTTTACTAATCGCGTACGCGCAAAGTTTAAAAGGTTATCGCATGAAATCTATATGGGCTCCGTGGCGGATAGAATATATTCTGGGACCAAAGCCGGATGAATGCGTTTTTTGTATTCCTGAACATCCTGACGAAGACCGGGAACGCCTTATCCTGCAGCGTGCTGTTCATTGTTTTGTAATCATGAATAAATTTCCCTACAGTGCAGGACATATAATGGTTACGCCCTACAGGCACGTGCAGTGCCTAACGGAACTCACCAGCGAAGAAGCAAGGGAAATCATGGACTGGGTACAAGTATGCACCGAAATTTTAAAAAAGGCTTTTACTCCACATGGAATCAATGTAGGGTTAAATATCGGAGAAGCGGCCGGGGCCGGAATCCGCGAACATCTCCATTTTCATCTCGTGCCCCGATGGGTCGGCGACCATTCCTTTATGGCGGTTATGGACGAAACCATGGTCATTCCGGAACATTTGCAAAAAACCTATGCCAAATTATTGCCATATTTTGAATTAACAGAGAATCCCAAATAGAATAAATTTTGTCGTCCATTTTGAACAACTTTTTTCAACAGGTTTTTTCCGGTGAAAAACTCAGAATGTTTTTCTAAAACCGGCTGGGTATAAATTTTATCTTAATGCAAGGAGTGTAGTATGCGCTTTATCAAAATTATTGTTTTTGTGGCCATTTTTTTCTTTTCCATGCTTTTTTTCGTTCAAAACACCGATGTCCTCTCGCAGACTCTTTCGCTGCGTTTAAATGTGTTCGGGAGTGAATTCATAAGCAAGGAATTCCCCTTTTATCTTCTGGTATTGATGGGATTTGCAGCCGGAGCCTTGTTATGCGTAGCCTATTTCTTCGTGGAAAAGATAAAAACTTCAAAACAGCTAAGGCAATACAAGACAAAAGTGGCTGACCTGGAAAAAGAACTTAATTCATTGCGCAACATGCCTTTGGAGGAATCGAGTTTTCATTCCGACGACAACAGTGTCCAATAAGGAATGGTCATAAAATCGGGATGACATGGCTTCATAGATTAAAAAGCAGAGCCGGGCTCAAAAAAAAATCAAAGGCCCTGTTTCGGGATATCACTGCCGGACATACTTTGACTACCAAGGATACGCAAACGGCTATCAATGATTTGAGCCGGGTAGTCAAAAATAATCCGGACGCGGTGGAAATTTATCTCGCCCTCGGTAACCTGTACAGATCGCGCGGTGATATCGAACGGGCCCTGCATATAAGACAGAATATTATCGCCCGTCCGAATCTTGATGAGCAATTTAAAGCCCGGGCCTGGTTTGAACTGGGAATAGACTTCAAAAGAGCCGGCCTGTTTGATCGTGCCCTGTCCGCACTGGAAAACGCCCGGGCTATTGCCGGCGATGAAGTGGCCATTATGAATATAATGGCTTCTATCTTCGCGGAAAGCAGCGATTATTTGGAAGCGGCCGAAATATACAGAAGACTGAATGAACCAGTTCCCCAGGCCCACTATCTTGTTGAAACCGCCAGACACAATCCGGAAAAAGATAACAACAGTAAGGATAAATTGCTGGAAAAGGCCATAAGAATATATCCTCCTTCCCCGGAAGCCTGGCTAGAAAAAATTTGCCGTGATGTCGGTGCCAGAAATTGGAAATTGTTTTCCAAAAATTTCAAACAGGGATTGAATAATGTCTCGGGAAACTTAAGATTTATTTTATTTCAGGGTCTTATTTCTTACCTGCAGCGTCCTGGGATTGGAAACAACGCTGAAATATATGAAATGCTTACCCGGATGGTTACCGAAAAATTCCCGAAATTTGATGCTGATCCGTTATTACATTTTTATCATGGAGTATTAGCACTTAAATCCGGAAACAGCGATCTGGCTACACAGAGCCTTGAAAAATCACTGGTTCTTGCCCCTGATTTTTGGCCGGCGAGACTTGAATTGTTATCCTTGACCACGGATAAACAGGAGCTTAGCGACTCATTTTGCACCCAGCTTGATTTTTTTCTGAAAAAAGCCAGGATGGTGAAGCGTTTTATCTGCACCAATTGCGGTCTTAAACGCGAACAAATATTTTTCATATGCCCCCGATGCCACAGCTGGCACTCCATCGCTTTCAGAGTCAAATTAAATGACTGAAAAAGCCTCACTTTCAAAGCAAAAAAACATGCGGCTTACTCCAATGCTTGAGCAATACCTGCGGATGAAGGAGGAAAATCCAGATGCTCTGCTCTTTTTCCGCATGGGTGATTTTTACGAATTGTTTTTTGAAGACGCTGAAACAGCCGCACGCGAACTGCAAATAGCCCTCACCTCCAGAAATCCCAATGCTGATGTGCGCGTTCCAATGTGCGGAGTTCCCCATCACGCCCGTGAGGAATATTTACGTCAGCTTCTTGATAAGGGCCACAAAGTAGCTATTTGCGACCAGATTGAAGATCCAAAGCAGGCCAAGGGGTTGGTTAAAAGGGCGATAACCCGTATTCTAACCCCGGGAACCGTTGTCGAGGATACGAGTTTAAACGCCAAGGAACATAATCATCTGGCCGCTGTTTACTGGGAAGAAAGCACCGGACGCGGAGCTGCCGCTTGGGCTGATTTTTCAACCGGACATTGGACCGGCCTGCAAAGCAAAAGCAAGCAAACGCTTCGTCAATGGCTGATAAAAATAACCCCCAGCGAAATTCTCATGAGCCAAAACGAAGATATCCTGGACGATGTTCCTGAATTACATGCTGCCCTGAATAAAATACACGCCCCTTCATATTTTGACTATTCCATGGGCCGGGAGCTTGTCTGCAAGGCCCAGAATACTTCTTCGCTGCAGGTTTTGGACCTTGAGGATAAGCCGGTTCTGGTCCGCGTTTGCGGCGCAATCCTTCATTATCTTAATCAGACTCAAAAGGAAGATAAAAGTCCCCTGGAAGAATTCAAGCCTTTAAATCCAGGTGATTATCTGCTGCTAGACGAGGTTACCGAACGTAATCTTGAATTGTTCCGGCGCATGGATGGCAAGAAAGGCACCGGCACCCTATGGGCGGTTATGGATCAGACAATGACTCCGATGGGCGGTCGACTCCTGGAAACCAGAATGCGGCAACCTTTTAAGGATATAAAACCAATCACGGACAACCAGGACGCGGTAGATTTTTTCTTTATAAATGATGAACTGCGTTCCAATTTGCGCCGACTTTTAAATAAAGTCTATGATCTGGAAAGACTGAGCACACGCATATTTTTGAACAGATGCACTCCCAGGGATTTTGTCAGCTTGCGTCAGAGTCTTGAAATGTTGCCGGAAATTGCAGGCATTCTTTCCCCGACAAAAGAAAAACATCCGGACCTGCTTAAAAAGATCTATGCTAAATGGGATAGTCTGACGGATGTTTTCCAATTTTTAAAAGATGCTCTTTTGGATAATCCCAGTCATTTAATTACCGAAGGCGGCCTTTTTCAACAGGGGTTTGACGAGGAATTGGACAAACTGATTGACCTTACTGAACACGGCGAATCCAAACTTAAAAAATTATTGGAAAAAGAAAAACAGGAAAATAATATACCTAAACTTAAAATAGGATTTAACAAGGTTTTTGGGTATTATTTGGAGATCTCCAAAGCGCATAAGGGTTCGGTTCCGCAACATTTTGAACGCAGGCAAACCCTGGTTTCCAGCGAACGGTACATTACCGCCGAACTGAAAGATCTTGAAAATTCTCTGTTTTCTGCTTCTGAACGTAGAAAAGCAAAGGAATATGAACTTTTTGCAGCCTTAAGGACAAAAATTGCCAAGTACAGAAACCGTTTCGCCGAAGCCTCCCGGGCGCTGTCCCGCCTGGATTACTGGCAGTCCCTGGCTCACGCGGCGCGCAAATGGCACTGGTCCAAACCTGAATGTTCCAGGTCAATGTATTTGGATATTGAGGCCGGAAGACATCCGGCAATTGAAGCTTCCCAGGGAAGATCCAATTACATACCAAATAGTCTGCAAATGGATGACGCTTCCCGGTTTATAATTGTTACCGGTCCAAACATGGCCGGTAAATCCAC
>JBNJHA010000056.1:0-14838 GCA_051748085.1 Thermodesulfobacteriota bacterium
CCGGCCTCGTACCCGGCCTTTTTCACCGCATCCACCAGGTTGGGCGGCTCCACCCGGCCCGGATCATATTCCACCCGGGCCTTTTCCGCGGCCAGATTGACCTCGGCCCGGAATACGCCCGGTACTTTGTTCAGGGCCTTTTCCACCCGGGCGGAGCAGGCCGAACAGGTCATGCCCTGCACATCCAGCTCAACCCATTCCCGGCTGAAATCCTCTTCTATTTCATACCCGGCCTTTTTCACCGCCTCCCGGATGGCATCAGAGTGCACATCCGAATCCGCGTTCACGACCATTGTCCCGTCCACCATATTGACCGAGACGTTGTGCACCCCGGACAGCGCCAAAACCGCCTTCTCCACCCGGGAGACACAGGCGGCGCACATGATATTTTTTACCTGATATCGTCTTTCTTCCATTTTCTCGCCCATTTTTACCTAAAATTTACCGGATATGCGATATAAAAGATTCCGCTTTTTGCTCTTCATTGCTTCACGGCATTGGTCGCAGTTGGGCCGCCCAAAAATTTTTTCAACTTGGAAAGATTGAGCGGCCGGGAAAAAAGAAATCCCTGTACGGCATCACACTTAACCTCACTTACCATGTTAAGCTGTTCCCGTTCCTCTATACCCTCGGCGATCACTTTGAGATTCAGTGCATGTGACATATTGACTATGCCGTCTAGAATTGCCCGATTATGCTGATAATTTTTGGTTTCAGAGATAAATGTTTTATCCACTTTAATATAATCAACTGGTATATTTTTCAGATGATTCAGGGAGGAGTATCCAGTGCCGAAATCGTCCAGAGCGAATTTCACCCCCAGATCTTTTATCTTTTTAACCTTGGCCGTATTTTTAGCGTAATTATCAAAAAGAGTTGATTCCGTGATTTCCAATAGTAGATTGTCCGGAGTAAACCCGCAGTTTTCCATAACCTCTATAATTTGCGTTATAATTTCATCATGCTTGAATTGCCGGGGAGATATATTTACGCTCAGCAGAAAGTCCGAATTTTCTTCAATAAAAGGCTTAATCTGTGATAATGATCTCTGAAGCACCCATTTGCCAAGAGGAACTATGAGACCTGTTTCTTCGGCAATCGGAATAAATTTATTCGGTGGCAAATGGGCCACTGAAGCGTGCTTCCATCTCAACAATGCTTCTACTCCATACACTCGGCTGGCATCGCAGGACAGTATCGGCTGGTAAAATAACTCAAATTCCGCTCTGTCCAGAGCCCGTCCGATTTCTATCTCGAGTTCCATATTTTCGACGGCTTGGTCATGCATATGTTGCGTAAATACCTTATAATATCCCTTTTTGCTTTTTTTGGCCTTGTACATAGCCACATCGGCATTGCGAATGATATCTTCCTCGTTCTCGTACCATTTGGTATCCAAGACAACGCCAGTGCTTGAAGAGACGCAAATTTCCTGATTATCCAAAATAAAAGGACGCTGCATTTCGTCATGTATCCTTTCCACAACCTTGATCGTCTGGGCACTGTTTTCTATATTTTCAAGAAGAAGGATAAACTCATCTCCACCAAGCCGGGCGACTGTATCATATTCGCGCAACAGCCTGGTCAGTCTCTCGGCTACTTTTTTCAATAATTCATCACCAATATGGTGCCCCATGGAGTCATTAATTCGTTTAAAATTATCCAGGTCAAGCATTAGAAGAGCAAAATGGGGACGACTCCTCCGGGCATTTCTCTTTACCGCGTCTTTCAGTTTTTGCATCAGAAAGAAACGGTTTGGCAGATTGGTAAGGGAATCATGGAAGGCCTGGATCGACAGCTGTTTCTCCGATTCTTGCAGCTTATTTATTTTCTTCTGCAAGGCTTGATACAACTCATAATTCTCTATGCAATTTGCGCCACTAAGCATCATGATTTTCAGTACGGAAATGGCATAGTCGGGTATATTTTTGAACTTGTCTTTTAATACGCCTATAAAAAGTCCTCTCGCTCGCGAAGATGTGGCCAGGATATGTATGAGCAATTCAGTTTTGTTGTCTGCTACAAAACGGAGGGACTTTTTTTGAAGTATGGCCTGGGCCAGTTTGCGTGCGTTGATTATATTGTCCAACTCCTTTTCGACATCAATGATATCCGTATTGCCTTCAGCAAGATGCAATATAAATTCGTTATTTTCATCAATAAGAAATATATAGCTTGATATGAGGGGAAGAGTATCGCTGCATCCTTCGGAAATTTTTTTTAAAATTACATCCACGCTGGAAATTTTGCTGAAACTGTCCTTAAAATCACCAAGCCTGGCGACATTTTCCATGGCCTCCAAAGCGTTTTTATTCAGCCGGTCTAAGTAATCAATTCGATCATTGAGATACTCTAATGATGATTCATTTGAGATGATTGTTCCCCCTGCAGGGGTGGCTATTTCTGCTTTCTTCATTTACCGGATCCAATAATAATTTAAATATGTTACCACAAAAACACACACTTTTGGCAGCACGAGCGATAACAGGAAGCATTCCCTGATACTGAACAATGCAGAATATTACAATAGAGTACTGATCATTTCTTCGGCTCTATACTGTGTCTGGGTGAAGACACCGGCTATTATCCGGGGAGAAATTTCGAGTTCTTCCCATATGCGGACCGGAATCAAGGGGATAAATTGATTACCGCTGTATCCCATGAACATGGCTTGAACAAGTGAATCCGCCAGTCTGATTATAGCCATTTCCCGGGGATAATCGGATTCCTTATGGTCATGGTGGCATAAAGCGGCTTGGACCAAAAACTCGGGCAGGCTCCATAATCTTAAAATTTTTTGTCCCACTTGGCAGTGATCAAAACCCCAGATCTCTTTTTCCATAAAATACAGCGGGACTTTTTGCTTTCGGGCCTGGTCAATGACAAACAAAGTAGCCCGGGGATGGTTCTTGAGCATTATCAGCCGTCCAATATCATGCAGCATGCCCGCCACAAGAAATCTATCCGAAGGAATATTTTTTTCCTCCGCTATAATTTCGGCCACAATTCCACAGCCTATACAGTGACCCCAAAATTTGCGCATATTCATCAGATCGCCGGGAATATCTTTAAACATTGAAATAACACTTATACTCAAAGCAATCTTGCTTATTTCATTTATCCCGACCAGCGTTACTGCCCGTTCCATGTTTTCAATCTTGCGCATCAATCCATAAACCGGGCTGTTCACCAATTTTAACACCTTGGCGCACAATGCGGGATCGTTTCCCAAGATTTTGGCCAGATAATGAGACGTGCATTTGGGATCTCTTACCGCTGTCATAAGCTTGCTGAATATATCCGGAAGGGTAGCCAAATTTTCATCATTACGGATTACTTGCTCTAGATCCGGCTTGCTTTCGACTCCGGGAAGAGAATCTATTCCAATTTCCGCTTGCATTGGGTATTCCGGGAAAAAAGTCCGGAAACGGGTTGTCCAAAGGACAATGTTTTTGAATAGCTCCTTGTTTACTTCGTTCTTAAAATCCCAGAAAGCAAAAAAAGGAAATAAATTATCTTTTACTTTTTTGACTTCTTCTTTTGTGTATTGCGGCTTTGAAACCGATTCAGCAGGATTTGTTTTTAACTTAAGATTCCAAACTCCCCATGCCTTGCATTTTTGAATATCCCTGCCGGACAAAGTTATGCCTTCGGGAAATAAAAATCTTCCCTGGCTGGACCGGACTTCAGTGGCGGTCACTGCTCCGGGAGCTATTTCCTCTATGCTTACCAGCGGGTATTCGGACACTTTTGTTTATCTTATAGGTTTTTCAGCTAGTTGCGGGCTATCTTTGAAAGCAGAACCTTGCGCGGGAAAGGACTTAATTCATTGTTCCTAAGCCACTGACGAGCCTGTGTAAAAGGGGGAGACAAGCACACCCTCAAGTATGCCCTAAATTTGTAATATTTTTGCGATATCTCTTGCATAAAAATTAAAAGTTGTAAACAATTCAACTTAAATTTTTAGACTTTTTCATAACTTTTCATTACCACTAATGCACGAAAAATAAAAGTTAAATTTTAAATATTTATGCCTTAAAAACTTTAGGCTCTTGTTCAGTCTATACATAACTTTTCAAAATCGATATGTTTTCCATTAGCAAAGCAATGCTTACTTTCTTAATTTCTGTGTATTTTTTCAGCAAATTTTTTACGAAAATAAATTTTGCTGTGCCAATCTTTTTTGCATAATTTGCAGCCTGACAGACAAGAACTTTTTTGCAGGCAATCTCAAAGGGATGATCTTAAACTGAAAAAATAAGCAAATATGGAAATGTGGAGTCAGGTCTTGCTTTTTGAATTCGCCGGATATAAAGCAAAAATACGATCAGACCTCTGCGAATTGAATATCCCGGAGCTATTTGCCATGTGATGCCCCGTAAAAACGCCCGATGCTAACGACAACCTAGATTTGACCCCCTTGGATTTGTTGAGGGGATAGAAACCATCATCCAGACCTGTCGTGAGTATGGATATTCCCAGACGGCCATTGCAGAAGAAACGGTGCTCTATTAATCCACGATAAGCAGAATTATAGACCGGGGTTGACTATTTTCAAAATTCAAGACCTGACCCCGTACGCAGTTAACCGAGACGTTGTGCACGCCGGACAGCGCCAAAACCGCCTTCTCCCCCCAGGAGACACAGGCGGCGCACATGATATTTTTTACCTGATAGCGTCTTTCTTCCATTTTCTCGCCCATTTCCTTTAAAGCGGGCTGCGCTCGTTATTTAAACAAGAAATCAATGAACCGGCCGCTTAGCTCTAGGCCCCAATACCTCCGGGCCCGGAAACAAAAAAACTCTTGCAGCCTCCTGGCAAAATGTATCCGGAATAATGAATTGTCAAGACAGCTTACCTTTGACTTAATCAAGACTTATCAATAAAAAAGTCATTCTGCTACAGCCTGAGAAGTCGAAGTTAAACCACTATCCTGGCAATCAACCAGGAAAAGTGGATGATCAATATTCGCAGGGAGTATGATTCGGAATTTAAACATAACGCCGTGATGCTGGCTGAGGAACCGGTACGTACCGTTCCTTATGTCTTCATAAAATCGTTGCAGGATCATGGAATATTTTACAGAACTAGGACTTATTGGTCTTTTCATCGCTGCATTTTTAGCCGCGACGATTTTACCTTTAAGCTCAGAAATTGTTTTGAGTGCTTTATTGCTGAGTGGTTTATCTCCCACCATGCTGGTAATCATCGCAACAACAGGAAATGTGTCGGGTTCATTGACAAACTATGCCCTGGGTTACTGGGCTAGCTTGGTAGCGGTAAAAAAGTGGTTAAGGATGTCGGAAGATGATTTCCTGCGAGCAGAACAGCACTTTTTTAAATACGGCATGTTTTCCTTATGCTTTGCTTGGGTTCCAATAATTGGTGACCCATTAACCGTTATGGCAGGTGTTTTACGGGTTCGCTTACTGTGGTTTCTTATATTAGTTACTGCGGGCAAATTGCTGCGGTATGTCGCCATTAGTTACATGGTATTACAAGTAAATTGAGCTGATACAATGCTTATTGTTAAGGGCAGAATTTTCTGGGAATATCTGAAAACCGTATTATAATTTGTTAGAAACACAAGGGGGCAGGGCTAATAATTGACGATTAAATTCATGGCCAAGGTAATGGCCTATTCATGACGAAGCCGTCTGTCCTTATTGACGCTGAATATCAAGCCCGACATAATCCACTGGTTCTCCTCAAGAATCTATGCAAAACATTTTAGATTTTTGCTGAATCAGTACCTTGGACTCCGCCCCCAAATTCAAATTTGGGGGCGGGATGACGAATGATGGATATTTTCACTATTTTGATGGCTTAGCCAAGTTGTTCGGGATTTCCTCTCCCGTCATCCCTGTCCCGGACCGGCGTCCGGAATGATGAATCAGGCATCTAGAAAATATCAAAAGTCAGTCTACTCGATATCTGTAGGATTAAAGCGACAAGGACATCAGTCTGTTTATGAAATTGAAGAGAAATCTTATCATTCTTTCTTGCGTTTGGACATTGATTATCGGCTTTTCATTGTCTATTAGCTACTTCCAGGCAAGGGATACCGCACGCAACTCGGCTACTGCTGCAGCCCGTTCCCTATTTACAAAAGATGTCCTGTATCGGCATTGGAACGCCCAACACGATGGAGTATATGTTCCCATAACAGAATCTACGCAACCCAATCCCTATCTGACCCAGATCCAGGACCGGGATGTTGAAACCCTTTCAGGGAAACGTTTAACCTTGATCAATCCGGCTTACATGACACGTCAGGTTCACGAGTTGGGTTTAGAGAGCAAGGGAATAGGTGGGGACATCACCAGCTTGAATCCAATTCGTCCCGCCAATGCGCCAGATCCCTGGCAAGAAAAGGCCTTGAAGGAGTTCGAACAAGGTGCAAGTGAATATGTCTCAATAAAAGAAAGTCAAGGGAAAGAATATTTGCGTTTTATGCGCCCTTTGATGACAGAGAAAGCATGTCTTACATGTCATGCCCAGCAGGGATATGAACTGGGTGATGTGCGCGGAGGAATCAGTATAACTCTGCCCATGGGGCCTTATGTTTCAAGTATGTGGAAGCAAATGACCTTTTTGGGGTCAGTATACGGTGTTATATGGTTTTTGGGCCTTACGGGGCTTGGTCTCGGTTATATATTCAATAAACGGCTAATAATCGAACAGAGGAAAGCAGAGGAGGAATATGAACAGGTCTTTAATGGGACTCAGGATGCAATGTTTTTGGTTAGGGTTGAGGATGCGGGAAGCTTCAGATTCATCCGCAACAATGAGTCTCATCAAACCGCAACCGGGATTTCGCTTGAGGCTATCCGGGACAAAACCCCGGAACAGCTGCTGGGAAAGGAACTAGGCGAGAAAGTTGTCCAAAATTATATTAAATGCGTGCAGCTTGGTGGGCCTATTTCTTATGAGGAAGACCTCGAACTACCCCGAGGAAAAAAAACATGGTCCACTACCCTGACCCCGGTTTTTGAAAACAATAAAGTCCAATATATTGTGGGCTCTTCCCAGGACATAACTAAACGTAAGAAAGTAGAGGAAAGATTACGCTATTTGGCTACTACGGATGAACTCACCGGTATATGGAATCGCAGGCATTTTACACAAGCCACCAGAAATGAGTTGGAACGGGCTCATCGTTACCAACAAATATTTTCTTTACTCATGCTTGATATCGATCATTTTAAAACTATCAACGACACATATGGGCATGGGGCCGGAGATGAGGTATTGCGGCACATTGCCGATCTAATCAGGCAAAGCCTGCGTCAGGTGGATATCCCGGGGCGTTTCGGAGGGGAAGAATTCGCTATTATTTTACCACATAGCGATCTTGAAGCAGCCTATTTGACAGCTGAAAGACTTAGACAATGCATTGAAACCACGCCAGCTGTATACAATAATACCGAGATCCCTTTCAGTGTAAGCATTGGCGTGGCCACTTACCAATATGACATCGAAAATGAGGACGAGATATTCAAAAGAGCCGACGATGCCTTATATGAAGCCAAACGCAAGGGAAAAAACATTACTGCGACCTACCATAGTCAATCTTCAAATTCAATCCATGATTAATTGCGAGAGACGAAAATTGCCCAAATGCCCAAAAAAGAGTGTTCAAAAGGGACGCAAAAGGGGACATTTTATGTTGCCAGTTGTATTATGTTGCGAGAATTGCGCGCAGGAGGTCTCTGATACCCCGCCTAGTTGGACACCCAAAGGGTACCCGTTTCAACCGGATAAATTACCCCGCCATGGTTTTGAACCAGAAATACAGGCAGTTCGTGTATGAAACCGGGGCCGTGGATGCCGGTAAGGGCAGGGTCATGGATCAAGGGGTTGTAGAAAAAGCCAGACAGAAAAAGTACAAAATATCCAGGGCGGATCGGTTCAGATATCGTTGCCGATATTTTACAGACGCCGGAGTTATTGGAGGTGTTACCGGTCACTGATATGGAGCCACTTGAGGGTCAACTTAATGGGGCCAATGAGTTGGGAACTATGGGACATTCTTATCATGGATGACCCCATGCGCATTTTCAGAAAATATCCTCCATTATACTCTCGAAATTATCGCCATCGGATATCTCTTCTCCGGCGAAGGTTTGAACGATCCCTCCTTGCCGGAAAACGACAAGTCTGTCCGCCAGCCTTTTGGCCTGGCCCAGGCTGTGCGATACAACCACGAGAGTATAATGCCGTTTCAGGCGGAGCAAAAGTTCCTCGATTTTTGCTGTCGCCTTGAAATCCAGGGAAGAGGTGGGCTCGTCAAGAAGCAGAATCTCCGGCCTGAGAGCCATGGTCCGCGCCAGACATAAGCGTTGCTGTTGTCCCCCGGAAAGGGTTCCGGCATTCGAGCCGAGCCGGTCCCGGACTTCGTCCCACAATTCGGTTTCCGTCAAAACTTCCCGGAGCACCTTCTTCGCCTCGGTTCCCTTTTTCCCCAAAGCCAGTTTCAGCGGCAGGGCAATGTTGCGCTCTATGGACATGGGCAAAACATTCGGGGTCTGAAAAACCATGCCCACCTTCCGGCGCAATTTTTCAAGGGACATGCCGCGAGAATGGACATCGGTCCATTCGCCTTCCAAAAACACCTTGATTTCACCCTTTGTACTGCAACCGGAAAAACATTCGTTAAGACGATTCACGGCCCGAAGAAAAGTGGTCTTACCCGAACCGGAAGGCCCCAGCAAAACAGTCAGTTCATTTTCAAAAACATCCAGCTTTTCCACGTTCACTGCAGGCCTGCCGGAAAAACCGACTCGCAGATTTCTTGCCCGGATAATTTTTCCCGCCTCATTTTCGGTAATCACCGCCACCTCTTCTCCATGCTTCGCCTAAGTCCGTGCGCTCCGATAAAGATAATACTGGTCAGACACAAAAGAACCAATGCCGTGCCGAAGCCCTGTTTCAACTCAAGCGGGGTTCGAAACTCGGCCGCGGTATAATAAATATGAAACGGCAGAGCCTCATATTTATGCAGGAGGCTGCGGGGGACTCCGGCGTTGGCCACCACGCCGGTAAGCAGAATGACCGCCGTATCCTCGGCCGCCCTGCCTATGGAGAGAATCACCCCTCCCATTATCCCCTTTAGCGCGGCCGGAAGGAGAATGCAAAAGACATTCTGCGTTCTGCTGAGCCCCAACCCCGGACCGATAAGGCGCAAACCTTCCGGAAGCCCCTCGAGGGCAACCCTGGTGGCGTTGGTACAATAAGGAAGAATGAGAATGGACATGCATAGTGCGGAAAGCCATAGACCGGTCTTTGCCTGAGGAAAAATCGTGGACCGGAAAAAAAGTATCAGGGCGAAGCCGAAAAGTCCCATGAGAATAGACGGAATACAGGCGATAAGGTCGGTGGCGAAAACCATGGGCGCTCGCAGACGGTGCGGGGCATATTCAGCCATATATATACCACTCATTATCCCCATTGGAATGGCCAGCAGACAAGATAGACAAACCAGATAAAAAGTACCCACGCACGCCGGCCATATTCCTTCAAATACCGGCACCCTTCCCAGGACCGCATCAATGGGGGATGTCTCACCGAAAAGCATCTCCATGGACAAGGCAGCCCCCCCGTTAAAAAACAAAAAGGCCAACAATCCGCCCACGGACAGAAAAACCACTACAGGAGCCCCCCAGCCGATAATGGAAACCGCCGGTGTCAACAAACGGCCCAAGGCATCAGACATGGCTCGTCCCTTCTTTCCCGGAGGCGGCTATCCAGTGCAGGGCCGCATTTACTCCGAAGCTGGCGAGAAACAGGAGCATGCCGCAGACAAAAAGCGAATGATAGGCCCCGCTTTGACTGTCCGTGGCTACCACAAGTGCAATATGCGAAGTAAGAGTTCGGATGGAATCCAGAGGGGAGGCGGGTGACTCCACGGCGTTTCCGGCAAGCATCAGGGGAAGCAGGGTGTCGCCCACGGCCCGGCCGAACCCGAGGACGGCGGCGGACAAAAACCCCTTTCCGGATTGAGGAAAAACGACATAAACAAACTTTTCGACATGGTTCATGCCCAAGGCCAAGGCAGTGGTTCGCACCTCCGGCTCAACGATCCTGAACTGATTGTGCAGCATAAGCACCATAGTCGGCAGAATTAGAAGAGCAAGCATGAGCGACGCCGCCAGCCAGGAATATCCGGTGCCGTGCTCGAATGCCCGCCGGATATAAGGAACCAGGAGAAAAACCGCCACAAAACCATAGACCACGGTTGGGATGGAGGTCATGAACTCAACCAGGATCAGCACGGGGCGCCTGAGATATCCGGGGCCCAGGCCGTGCACGAAACAGCAAATGCCGACCGCCAGGGGATAGGCCAGGCACATCGCGGTCCCGGCCAAACAGACAGTGCCGACGATCATGGGCAGGATCCCGAATTGTCCCCCAAAAGGGTGCCAGGTCCACGAAAAGACCTGATTCATCCCCTGAATGGAAAAAGCCGGGGCCGAAAAATAAAAAAGAAAGGCGAAGACGGCCACAACCGCGGCGCAGGACACACTGGCCGCCAGTCCGAACAAAAAAGGCGGCAGACGGTTAAATTTCATAACACCAGATCCTCGTCCAGCGGACAAAAAATACTGGGGACCGACATCGTCGGTCCCCTTCATAATAATGGACATGCTATTCAGTTCGAACTATCCCGCTGGGTTACATCCGGAAACTCTCGATTTCGGATAGGAACTAATTAGCCGGGATATAACCGCTGGAAACAATGATCCCATTACAGTCCGAGGAAAGTATGTAATCAATAAAAGCCTTTACAATCCCTTCGGGCTGGCCCTTGGTATTCATGTAAAGCTTACGAACCACTGGATACTCTCCGGATTTGGCGGTTTTCTGGGTCACAGGCACTCCATCCAGTTCAGGGGCTTTGACCGTACCATCAAGATGGCCGATGCTGACATATCCTATACCTTGAGTATCCCGGGCTATGGCCGACTTCATAGCTCCGTTGGAAGGAACCACATTCGCGGAAGCTACTATCTTCCCCTTATTCAAAAGTTTTTTCCAATAAACAGCCCGGGTTCCGCTGGCTTCGTCCCTGGTATAAACATGAATGGCTGCGTCCTCTCCGCCGACTTCCTTCCAATTGGTAATCTCTCCGGAAAAAATCTCCCGGACCTGCTTTGAGCTAAGACCGGAAACCGGGTTGTCGGCGGAAACGACCGTGGCTACACCATCGACAGCGAAAGGAAACGAGAGCAAACCGTATTTTTCTTGTTCAGCATCGCTCAGCGGACGCCCGGCGTCGCCAATGTCCACGAGCCCCTCACCCACTTTTTGAATTCCCACTCCGGAACCGCCGCCGGCAACGGTGATCCGAACATCCGGATTATAGGTCATTATCCGTTTGGCAGCCTCCTTCATTACCGGTATATGAGCTGTCCCGCCGGCTATTTCTATCGTTCCCGACTTTCCCTTGAAAACTTGCAGGGAACCGGCCCAGGTACTTCCGCCAATCAGACTCGCAGCGACAAAAGCAATGGTAAACACAGGATAAAACAATCTTCTCTTCATAATCCCTCCCTTGATATTTATCCGTCACACACATCAACTAAACATTATTACATATACCCTCTTTATCACGCATACAAATTTAAAATCATAATCATAAAGCTTCATTTCTATTTAAAAAATAAATAGCCTTACTAAAGGTAAGCAGTCAGAACAAAGAGGTCCTTGCTTAATTTTATATATTGAAAAACAGGGGGTTTACCCGGTATTTCAATAAAAAATACGATCGGCGCGGTTTTTTCTGGGACGGCCGTTTCAAGAGCATGATTGTTCAGGACGGAAAGAGTCTGGTTAATCTTTTGGCCTATGTAGATTTGAATCCAGTCCGGGCCGGGATCGTGAAGCGCCCGGAGGACTACCGATGGTGCTCGCTTGGGTATCATGTCCAGACCGGGAACAAGAATGATCTACTGAGCGTGGATTTCGGGATGCGGGAATGGAATGAGTTCGATCCGGCGGAAATAGTCCGCAAATACCGCCGCTTTGTTTACGAAACCGGGGCCGTGGACACCGGAAAAGGCAAGGCCATGGACGAGAAAGTGGCCGAGAAAGAGCGCAAAAAGGATTTTGAACTCACCCGGGCGGATATGTTCCGGCATCGCAGCCGGTACTTCATAGACTCCGGGGTGATCGGAGGCAAATCCTTTGTCCGGGATACGTTCGACCGCTTCAAGCATTTGCTTGGATCCAAAAACGAGCGCCGGTTTAAGCGCCTGGGAGGATTTGACGGCATATATTCCATGAAGCGGCTGGGCTGATCCGGATTAAATCTACTCCCCCTCTTGGTTCGCACCTCAGAAATGGATATTTGCCTTTCCCGGCCTTCCCGAATATTGGTGCTCGCCTGTTTTACGTTCTCGGAAGGACAAAATCCATATTTTCATCTCCGTAAGTTCAAAGCCTGCAATTCTTCGGATACCGAATACTTGAAAAAAACCGCACGCCGGGAAATCGTCGTCTGCATGGCCGCAGCCATCCAAAAGGTAGGCTCAGGCAAGGGCTTTCAATTCATCAAGACATTTCTTTAGCTCGGTGCGGACGGGCACGTTTTCCGTGCATGCGGCCAGAACAAACTCCGCTGTGGCATGAATTTTAAGCCATCGGGGCCGACTGGGCAGGGTATTTTCGCTAAGATATTTGTCCAGGGTCTGGGTGCGCAGGTAGCCGTCCTTTTCCATGTACACATTCCAAATCCTGGATTTATTGGCCAAATCGGCCTTGGTCTCTCCACCGGCTTGCACCCAGCACTCCACCGCCAGATTCATGACCAGAACCGCCAGGCGCCGTTTATCGGGACGCTTTTCGATTGCGGAAACCCCGTCTAAAAAATTCTCCATCAGGGAACGAATGTTCTTAAGACCTTCCGAAAAGGTCTCCGCAGTGCCCGCTCCGTAGTCCCCGACAGCCAGGACGTCTTCCAGTTCCTGAAATATTCGGCGCTGGGCATTTAATTCATGAAAAACGGAAACAAGGGCCGTGGATGTCTGCTCGTGGCCCGGCTCAATTCTCTCCTCCCCTTCATCGCGATTGCGAAAAACTATTACGAACAGGGTTTCCTCCTCCATCTCCAGGCGTGTACCAAGCACACGGCAATAAACGCCTTGCCCGCCGGACTCGAGAACGACCTCGTCCTCAATATGGGCTGATTTTTCTCCAACCGGCACCGTATCGGACAGAAACGCGAATAAATCCCCGGATACAGATCCGCGGGACGACCGATGATCCGGAAAAAGATCATCCAGCGGGCAGCCAAGTAGACCTTCCGCTGTGCGGCCGGACAGGGTTTCAAAGGCCTTGTTGCAAAAGGCGATTTCCCGGCTCAGGTTGAGGGCAAGAACGGCCTCACCGAGGGAGTCGAGCATGCCGGAAAGCCTATGCTGCATGAGCCACAAATCCTGTTCGGTCTCCCGGCGCAGGACCAGCTCCTGTTTCAGGCGGACGTTCTCTTTGAGTACCGCATAGGACTGTTTGAGCCTGAGCAGGGTGTCCACCCTGGCCAGCAGTTCTTCCCGGGAAAAGGGCTTGGTCAAATAGTCGTTGGCCCCGGCGGAAAAGCCGGCCACAATATCCTCCACCCTGTTTTTGACCGTGAGCATTATCACCGGCAGGGCTTGTGCGGAGTGCTCCCGCCGCAGTATTTTGCAGACTTCATATCCGTTTACGCCGGGCATCATAACATCCAGAATAACCATGTCCGGACGATCTCCGTCACGGATCAAATCCAGGGCCCTGCTCCCGCTTGAGGCCGTCTTGAAGGTGATCCCCCTCAGCCGCAGACAGGAAGCGATTACATGCAGGTTCACGGGCTCGTCATCCACGATAAGCACCTGGTATGTCCGGCCGTCAGCGCAGCCCAAATCGGCTGCAGCCGGTTCAGATTCCGGGAGGAGGACCGGATTTAATTCCCGGACAGACAGTTCACCTGCGCCTTGCCGGGCATGCCTCGCCTCCGGCGGGCGGTTTCCCGGCAAGGTAAAGGAAAACACACTGCCCTGACCGGGCTTAGAATCCACATCAATGCCGCCGCCGTGCAATTCCACCAAATGCCGGGTGATGGCCAGACCGAGTCCCGCTCCCCCGGTTGCCCTGCTTTCCGCCGCGGTCAGCTGCTCGTAGGAGTTGAATATGCGCTGCCGGGCCGCGTAAGGGATGCCGATGCCCGTATCCGCCACTGACACCCGGGTGAATCCGCCCGAATTGCGGGCAGAAATCGTGATGCTTCCGGATTCGGTGTATTTTACGGCGTTGCCCACCAGATTGAACAATATCTGCTCCAGACGTTCAGGATCTGCCAGAACCGGAGGGAGGTCGGTTTCAACGGAATTTATCAGCTCCAGACTCTTGCCCGCGGCCATGCTCCGGGAGATGTCCAGAACGCCCTGGACCGCGTCGCGCAGGCTGAGCGCGGATTTGTTCAAAGCTATATCCCGGTGGGTGAGCCGGGAAAAATCAAGGATTTCGTCCACCAATCCAGAGAGACGCTTGCCGCTGTGCGCGAGCAGTTTCAGATGTCCCCGGGCCTCCGTTGACAGCCTGCCCCCCGCCCCGGCCAGAAGAGTCTCGGCAATACTCACGATTCCGGCCAGGGGGGTTTTTAATTCGTGGGTGGTATTGGCCAGAAACTCGTCCTTGAGGTTGTCCATGTCCACAAGTCGCAGATTGGCCTCTTCCAGATTGTCTGAAAGCTTCTCCACCCTGGAAAAAGCATCGGCAAAGGTGGCGGAGATGTAAAACGAGTAGGACAAAATAAAAATAAACACGCCATAGGGTGCAAAAGGCGTTGTATTGGTGATGTT
>JBNJHA010000057.1:0-14157 GCA_051748085.1 Thermodesulfobacteriota bacterium
GTGTTATCCCCCTATGGTTTATTGGTTTTTTGGTGAAATTTAAACATAACTTACTCCTTGTTTAATTTTTGTTTGGATGCTTAGCAAAAGGCGTTCCATTTTGTTATCTACTTGATATGTCTAATTTTTAGTGATCAAGTCTTTGGCCCTTTGCCAACATTGTTGGCGATGCGGGTTGATTGTGACTGAAATGGTGTCATCATAGCTTCCTGAACAGGACCCGGATTAGCCCCGATTCCCGTTTGTCCAGGCGGGAGAGTCCGGCCCGGGCGGCTTCCGCTTTTGCCTTTTCCACTTCCCCGCTCGTTACCGCTCGGGACAATTCCGGATATTTGTCCGCTCGGCCGCAGGGGTGGTACTGGCCCATCACGTTAACATAAGTGTCTTTGGACAGCCCGGCCAGAAAGCGCATCCATTGCATGGTGCCGGCGGCGTTTTCGGGCAGGACCAGGTGCCGGACCAGAAGTCCTTTGCGGGCAATGCCGCTCTCATCGGTCTTCAGGTCCCCGACCTGCTTGTGCATGATTTTAAGGGCTTTTCTGGCTGCCCGCGGATAGTCCCGGGCGTTCAGGTATCTTTCAGCCCGGTCCGGGTCCCAGATTTTCGCGTCCGGCATGTACATATCCACGATGCCGTCCAGGAGGTTGAGACTCTCCGGGGCGTCGTAGCCGCTGCTGTTGTAGACCAGGGGGAGGTTCAGCCCGCGGTCCGCGGCGAGGAGCAGCGCTTCCAGGATTTGGGGAATTACGTGCGAAGGGGTGACCAGGTTTATGTTCAGCGCGCTCTTTTTTTGCAGCTCGAGCATGATCCAGGCCAGCTGCTCGGAAGTGACCGCGGTGCCGGGCGCGCTTGTTTCATGATCGCGGGATATTTCCCAGTTCTGGCAGAATTCGCAGCCCAGGTTGCATCCGGAGAAAAATATCGTCCCCGATCCCGACTCCCCGACCAGGGGAGCCTCTTCGCCGAAATGCAGATCGAATCCGGACACCCGGGCCAATCTGCCGGTTCGGCAAAATCCGGAGCTCTCGTCCTCAAGGCGGTTGATATCGCAGCGGCGGGGGCACAGACGGCATTCTCCGAGGCGGCTTATCGCCTCCCGCGTGCGCTTTTGGAGCTCTCCATTTGCATGTAGTCGTCTGTATGCGGGTGAATTTTGCATAGACATACCGGCCAGCCAAGACTTATCTGGAAAAAATAAGGAGAAGAACCCAATTGTCCATTACTGTGCCGAGCGCACGGCACGAACATGGGTGTTCTTAATTTTTAAACGGGATTAGTTTAATATCAATTTTAACCAAAATCAAACAGTATTGCTTTGTTTATTGTCATAACAGAATTTGTGCCAAGGTTTAATGCTTTGGAATAGCGACTTTTTTGGGAATTGGAATGTGCCATGCCAATTTTGTTGGCTGTCCGGACTCGTGGTTGGCAGGGTGTTTTTGAATAAAATCGCCATGAGGGACGAGCTTTTTAAACCATACCTTTGTCTTGACAGGAACTAATATGCATTAGCGTGGCTTATTTGCTGCCGACCGGGACCAAATGCCGGCCAGGAGCGGACCGCTGATGTTATGCCAGATACTGAAAAAGGCCGCGGGCAAGGCGGCCAGGGGCGAGAAATGCAGGGAAGCCAAGGCCAGGGCCAGGCCGGAATTCTGCATGCCCACTTCTATACTCATGGCCCGGCGCTGGGCAAGGTCTGCGCCGGCCAGGGCACCCACCCCATAGCCCAGACAAAGCCCCAAACCATTGTGTAAAAAGACGGCAAGCATGACCGCCGTACCCATGGCCAGGAGTTGATCCGAGCTCTTGCCCACAATAGCCCCCACCAGCAGGACAATGGTGATAACGGATATTAAGGGCAGAATTTCAAGGCATTTCTCAACCATACCCTCCAGGAAATGGCGGGCCAAGAGACCCAGGGTCACGGGTGTGAGGACAATGACGGCTATGGATTGGAAAAGTTCCCAGGCCTGAACGGGTAAATATTGACCCGCCAGAAATAAGGTCAATATCGGGGTCAAGAGAGGGGCGAGCAGTGTGGAAAGCGAGGTCATGCTCACGGACAAGGCTACGTCCGCACCCGCCAGATAACAAATAACATTTGAAGCCGTCCCGCCCGGGCAGCAACCAAGGAGGATAACTCCGGCGGCCAGTTCAGGAGACAGGTCCAGGGCCCAGGCGATACTCAAAGCCAACAGGGGCATAATTGTATACTGGGCTGCAACCCCGCAAAGTATGGGCCGGGGCCGCGTCAGGACCCGCTTGAAATCTTCGATCCGCAGGGTCATGCCCATACCGAACATGATAATCCCCAGATAAAGACTGATATGCGGAAGGACAAATGAAAATGCGGGCGGGTGCCGGAATGCGATTATACAGGCCAGTAAGACCCAGAGGATAAAGTATTTGGCCGCCCCTTTGCTGATTTTGCGGATAATTTTGTTCGGGGAAAGATTAGACATTGCGAATTTTCGCCCTTTTTATTAGCTGATCAATGAGGATGTATGTCGTTTTTAGGTTAAGTTAAAGATATTTACAAGTATAAGGATGTTGCCAGGAGTTGCAGGTGGAATACGATATTTTCGGCTATCTGGGGGCGGGGGCGGCCCTGGGGCTCGGTGCCGGTCTGTCTCCGGGGCCGCTTCTGGCTCTGGTTTTGAAGCAGAGTTTCAGTCACGGGACAAAAGAAGGGGTCAAAGTGGCTTTCTCTCCGCTTCTGACCGATCTCCCGGTCCTTGTCCTGGCGATAATGGGCGTGGCCTGGATCAAAACCCATCCAGTATTCATGGGCGGGATATCCATTGCCGGGGCGGCGGTGGTTGCCTTTCTCGGGTATGAATGCTTCCGGGTCCGGCCGCTTGCCCTTCCGGATATGCGGGTCGCGCCGGCCTCAATAAAAAAAGGGGTGTTGACAAATTTTGCCAACCCCCATGTGTATATTTTCTGGTTCACGGTCGGCGGACCGACCACGGTCTTGGCTGCTGAGTCCGGTCTTTTGTCCCCGGCGGCCTTTCTGGGCGGCTTTTACGCCTGCATTGTAGGGTCCAAAACCGCCTTGGCCGTTCTGGCCGGAAGATCCAGGAATTTTTTGTCCGGTCGGGGTTACCTTATCCTTATGCGTTTTCTGGGTGCGGCCCTGTTTCTCTTTGCCCTGTTTCTGATCCGGGACGGCCTTGAGTTTATGGGCATTTTGTGAAGCCCTGAATCTGTTTACCGTACTTTTAAAGTGGACCAAATCCACTTTAAAATATTGGTTTTTAACCGCCCGTCAGGGACTCAAGGCGCAAGGGACGCCAAGGGAAAATGTTTTCAATTTGCCGGGAATCGGCAAATTGAAAGACAGCCTTGTCCAAAACCGTTTCTCGGTTTTGGACAATACTTAAACTTCGCGTACTTCGCGACTTCGCGGTTCAACTTGCTTTATTTACATCTTTTTGAAACAATTCTCTGAATAGTGTATGGAGCTCTAGCTCAGAACGAGGCCGCCTCGCTATCCAGATATTCAACGCTTTGCGCATATTCATCGGCGAGTGAGTCCATGAGTTCCTTAACCGGCATGATCCTGTCCACCCGCCAGGCATTGGCCCCGGCGAAAGCAAAACCATGGTTCAGGTTGCCCTTGCGCGCTTGGACCAAAGCTTTGGAAATGCAATACGGTGATTTGGTATAATCACAAGTTCTCAGGCAATGCCAGGGACATTTAAAAGGAATTTTTTCCCCGCGCTCAACGCTGTCCAGAAATGGGCTGCGGATGGCGCGACCCGGCAGTCCCACCGGACTTTTTATTATTGTCAGATCCTTTTTTTGGGCCTGTACAAAGGCCTGCTTGAACGAATCATCGGCATCGCATTCGTTGGTGGCCACAAAGCGGGTGCCCATTTGCACGCCTTTGGCTCCCATAGTCATTATCTCCGCGATGTCGTATCCGGTATATATCCCGCCGGCAGCGATAATCGGTATGTCCCGACCGAATTTTTCCTCAAAAGGCTTAACGGCCTTTAAGACTTCCGGAAGCAGACGCTTGAGCGCAAAATTGGGATCGTCAATTTCTTCCGGTTTGAATCCGAGGTGGCCTCCGGCCTTGGGTCCTTCCAGGACAAAGCCGTCCGGCAGAAAGCCGAAATGTTTAGACCAGTATTTTAATATAACCCGGGCCGCCTTGGCTGAAGAAACAATGGGAACAAAGGCCTTGCCGCTTTCCTGCATACGCTGCGGGGTTACGTTTTCGGAAAAATGCAGCGGCAGTCCGGCGCCAAGGAACAAGGCGTTTATATCCTCCTCCAGGGCCGCTTCCAGGAGATCTTCATAATCAGTGGCCGCGACCATGAGGTTGACTCCGAGCATGCCGGATGTCTTCTTTCTGGCAGCGCGAATTTCCTGGCGCATGGCATCGATATTTGCTTCTCTCAGGCTGGAGCGCGGGCCTTTTTGCAACAAACCGAGCACAACGCCGGAGACAACACCGATTCCTCCTTGCTCCGCAACCGCGGAAGCGAGAGAGGCCCCGGAGATTCCGACTCCCATTCCGCCCTGGACAATCGGGACCGGGGCTGTATGCTTGCCGAGAGTCAAAGCGGGCATGATGTGTTTGTGCATGGTATTTCTCCGTAAAGGCTATCTGGTTTAAAAAAGAATTGAAACTTGGATTAAATTTAAACGGGGTCTTCCTTTTTCAGTCATTGTTTAACTTCCTTATTTTTTATAATAAGTCATTTAACAATGGATGTAACGGGTTGAATGTAAAAATATTGTAAAAGGTGGTTAGTTAAATGAGTAATCAGCGCTCGTTCTGGTTCTATGTACTTGTTTTTATCCTGGCCCAAGTCGCCTGGCTGATTTTGCTCGTTTTGTGGATTTATTGGTACGCGAGCAACTATATGTTTATCAGCGAAATGGGTGAAAAGTTTTCCCAACAGTTGACTGCCGGAGCACCAAGTCTTCTGGTCCTGATTGGCGGCTTGCTTCTGTTGGTGGCTATTGCCACCGGCATGTCGCTGCTTTTTTACCGGCTCAGCGTGCAGCTCAAGATGTCCCGCCTTTATGACAATTTTATAGCTAATGTTACGCATGAATTAAAATCCCCTTTGGCGGCCATTCAACTGCACCTGGAAACATTCAACGCGCATGACCTGTCCCGGTCTGAATATCGAACATTTGTCAATGTCATGCTTAAGGACTGCCGCAGGTTAAGCGATTTAATAAATTCCATTCTAAAAATTCCGGCCCTGGAGCAGAAAAAAATCGCGCATGAGTTTCGGATTGAGAATATGCAGGAAATGACGGAAGATATTCTGGACGAGGTACAGGATCAGTTCGAACTTTCCTCCGATTCACTTTTGTTCTCCGGCAGCGCAGATTGCCAGTGTGTTGTAGACCGCGCGGCATTGAAAATAGTTGTTGATAACCTGGTGGACAACAGCATTAAATACAGTAAAAATTCTGTACAAATTCAGATATCCTTTTTCTGCGACAGGACGAGATTTGTTTTAAATTACACTGACCGGGGCATTGGAATCCCACGCACTGAACAAAAAAATGTCTTTGATAAATTTTACCGGATAGACAGCGCGCACAGCTCCAATGTAAAAGGCACCGGTCTGGGTCTTTATTGGGCCCGGCAGATAATGCGCTACCATGGAGGTGATATCACGGCCGTATACCGATACGGCAACCGGGGCGCTTTTTTTAAACTGGAATTGCCACGTTATCCGACCAAAAAGAAACGTTATCTGAAAAGTCTGATCGAAATGAGCCAGAAAAAACAGGATGCCAGGGGTAAAAATGGAGGGAATTAAAGACAGTCGTATATTGCTGGTTGAGGACGAAGACAGCCTGGCACTGGGCTTGAAATTTAATCTGGAACGCGAGGGGTGCATTGTCGAGCGTGCCATGGATGGACAGCAGGCATTGGATTTGTTCGCCGTCAATGAATATGACCTGATCGTTCTGGATATTATGCTCCCCTATGTAAACGGTTTTGAAGTGGCCAGCCGGGTCCGGGCTGAAAACCCGCGTTTGCCGATCCTGATACTTACTGCCCGCGTGAGCGCCAAGGACCGGATAAAGGGCCTGGCGATCGGGGCCGATGATTATTTGACCAAGCCCTTTCATTTGGAGGAATTCATGCTCCGGGTGGATAAAATGCTCACCCGCAAGCAATGGTATGATCCGGGGCTGCACGGGAAAAAAAGGTTTGAGTTGGGAGGAAAACATGTGGATTTTGAGACCCTTGAGGTCGATCCTCCGGACGGGGAGCCTTTTCGGCTTACGGACAGAGAAGCACAAGTCCTTAAATATTTGATCCAAAATAAAGGGGTCATAGTTTCCAGAAAGGATCTTTTGGAGAATGTGTGGGAAACTGATTCGGATATAGAGACCAGGACCGTGGACATGTTTATTGCCCGGTTGCGCAAATATTTTGAAGCCGATCCCAAGAATCCGCAATATATAAAAAGTGTGCGCGGCTCGGGGTATTTATTTGAGCATGAAGGGGATTAATATTTTAGTGGGGTTGGGATGAGTGACGAATTCATGCTCCCGGGCGGAGGCGTTGCCGCGGATCTTATTTTTCAATTGCGCCAGGTGCTTAGCCGTTTTCCGAAAGGGCTGCAGCTGGAGCCGGTGCTTCTGGCTGTTTTGGGCTGGCTTTGGCGCTGGGAAAAGAGCAACGGCAGACAGACCATTTCCGATCGCGAATTACGCCTGCAGCTTGCTAAATGCATAAATAGTCTGGACCTGGAGGAAGACGCGCCGGAACCGCGAACCATAATCGATCGCTTGATGCGCTTTCATCTGCTGCGAAACGCGATTGCTCCGCATTCCGGGCATGAATATTGCCTGACCCGGCTGGGCCGGAATTTGGCCCGGGATCTGGTCGAGGATGTGCAATATGGTACCGAGGATTTGTGCACGCAGATAAACACGGCTTACGTTACCCTGAAAAGTGCGTTCGATGGGGGCGAACGGGAGGAATGGCGCAAGACACTGCAGCATGGCTTGCTTGGCATGAGCCGGGAAGCTATAGAACATAAGCTGGAAGGTATCGAGGAGGGTGTGCTGGCCCTGGAGGCGGAAATCAAGAGGCTGGCCGGCGGCAATGACCAGGAAGAAATGGACAGGGCCCTGGAAATGATCCGCACTAACCGGGAATATGTCGAGGAGATCATGGAAGCAATTCAGGAAGGCTCCTCCTTCGCGGTTTTGGAGAGGCTGCTTGTATCCTGCAGAAAAAAATATCTAGAAGACCGGCCCATTCTGGCACTGGTTGATCAGGGTCTTGATTTCCTGCAGGGAGTGAGTCAGCGGGTGGAGCAGCTTCTGGTGCATATTGTTGATTTTATAGATCAGTGCGTCAGCTATCAGTCATTCATCGGCAATTTGTCCTCCCGGGATCGTTTGTGCGCCCTGCAAATGGAGATCATGCGCCAGGCTCTGTCCGTGCCGGTACGCATGCCTCTGCCGGAAAAGCCCAGATTGCGGTCAATATTGATCGATTGGGGAGAAGGCCGGGAAGATCCTCCGGAATATATGGACAAAGAAGTACTTTCGGCCTTGAAGGAATTTGTCCCGGAAGAGATCCGCGGAGTCGAGGCCGAATGGAAGGAAGAATTTTTGCAAACGGCCCGGGAGAACTGGAGAAGCGTGCCCGAGAAGGGTATTGCCCTGAGCCATTGGTTGAATCAGCTTTGCAGTGGAGTTCCGGCGGCTGGCGATGCCCGGCTTCTGGCCCTGTGGTATCTGCTTTGCGACTGGCCGCAGTGGCGACCCGGGGTTCGAGCCCGGCCCGATGACGGGGACTGGTTTGTTTTGGAGGAAAATATTTTCGTGGCCCCGCTTTGGATTTTTAAAGAGTAATATGGGGGATGGATGTCCGAGTTCGAAAATTATTTGAAGTCTGAGGAAAGCAAGTTTCCCGGCAATATCCACGAACTTCTCGAACGCGATGAAGTCAAGGCCAGGTCCATCGTGCACAGCCTGCAGGCAGGTTGTTGTCTGGATGAACGTTGCGGAGGAAAATTCAGATATTTTGAGCTTAACCTTGATCTGTGGCGGGAATTTTTTTCTTTTCTGGGTTACAAGGTAATAACAAGCGAATTCGGCGGGGAAACTTTTTACTATCTTGAGTCGGCCAGTTCCGAAGTCTCAACGGTCCGGCTGAAGAGGGGCGCGACCTTCATTGGGCTTTATCTGGCCTGGTATTTTATGAGCCAGGGCATGGAGAGCATGGATCATGTCCGGGCCCGGAAGGTGCACGAGACACTTTACGGCAGTTTTGACTTTAACATGCTCGTGGCGGTTTTCAATCCGGCGCAAAAAGGCATGAAGACCCGCCAGGAGCAAAAGGATCAGAAAAACAACCTCAAGAAATGGATGCGTTCCGGTCTGGACGATCTGCACCGCATCCGCTGCGTGGAACTTGCTCCGAATATGCGTGCCAGATGGGAAAATCTGGAAATATATCGCCTGCCGGGACTGCAGAGATTCTGGGAACTGGCCAGATACGCCCTGGCCGAGAACCAGAGGCCGGGAGACGTGGATCTGAAGGAGATCGTGGCCGGGTTGTGGAACGGAGCGGATAGCAGCGAAGAGTGTGAGGCAGAAATCGCGTCCGGAGAAAATGATGAACAGTCCTGAAAAATTGTTTGCCCTGGAAGAGATTAATGTAAAACGTTTGATGCTTTTCGGATACCGCTATTTTCCGCACGCGGACGTTCTGCTGCACCCGAGGATGACCATTTTGTCCGGGAATAACGCCGTGGGTAAAACCACGCTTCTGGACGCGGTACAGACTGTTTTTATTTGCCACCTGCGGCATATAAATCTGAATGCCGCTTCCGGGAACAGCGAACGGGATCTGGCCGGACAGCTGCACGGAAGGATAGCCTGGATCTGTCTGCAGATAACCGGGCACGAAACCGTGGGAGCTGTCGGCGTCCGCATGCGGGTCAAGCCCAGCGGGGTCGGCGTGGAATTGCAGCCTTTCGTGCTGGAGGGGATCGAGCCCGAAAGCGGATTTTTTCTGGATGAGGAAACCGGCCGTATCTGTGCCGATCGGCGGGAGCTTCAGAAAAAGGTGCTCGCGGCGTCTCCCGTGGCCCTGGTCCGGGATTTTGAAAGCGTGGAAGCCTATCACCGTTTTCTTTTTGAAAACGGCTTGTTTCCCATGGATTTGTCCGCCAAAGGAGCGGGCAAGGAGCTTTTCGGAGCTCTGTGGCAACAGGTCAGCCGGCCGCGTATGGATCGCCTGCACAAATTTCTGGAGCGGATGCTTTGTTCGGAAAAGAAAAAGAAGAAATTGAGCTTTTCCGAGGTACAAACCTTGATGCGAAACAGGCGCGAGATTGAGAATAAGCTCAAACGCCTGGAATGGATTCGAGACAAACGAAAGCGGCTGGAAGGACTCCTGGAAAGTCTGGACCGGGAAAGGTTCCGGGCGCTTGGGATGGACGCGGTCTTGAGCGTCGGCGCAGATGATAAACTGCGGGCCGAGTTTGCAGACCAGCAAAAGCGCGAAATGGAAGGCAAAAAGCGGCTGAGTGTTTTGCGTGAGGATTTGGCCCATTTGGACAAGGAATTGGAGTCCCTTGAGGCGGAGCGGGACAAGTATATGGGCAGGAAGTCGGATTTAAATCGCAGATTGGAGCATTATCGGGCGTACACGGAGGCGGCGGACGCTCTGCCGGAAAAACGGGAGCAGAAGCAAAAAGCCGGAAACGAATTGAAGCGGACTGAACGGGAGCTTTGCGCCGGGCGGGAATCCTTGAATAAAGTGAATTTGGAAATCGCCGGGCTAAAGGAATATCTGGCGGCCGCCCGGGAGCGGGAAAAGCGTCTCCGCCGTGAATCCGCACAATGGAAAGAGCTTTACGCCGGTCTTGAACAATGTTCCGGATTTTTTGGCCGTACCGTAAAAAACAGGCAGGAATGGGAGCAAATCAGACGCGAGTTCCAGACTGAGTGGGAGCGTTTTTGCGCACTTGGGCACTTGCGCCGCGAGCGCGACGCCGCGCAAAAACGCCTGGACATGCACTTGGACGCGCTGGAAAAAGCGAACAGTCTGAAGCGCCTCGTCGCCCCGGAAAAAGAATCCGGTTTCAAATATGCGCGGCTTAAGGAAGAAAAGAGTAGGCGGCGGGCTTGGATCAGAAAAGAGTGGCGCAAACGCGAGCAACTAAATCAGCGGCTGGAAAAGTTGAATGGAGATTTGGAGGAACTCAAAAAAGGCCGTCCGCCCCTGCCGCCGGGAGCCGCATGGCTGGTAGAAAACGGCTATGGCGTTCCCTATGCCGCTCGTTTCGAGCATCTGGGTCTGAAAGAAGCGGAAAAACAGCAGGCCGGGCTCGGTCCTTTCGTCAGTGCGCTGGAGCCGGCAAAAGGAAGCGGGTTGGAAGATCTGGCCAAGGGCGAGGATTCCTTTTTGATCGTCGATCCGGAAGAGAGCAATTTGGCGGATTGCGGTATTGCGGCTCAAACCGGGGACGGGACAATCGCCGGAACCGGCGGGCTGAGCTGGTATTCGCCGCGCGGTCCAATCCTGCTTGGAGTGGAGGCGCGTGCGGAGCAGATGCGCGAAATAAACCGGGAAATGGAAAATATAAAGCAGGAAGTGAGCGATACCGAGGAACGGGAGAAGGAACAGAATTTTGTTCTCGATTTGATAGACGGTCTTTTGTCTGCGTGGAACGCGTATCTGGATGGAGACGCTGAAAACGAGTTCAAGCGTCTGGACGCTGAAGTCCTGGAACTGGAAGGCCGGGCCAAAACATTGCGCCGGCAGAGGGCTGTTGTAGACAAGGTAAGCGGATTGGCGGGCGCTTTTGATTTTGAGGGCGCCCCGGAAAAGCTTGATAAGGAACGAAGGGCGCTTGAACGTGCGCAAAAGAACCTGGAGGGACGGCAGAAAGAAAGCGGTGGATTGGAGAGGACCGTTTCCAAGCTGGAACAGGATATAAAGAAGCTGCAAAAGGTTTACGAGGCCCATGCCGCCGAAGAAGCGAGGCTGGTAAACAAGATGCAGGCTTTGGAGGACGAGGAGCCCAGGGAGGTTCTGGAGGGCAAAATAGATTTCAGCCGGGCCGAGGAATTTGAGCGGGAACTCAAACGCATTCAGGAAGAGATAAAACGCAAACGGCGGGTACAGGAGCAGAAATTAGGGGAGAAAGGCGGCTGCAATACCAAATTGTCCGATTTGGCTGAAAACATAACCCGGCTTGAGCAAAAGGTTGCAGAGGCGGCGACGAGACGGAAAGAGGCCTTGAAAAATTTTTCCGGATTCTATCCCCGGGAACCGGTTCCGGAGATGCGGGCCACGGAAAAAGAGCGAATTACAGCCGAGAGTGAATGGAAACGGTTTTCCCGTCAACTCGACGAAGAGATAATTGCCCTGGCTGAAGAGCAGGATATGCGCGTTTCCCGGGACAGTGATCCGGAGACCGTTGTCGCGGATATGCTCACCAATCTGCTTCCGCAGGATGTCGTCCTTGAGGATCAGGAAAATACCCTGCACGAGCTGCGTACGGAACTGGGGAAAATAGAGGGCCGGATCCGCAACTACGTGGAGCAGATCAGAAACGGGGTGGATCAGGAAATTCATCGATTGGACCGCAAGATCTCCGGAGTCAATCGCGTCCTTTCCGGACTGCGTTTCGGGAAGATTCGGCGTATCTCACTGCGGCGGGACACCAACCGGGCCTACGAAGGACTTAAGAAATTGCGCGGAAAACAGATGAATCTTTTTCAACTGGATGGAAGCGTTTCCGTGCAGGATTTCATTGCCGATATTCAAAACACCATCTACCGCTACGGACGGACCAGGCTGGCCGAGGAGGAGATTCTGGATTACCGCAGCTACATCCGCATCGGGTACGAAGTAGAGGATGAGTCCGGCGAAAATAGGACCGGAGGTCTTTCCGGAGGCGAGGGGCTGGGTATGAACCTGGCTATTTGTCTGAGCCTTCTTTTTTATTTTGGAAAAGAGCACGGTGCCGGGCAGGGTCAGGGAGTGCTGATGATGGCCCTGGACGAGGCCGAGCGTCTGGACGACGAGGCGCTTAAAACCATACGCGGCCTTCTGGAACAGGTCCATTGCCAGCTTCTGGTAGCCCTTCCCCGGGTGGTCGGGGTGCCGGGGTCGCTTTGCCACATGCTCTCCCCCTTATCCGAAGGGGTGACCCAGGTCAGCGTGTATCACGGACAGGAAGAAAATTCGGAGGTGATGAGCGAGGGACGTTTATGAACAGTCACGGTAAAAAAGACGTGCTCAAACTGTGCTCGGCTTGGCAGGCCCTTTTAGAGCAGGGTACGAGACCATTCAGTTCGTATTTTGATAAGCTGGTCCGGGCTGGGATAGCGGAGAAAAAGAGCAGCCGGGTGGAACTTTTGGACCCGGAAACATTGCTTGAGTTAATCGAGACTCATTGCCCCAAGGAGCGCCAGAAGCAGGCAGAAGCCCGGAAAGTAGCTGTCAGGCTCGGCCTGGATATCGCCGTGAGTTCCCGCGCGGATGAATGCCTGCGCTTGCTCCGGGCGATCGAGACCGGGAAAAGTTGCATTTCTTGCGGACTCATGCAGCAGGCGAGTGCTGAACTGTTCGGAGATTCCAAGCATATCGGACGGATCGCGGTCCTGAAAAACATATGGCAGGCTGGTGTTCCGTCCCGGGGCAGGCTGGAATTAAAGGCCTTTTCGCCGTGTCCGCATCGGGAAACAGGACTGGATCTGGCCGAGGTTACATATGTGGCCGGTTCGGTACTGATTGACCCCCTTGGGAGCGCAGGCCCGGAAGATTTTGATTTTAAAGCGATCCGCCGGGCGGTTACCTGCGAGAATCTCGATCCATTCAGACAATTAATTTTGTCAGAGGGTTTGTTGATCTATTGCGGCGGATATGCTTCACGCGCTGTTGCCGCGTGGCTGAGGGCTCTGCCCGAATCTTGCGCTTGGATGCATGTCGGAGATGTGGACATGGATGGATTGAGCATATTTGAAGATCTTGTCCGCAAGAGTGGCCGTGAGGGCTGGTTTTTCCCGGATAAGACGGCTTTGGAACAGCTTGCGGATTTTTTGCCGCAATGGAAAGGCAGTCGGGAGATGGAACCGGATAAGTTTTCGTTCCCGCAGGTACGGGATTTGGCTGCGATGGTTAAAAACAAGGACTTGTTCGCGGAGCAGGAAGGGCTGCTTGCCGCTTGCCGGGTAAAGGGTCTGGCATTACGGGATTTGGGCATGGACATGATTAAATGGCCAAGCACCGAAAATTTATATAGTGATGGAAGGCGAAAATGATCTATAGTGTGTTGGTTGATGCCGTTGTGGTCGCGCATTTTTTGTTTGTCATGTTTGCAGCCTTTGGCGGTGTCATGGTCTTCTTCCGGTTCGTAATCGCCTGGATTCATCTGCCCTCCCTTATGCTCCTTTTCATGTTCCAGTTTACGAACTGGATTTTTCCCTTGGCCCCAGTTGAAATTTGGCTCCGCAAATATGCCTTTGAATGCGGCCGTTCCGGCGGAGTCCTCGAACATTATTTGCTACCGATTATATATACTCAGGGTGCAAATGAGGATATGAAAATCGTCCTGGGGGTTATGGTTATTCTTTTCAATCTGATTGCGTATTGCAAGACTATTTCCCGCAAGCTGTATGGCTAAGTTTTGATCCAAATCGAGATTTGAGAAGTGGGATGATGAATGATGAAGTGTATTTGTTCAGAAATTTGATTAATAAACAGTTTCGCGCTCCGGTTTCCTCCTTCAGTGTGCATAATATAATCGGGCGACCTTCAGCAAAGACTTAACTGTAAAAAGTCGAAGACTGGATTTGTACGCACAGTTTAAGTTTAGTAACTATTTTATTTTACTTAAAAATTTTAAAATGACTGTTGCCTGCGACACAAAGTCCTGATTTCAGTGCCTTAAACGGAAATAAAAGTTTTTCGGGAGATATATGCTGGCGGACGCGGTTGTTGTGCTCCACTTTGCGTTTATTGTATTCGTAGTCCTGGGCGGATTGCTGGTGCTCAAATGGCCCAAGGCGGCCTTTTTGCATCTCCCGGCGGCCGCGTGGGGTGCTTTGGTGGAGTTTTTCGGGTGGTACTGCCCGCTTACGCCCCTGGAAATCAGATTGCGCTACGAAGCCTATGAGAGCGGTTATTCCGGG
>JBNJHA010000058.1:0-13973 GCA_051748085.1 Thermodesulfobacteriota bacterium
TTTGTCCAAATTGGTCCCGACACGAATTATGCATACGGTATCCAAACCGGCCTTCCTCCGGATGTCATTCTGAACGAGCAAAGCGAGTGAAGAATCTCTCGGCGAATTTGGCCGGCCGCCGAAAGTAAGACTTAAGCGCCTGGATTTATGTCTATGAACAAATTCGGAGTATCGATATAACCTTCTGCACTGTGTGAAATTCTTCGGTCGGCTTGCGCCTCTCTCAGAATGACAGGAAAGGGAACGCCTGCATTGAGTTTTGAAGGAGCATCCCGGCCATTTTTACCATGATTTTTATTCAAATAATGTCCAAGTCACCATCGCCGGCAATTCCACACTCGTCATCCCGCACCCAAATTTGAATTTTCAATTTGGGTGTGGAGTCCAGAGTGCATAGGACTTGGCCAGTCTCCGGAGGATAATCACACCTTCATTTCCTGGATTACCCGGTCAAGCCGGGTAATGACGGAACGTTACACCCCGCAAAATGAACATATAACCGCCGATCCATAGCGTTTCCGCCTCACTCTGGCGGAGAGTCTTCGGTCGTGAAGCACTCCCTCAGAATGACACTGGTGGAAAAGTCTACCTCCGGAGGGAAAAAACAATCCGCCGGTTTTGGACCAACTTGAGTATCCTCAAGCAGTTTGGCCTGTCCTCTGCCGATTGTCTCTAGTTTCTTGTCGCTGGTTTCCAGTTTCTGGAACCCTATGTGTCAGTGAAGTTGTCGCTTCTAGGCTACTTTTTTCTCTGCCAAGCCAATCTACAACGAGCAGTTAAACATGTGGGAATCAGAGGTAGAAAATCCGGATTATAATTTAATGTATTTGCCACAAGACTGAGATCAACCTGTGCAGTTGAAATGATTATGTTAATTATTTAAGGCGCTGATATTATTGTTTTGTTTTTTTTCTAATTCAATATTTAAATGAAAACCTAAAACTTCAGAGGCATCTATTAACTGACTAACTGTAGACTGATGATCTAAGTCCAAAAGTCGACGCACTTGCTTTGCATCACAGTGAAGAAGCTTTGCAAGCTTTAACTGAGAAATACTTTTGTCTTTCATTTCCTGGTAAAGACAAAGCTTTACTCCAACCATAGGGGCCGGACTTACAGTCTTTTGATTGGTATTTGGATTAGAGGGCTTGGGAATATGTCTATGGTCTTCCACATAACTTGTAAGCGCCACATGTAAGGCATCTTGAGCCCATTCCAGAGCAAATTTTTCGTTATCACCGTAAGTGATAGCTTCTGGAATATCCGGAAATTGCACCATGACATCACCGTTATCTAAATGTATAATGTCCACAGGATAGTTAAACATACTTACCTCAACTATAATATATCATTAGAATCTAAACCAAGCTGCTTACAAAGCTGTTTCAAGAAGACAGGATCAATATCTTTGCTGCCATGAATCGGGATTGTGGTTTTTTTGCCCTGAAAAATGGCTAACACATGACCTCCTTTACCCCAGCCTCCTATGATCTCAACACCATTCTTTTTAAGCAGACGGATAAATTCTTTTGCCTTCATATATATATCCTTAAATTAGGACAAAAATGTCCCAGAGTCAATAATGAATTTGGCATTCGACGCTTAATTTTATCTCGACTTTAAGATTTAGAGGTTTCAATCTGGCCGATTTAGCATGATTCCAATCACGGGAACGAATTTCATGCACGCCTGATCCAACCAGGGCTACAGGTTTAAAATCATCTGGCGCCCCCCGTTGCAAAACATCTATGTGACAGTCTGCTTCCCGTCGCGGATCATCAGGGAAAGCACGCAAATCTTCGAGGCTATTTCCAAGAAAGACAACGGACTTGAAACTGGACATATCTTCTTATATAAATTTTTGTATAAAACGACGAGTCTAGAATTAATACAAATCAACCCTGAGGCAAAGCGTGCTGTAGTAAATCCAGAATATAATAAAATTAATGTCGATATTATCAAAAAAACATGCAGACAGCCGGGATGAACAGAGAAAAATATTTTGAACTTATCAATCAAATCTAAATTTTTCCAGCCCCCAGCCTCTTCATGGAATAAACTCCATCAACCCCGCCCAGACGGGTAAATCGCCTTTCATCCTTGGATCCAAGCAAATGCTTGAAGCGGTCAAACGTATCCCGGACAAAGGATTTGCCTCCGATTACTCCAGCGTCTATGAAGTACCGGCTGCGATACCGGAACATGTCCGCCCGGCCCAAATGAAAATCTCTTTCACGCTCCTTTTCCAGTAACCTTGCATCGATAGTCCCGCCCTTTCCGGTATCCACGGCCCCGGTTTCGTAAACAAACCGACGATACTTGCGGACGATCTCAATCTGATCAAATTCGTTCCATTCCTTCAATCCAAAATCCACAGATAGCAAATCATGTCTATTCCTGGTTTGAACGTGATAGCCAAGCGAGCACCAGCGGTAGTCCTCCGGCTTCTTGACGATCCCGGCCCGGACTGGATTCAAGTCCACATAGGCCAAAAGATTAACCAGACTCTTACCATCCTGGACGATCATGCTCTTGAACCGGCCATCCCAGAAAAACCCGCGCCTGTTGTACTTTTTATTGAAATACCGGGTAAAACCCTGCTTGATGTCCTTTACATACGCCCCCAAGTCGGTAAGCCGCTTTCTATAATCCGCTATGTGCACCTCGCCAACTTTCAAATTATCTCCATAGTATTTCTCCAGCCGCCTTTTTATCTCCTGGTCGGTAACATCGCTTTCCGGATACATACGCACCACCAGATGGAAATGATTGCCCATGAGCGCAAAGCCGAGCACGTCCACGAAGTAGAATTTGCTCAGCTTATAAATCAAATTCAGCAGGTATTCATTATCCCTGTCCTTAATAGGCAAACCCTGCAAGGCCGTCCTGGAAATTATATGGTATACGGTCGGCATATCACTGCGAACAAACCTGGCTATTCGTGGCATTTCAACCTCCTTTAAATGACTGTTCCTGTGTGCTGGCCCAAAAACTATTCAAAATTTTCGCTTTCGTCAATTTTTAGCCTGTCCCTTTGTGCACTTTTCTCTTGGTTTCATCTGGATGAGGACACTCTTGATCTGCGTCCTTGAGCAATGTTCGATATCGATCCTTAAAGACTTTGGCTGCGGGAGGATCCCATATGTATCAGGGAAGATGTCGCTTCTAGACAACTTTTTTGAAACTTACCGTTCAGTAGCCTTTCAAATTTATTTTCAAGCTCTTTTGTTAATGATTATTGTGCCTTAAGCAGCTTGTACCCATCTCTTGCCTCAAAAAATATCTCGCCTTCATGATCAGGTAATTTGGGATCTTCAATGTCTATAATCTCTACTTCATTCCAATATGTAATTTTTGCCTGAACCTCTTTTTTGATTGCCTGTAATAATGGAGCAGTTTTAAATAATGCCCCTACCTCCTCTTTTCGCAGGCATGGAAACCACAACTGACAAATTTGAGATTTTTTCATCAAATCCCAATCCAGCCACCATTCATTACTTTCTTTACGCAACAGGTTGATGAGCAATTTTTTAAGGCTTTTGCACTCTGGATGATATTTTGAATCAGTAAGCCCTTTGAGCTGTGCAATGACCGGGTGGCCATAAAATTCAATTTCAAAGGCCATGCCTGTTTGGGGTCCAGATTTACAAGCAAGATCCTTGGTAGGGCTGGCAAAAACTGAAGTTCTTCGGCAGGGATAACTTGCTGGTCTGACCCACTCCCATAAGTTATCAACAAGGTAAGGAACATTTCCTGGGGGTCGCATGGTTGGTCGGTATTTTATAAGTTCATATCCATCTTTTTTAGGAACTATTGATCTGTATACTGTGAATTTACTCATGATTATCTTCAAATTTTAAAGTTGTTAAACCTGTTTTGACTCTTGGCCATTGACTTCTCGTAAATCATTTAGCAACTTTGTCATTGTGACCGGCTTGATTCCAGCTTCAATAATCTTGTCAGGGACTGGATTTCCAACTAATCCCTCTTTAAAACTGAAATATTGGCCTTTTGTCCGCAATATTGACCTAGTGTTAATATTTTTTTTTATATGCTCAAATGCTTTCAACAATTCTTTTATCCCAAAAATTTTTTTGCATGATACTGTCCCGCATTTTTCGCATATACCCATGCATCTGTTACTTCCGGATAAAAGTGAACCTCCCCCCTGGAAAAAATACAATTTACCACTACATTCCTGACATTTACCAACAAAGATATCCTTTTTCCATAGCTGAATCAAGGCTCCAATTGGGGCGTAGTATCCTCCCATATAAGCCAAATTAATAATCGAGCATTCAAGATATGAATGAAAATATCGGGGAGTGTTTATGATCAAGGCCGAATATTTGAGTATCAGGTTAAAATTGTCCTTGAAATATTTAAATTCTTTTTCTCTTTCCTGCTTTGTCTGCTTTGGCAGGGTGACAATTTGATCAATTTGTCTGACTTCTCCATGCTTCATGGGCAACCTCCATTTATTTTCACATTGGGACCTCTAGGCTTTGTGCCAATTCATTCATGGTTGTTTTGTGCACAAAGCAACCATCGGGATGAATTATAATTACCGGCATATAACCATCACCCTCAAAAAAACCCAAAATACCTGCCCCAAGCATTTCTTTAGCCCAGCAAGCCAAGGTTGTCTGAATTTGTTCTGAAAAGTTAACAAGATTAATTTCCCAAAATTTATTGGGGTAACGCCTGAGGCGTATCCACCCTCTGTATATAACCTCTTTAACAATTATATTTCTGGCTTTCCCTTCAAGGCCCATTGGTTCACCAAAAAAATGGTAATATTTTTTGATGTCATTTTTCGTCCAGCCAAAAAGTAAAGGATTCGTAATTATTTTATTAACATGACTAAGCCCAACTGGAATTGTTTTGCCATCGGGAGAGATCCAAAATGCTGCTTTTTGTGTTGTTTTAGGCATGAGTATATTGGTTCTTTATTTACACTGAAACTACATCTATTGCTTGAAAATATTTATGACAACTAATTATCATACTTAAAATTGTTCGGTCTACCTTGTGATTGTTTATCAAAAACCAATTTTAGGATCCTGCGAGTGACTGTCTTTTATCATTTGTTCTTTTTCAAGGGCGTTTATCAAATCTGTAATGGAAATTTTGCCGGGAGTCAGAGCGAATTTGTTGTAAATATTTTTATAGTCCCCCGGCGTCAAATTTTTCATTCTTTTTAGTCTGTCGGTTTCATCCCGAGTTGGCCTGGACCGCGCGAGGGGCTGAAGAATTTTTTCAAAAAATATCTGGTTCCCTTCTTCGCTTAAATAATCAAAAAATATTTTTTGATTGAATCGCCTAATGCTTGCTTGATCAAGATTTTGGAAGCGGTTGGTAGTGCATATCAAAATGCCTTTGAAGTTTTCCATTTGGGTCAAAAATTCATTAACATGGCCAACCTCCCAAGAATGCCTTGCTATATCCCGACCGTAAATAAAGGAATCCGCTTCATCAATTACCAGGACAGCTCCTTTGGTTTCAGCTTCGGCAAACATCTGGGCAATATTGCTTTCGGTCATGCCTACATACGGATTGAGGAGGTCGCTGGCTCTTTTGATTACCAAGTCTCGGTCCAGTTCTTTGGAAATATACTTGGCAAATTCGCTTTTGCCGGTACCCGGAGGGCCGTAAAATAATAGATTAAATTGATAAATCCCGTTTGAATCTTTCTGATTGCGTTTTTTTTCAAAAAGATGAAGCTGCTCAAATAGATGTGTGTAGTTTTCACTTATGTTCAACCCGTCCAGGATCGTTTCTCTTGCCTGAGTAGATTTAACTTCTGGGACCATGCCTTGATGTTGAAGCTGGACATGGGCATCAAGAGCCAAGCGGACCCGGGTTAAAAAATTCAGTTTCTTGGAGGAGCGAGCCTTGAGAGCCTGCTTTACTGCCAAATCAATCACCCCCGGGCTAACTTCATAGTCTCTGGCTAAATCCTGAATGGACTTATCCTTGATAAGACGTCCGGCCTTATTGTGCTTGAGAATATTTTTCCAAAGTATCGCACGTTTGTCCCTGGAAAATTTTGGAAAATACAGGCTATATGAAAATCTTCTGAGTACCGATTCCTCAATGTCATCAACGTCATTTACTATCCAGATTATCCTTGCTCCCGGCTCTTCCATAAAGGAATTCAGCCATCCCTTGTCTTTTACTTCTCCCCGAGCAAAAAATCCGCCTCGGGTGCTTATCAGATTGTCCGCTTCATCGACCAGAATTATAGAGCCGGAATCTATATTGGTAAGATTTAAGCAGGCCTGTATTCCCGCCCTTCTTTTGTCGGATGTGTTTTCATTGTCGTGGATGATTTCATAGGCTGGATCAGGGAGGCTGTTGGCAAGGGCTTTGGCGAAGCTGGTTTTACCTGTTCCGGGTGGGCCGTATAAAATTACATGGGCAGGCAATTCACTTTTTTCGGAAAGAAGGCTTTTTAGGTATTGTAATTTTTCTTCAGTAATTTGGTGATATTCAAGTGGCAAGTCCGCTAAATCAACTTTTTTATAGAGGCTACCGGAAGACATAGACCCTCTAGGGTCCATAAAAAGATGCAAAAAATCGTCATCAAATGAGATTGCATGTCTTTTATCTTTGCTTACGATCCCAATTTTATTCAACTTTCCTCTAATTACATCTTCAAGCCTTGAATAAGGTATGTCCAGGACAGTCTTTAAATATTTTCTTCCGGAATATTTAGTAATCTCCAAGTCACCTCGAAAATAATTTTCCAGATGATCCCAACCCACTAGAAGGAAAAAGAATAAGCAGAAGCTGACTTCATCGTCGGTAAGCGAGAATATTTTCTGAAAATCTTTTGCCTTAATTTCAATGTCAGAAATTTCCCTGTCACTAAAATCCTGATATCGCTTTTCCAAAGAGCTTATCAACATTTTTAATATTTTATTCCTTTCACTCCTGTTATGTTTGCATAGGGATTGAATTGCAAAAGAATAATCCATGGGCTCATAACAGGATTCCATATCTTCTCTATATCTTGAGTCACCAATACTATCACCAAAACGAATAAGGTGTTCGACAAAACAATCTATCCTAGATCCAAGGAGTATGACAGATAGATCAATAGCCTCGTTATCTAGTAGAGGATATCTTTTTAAAATTCTAAGTAGATATAACAATGACTGCTCATTTACAAATGCTTCATTACGGCCATATAAGTTGTTTTCTCCCATAAAATTTTCAGATGGTAGTATGTCCTTCTCTCTACATATTATCATGGTTAATACCTCTTTGCTTTAGGATAAAATCTTTTCCATAATAACTTTTAATTCATTTAATAATATTTCTTTTATAAATTTTTGCTGTCTCAGATGCGCCTGCAAAAAATAAGTTTTTGCAGGCAGTGTTAAATTTTAAGTTGAAATTTTTAATTAAAATCAAAGAGTTACTAAGCCTGGTATATACATTTAACTTCAACTCTCGACTTTTTGCAGTTACATCTGTCTCAGTCTCATATCCACAAAAATCTTTGGACAAAAAGTTTGCAAATGCCTTTTTCGTTCACTCGGATTTCGCCGATCAAAAGGACGTAGATATCCTTTTTATGCATGAGCTTGGAGAATTCTCCGGCCAACTTGCCGTCCACCCTGAACCTGCATGTACCGAAACCGTCGGCGACAATCCCGCAGATGCATTGGTCCTCGGAACATTCGCAGTATTCTTTCATGTTGAGGATCGAGCCGAACACGGCCACGGTCTGATTCACGCGCCCCTGAATTTCGCTTGTCTTGATCGTATTTATTTTCCCGGACATGTTTCCCGCGCTCCTCTTTTTTTAAGGTTCGCCACCCGCAAGACGGCTTTTTTGATTCGCTTGACAGAGAACATAGCACAAGGGGGGTCTCATATAGTGACCATGGAGAAAACTTTTTCAGTTTTTCTGGTCGCGGGTCTGGTGATTGGATTTTTATTCTTTTTCGCCTATTTTATTTAAGCGTCCGGACGGACCGGCAGGCTGGAGACTTGGCACCCGGGACAAAAAAACTAACCCCTAATAAATTCAATTTATTGCTCAAATCTGGATTAGCAATATCGTCCAAGCCTTCTGCACTTTGAGATTCTCACGGTCGGCTTGCGCCTCCCTCAGAATGACAGGAAAGGGAACGCCTGCATTGAATTTTGAAGGAGCATACCGGTCATTTTTACCATGATTTTTATTCAAAATAATGCCCAAGTCACCATCGCCGGCAATTCCACAAAATGAACATATAACCGCCGATCCATGGCGTTTCCGCCTTACTCTGGCGGGGATTCTTAAGAACGCCCTTCGATAAGCACCCTTCGACAAGCTCAGGGTGTGCGGTGAGTTTAGGCTCCCTTCGACAGGCTCCCTTCGACAAGCTCAGGGCGAACGGTGGGGGGTTCGGTCATCTAGAGACTGGAAACTCGAAACAAGATACTAGACCCAACTACTTGGATTTATAGCCTATGACCAAAATTGGAGTTACGGCACAGTCCTTTGCACTGTAAGATTCTTCGGTCGTGAAGCACTCCCTCAGAATGACACTGGTGGGGAAGTCTACCTCAGGAGGGAAAAAATAATCCGCCGGTTTTGGACCAACTTGAGGACCCTCAAGCAGTTTGGCCTGTCCTCTGCCGATTGCCTCTAGTTTCTTGTCTCTGGTTTCCAGTATCTGGAACGTGTCATTCTGAACGAGCAAAGCGAGTGAAGAATCTCTCGGCGAATTTGGGGCCGCCGAAAGTAAGACATAAGCGCCTGAATTTAAAGAAGATATCGCGGAGGAAATACGCCTGATGCATGAGATGTACAAAAAAGGCGACCGAAAGTAGCCTTGGCGAGCCGGACAAAAAGACCGGCAAAGTCGGATAGGCCGGCAATAAGAACTACAAAATCTGGCTCAAAAAAGCCTTGGTCCGCTCCTGCACCGGATTTTTGAAAAAATGTTCCGGGGTTCCCTCTTCGAGGATCATGCCTTCGTCCATAAATATGACTCTGTCGGCCACTTCCCGGGCAAATCCCATTTCGTGCGTTACCACTACCATGGTCATCCCTTCCTTGGCCAAATCCTTCATAACGTCCAGAACTTCGCCGATCATTTCCGGATCCAATGCCGATGTCGGCTCGTCAAAAAGCATGACTTTCGGATCCATGGCCAGGGACCGGGCTATGGCCACCCTTTGCTGCTGCCCTCCGGAAAGATGGTCCGGATATGAATTGTGTTTGTCCGGTATGCCGACTTTTTTCAAAAGCGCATGGCCCTTTTTCTGGGCTTCCTTGCGCGAGCGCTTGCGGACCGTCATTTGAGCCATGGTCAAATTTTCCAGAACCGTCATATGCGGGAAAAGATTGAACTGCTGAAAAACCATGCCCACTTCCGCGCGAATCTTGTTTATCTCTCTGCCGGCTCCGAGTATTTCCCGTCCGTCCACGACAATTTTTCCGCTGCTGGCAAATTCAAGTCGATTCAGACAACGCAGAAAAGTGCTCTTTCCCGATCCGGACGGGCCGATAACCACGACCACTTCTCCTGGGGCTATTTCGCAATCTATGTCTTTAAGAGCTTGAATCTCTTGCGGAATATAAAAAAATTTATTCAGATCCGATATACTGATAATGGATTCAGGCATTTATTTTCTCCGGCTTCTAAGCGGTTCTAATCCGGAAATTACTGCTCTCCGGATCAAACACAGCCAGCTTATATAATCAAATTAAACAGAAAAAAATTTACGCATGCAGACTACACGGCTTTTCGTTCCAGATACTGGACAAACATGGACAAGGTAAAAGTAAGCACCAGATAAAGGAGCGCGCACATTATCCATAATTCAAAAGGCTGCAGGGAACTGGTAACCACCTCACGGGTCGCCTTGGTCAGTTCGCGAATGGAAATTACTCCCAAAAGCGATGAATCCTTGATCAGGCTGATAAATTGCCCGGCCATCGGCGGCAGTATCCTTTTCGTGGCCTGAGGCAGAATAACCTTGCGCATGGATTGCGCGTAGGTAAGACCCAGAGAACGCGAAGCCTCCATTTGCCCTCTTGGAATGGATTGAATTCCGGCCCGGACGATTTCGGCAACATAGGCTCCGGCAAATATGGCCAGGGCGATTATTCCGTACCATAGTGCCGGAACACGGGGCAGACCAACCTCAGCCAAAAGGGCGTTGATTAATGTGCCGGCCACAAAATACCATAGAAATATTTGCACCAGAAGCGGCGATCCGCGGATTAATTCAATATAAGTAATCGCTCCCCAACGCAGGGCCGGATTTTCCGATATCCTGGCCAGGCCGGTCAAAACGCCCAGAAAAATCCCCATAATAATGCCGATTATACTAACCTTGAGGGTAAGCCATAGTCCCTGAAGCAAAATGCCGGGGCGCCATTTTTCATAATTGGCGAGCAAGTCACCGGCATATACAAAATCCCCTTCATAAACCAGAACATTCTTTCCGGGAATCGAATACTTTTCGCTTTCTTCCCCGCCCGTTATCCGGATCAATGTTTCATTTTCGCCTTTTTCGATCTCAATTACTTCACCCTGGATTTCAGCCCGGACATCTATTTGATCCTGATAATAAAAATACTGCGGAATCCGGTACCATCTCCAAATATAATCAACTGTCTTGGATGCCCAGTACACAAAGACAATACCCACCAAAATAACCAAGACAAAAACAGATTTCCAAAAAATATTGTATTTTCGACCCTTGGGACGATCAAGACCAGTGCACACAGCCATCAGGCATCTCTCCGGTAAATTATTAAGGGCCGGAAATAAATCCGGCCCTTAAGTTTGATTATTCCATTACCTCATCAATCCATTTATCGCCCTTGACCCACTTATCGTAAATACGGTCATAGCGCCCGTCGTTCTTAATCTGGCGCAGAAAATTATTCAGCCAGTTCATGAAATCCGGATCACCCTTACGAATGCCAAAGGCCAGAGGTTCATAAGTAAAAGGCTTATCAATATGATATACGTTTCCGCCGTGCTGAGCCATGAAAACAACGTTGAACGGGAAATCGTATACCCAGGCGTCGGCCCGGCCGTTGCTGACCTCCAAAGCGCCGTCCGCTTCTTTGTCAAATGATTTGTATTTGGCTTTGGGGATATTGCGCTTGGCAGCCATTTCACCGGTGGTCCCGATACGGGAAACAACAGTATACTTGGGATCATTCAGATCCTTGTATGATTTTATTTTTCCCTTGTATTTATTGTTGACCAAAACCGTCTGCCCGACCACCAAATATGGATCGGAAAAATTAATCTGCAGATTGCGCTCCTGATTAACAGTCATCCCGCTGATAATAATATCGAATTTCTTGGACAAAAGAGCCGAGATAATGCCGTCGAAATCAATATTGACCGGAACAAATTTAACGCCCATGGCTTTGGCCATTTCCTTGGCCAGATCCACATCAAAACCCACATAATTGCCCCGCTTGTCGGTCATTTCAAACGGCATGTAACCGGGATCGAAACCAACACGTAATTCTCCCCTCTCCATAATTTTTTCCAGGGTTGATTTGCGGGCAAGATCCATGTCCGCTGAAAAAGCTGTTGCAACAGATGCAAAGGAAAACAAAGCCAGGATGGTAAATACATAAAATAGTCTGCGCATACACCGCCTCCAAAAAAAGGTTAAAGTTGATATCCAAATATTTCCCGAGCACAAAAATTAACCTCCTCATACAAATTTGTGCAAAATTTTGTTGCCAAGAACCCGCAAAAAAGCCTTAACTCGCTGAATTTGAGGGTTTTATTAAAATTTGTTGAGTTGATTAACCGTCGGGGTAATCCACATCAAAATCAGGATCGCTATCGAAATCGAAAGAATATGTCATTCGGTGTACTAGGAACTCTCAGCTTATAGGGCCGATTCCGATCCCGATGAAAGAAACTCCAAACCATTGTGGATTAGACTCTTGAAACGAGCCAAAAATTAATATTTGCCTTCGGTCAAAACTTCCTTCATCACCATTTTCTTCTTGCATACCGGACATTCAGGAATGGGTTCATCAGGCAGGTACACAATCTGGCTCCGTTTGCAGACCGGGCAGACAAACTCAACTGCCTCCACTTTGTACCTATCCTTAAAAAACTTACTCATGATTCATTCCTTATAAAAAAGTAACTATTCAGCACACGCAAAAAGTTCACCGGCTTTTTGCGGACATTTACGAAAGTCCGTCCGGTGTTCCCCAAAACATCAACTTCCCGGACGTAAACTAACTTACTCTATTTACAATATAATCTGTCAAAGATAGCAAAAATTCTTTTTCCTCGCCCGTATAGGCCTCAAGAACAACGCCGGCCGCGGACACGCTCTTTTGAGCTATTTTTTTACTTTTTTCAATGCCTATTAAGGCCGGGTAAGTAAATTTACCCTGTTTTTCATCGCTGCCCACCGGTTTTCCCATAATTTCCTGGTCACCGGTAACGTCCAGGATATCGTCCGCGATTTGAAAGGCAAGACCCACATGCCGGCCGAATTCGCCGGCTCTTCGCACATCATCTTCCCCGCCACCGGCCAGAACCGCACCGGTTACACAGGAAGAAACAAGCAAAGCCCCGGTTTTCAACAGATGCATATTCTGCAGTTTATCCAAATCACTGCTTCCCTGTCCGGTATATTCCATGTCCAATACCTGTCCACCGACCATGCCCCCGGCTCCGGCCGCTCTGGCTATCTCCAAAAGAGCACGGTTCAGGGGTTCTCCGCGGACAGCGCATTCAAGCATCAACTCAAAGGCAAAAGTAAGCAGGCCATCCCCGGCCAGAATAGCCAGGGCTTCTCCGTATTTTTTATGGTTGGTGGGTTTGCCCCGCCGCAAATCATCATCATCCATTGCCGGAAGATCGTCATGGATAAGTGAATAGGTATGAATGCATTCTAAACCCGCCGCAAAGGACAAGACCTGTTTTTGTTCCGCTCCGAGCATTTTTGCCCAATTCAAACACAAAACAGGACGCAGCCTTTTCCCGCCGGCAAGCAGGCTGTACTGCATGGCACTGGAAAGTTTTTCCGGAATACCTCTTTTTTGCATGCAGTCCTGCAAAAAAGTATGTATAACAGAAGCTTCGCGGCTTAAAATGTATTTGAATTCATTCTCTGTCATCTGCGCCCTCATGTTCTTCCGAATCCAATTCCTCACTCAGAATCCGGACTTCATATCTGGCTTTTTCCAGCTGTTCCCTGCAGGACTTGGAAAGCGCCATGCCTTTTTTAAAAAGGTCCACTCCTTCTTCAAGCGGTAACTCGCCCTGCTCCAGCTTATGCACTATATTTTCGAGTTCCTGAATATTTTTTTCAAAAGAAATTTTCTTGCCGGGCATACTGTTATTCACCACCTGTTTTGTATTCAATTATTGGAAAAGCAGACATTCTTCAGCAAGTTCTTGTCCGAAAAATCAAAAAATTTCCGAACTGGAAAAGACCTAGCCCTGTTTTTTGAGCACACCAAGCGGATTAACCATCTCTCCCCAGATGCATATCGCAAAATGCAGATGCGGGCCGGTAGCTCTGCCGGTGCTTCCGGCCAGACCGACAGGACGGCCTTTTTCAATTTCATCCCCCTGTTCAACCATGATTTTGTCCAGATGCATATAAAGCGACAAAATTCCCAGACCGTGATCGACAACAACCGTATTGCCTCCGAAAAAATACTTGCCGGTCAGGACGACTCGCCCATTGTTGCAGGCAATTATCGGCTTGCCCTGCGCGGCCCGAAAGTCAACACCGCGATGCGCGGACCGCGGTTTACCGTTCATGAATCTGCGCAGACCAAATTCAGACAAAACCTTTCCCCGGACCGGAAAAATAAAATCATCCGTCCAGTATCGACTGGGGGTTATAAGCGACAAAGCGGAACGAATCACGCCTTTTTCTTTATGGATACGGTTCAATGTTTTCTGATCAAAAGAAACCATGTTTTCCGGCAATTTCAAATGCTGCTTCGGATATTCCTT